>JADKDV010000004.1:313073-626147 GCA_016718315.1 Candidatus Obscuribacter sp. | reverse complement strand
GCCGAAAGTTCGGCGCCATATTTTCATGGGACTTGCCTGAACCAACAGCAATCATTAGATACAACCGGCCAGCTAAACAATTGAGAATAAAACGATAACAATCACAGATGGCAGCGAACTTCTAGCACTTTGTGAATGGATTATTCGAACCGGACAACTATCAGGGAGACTTAGACTAAGTCTCGTTATAGGCTGGATGGCACTGTTCACGCCCTGACCGAGCTGAGATTGCACAATAACGTGGCTCATTGCCCAACTTAAAATCATGCCATGAAATGCAAGTTTGGATACCATAGAGAGTGGCAGATCACTAGCTGCCAGCAGCCTAGAGCGGCGGCTGGTCCTTGATCGCAACAGTCTTACTCACAACCCTATTTCTGAAAGTGATGGGTGGTCATCTGGGCGACGTCCCAGCGCCCAGTGGAATTTGCGTTCTGATTCTTGAATCGGCAAATCGTTGATGCTTGCGTGTCGAGCCGTCATCAAGCCTTGTTCATCAAATTCCCAGTTTTCGTTGCCGTACGACCGGAACCAATTCCCTGAATCATCGCGCCACTCGTATGCGAAACGCACTGCGATTTTATTGTCTGTAAACGCCCACAGCTCTTTTATTAATCGGTAATCCAGCTCCTTGATCCACTTGCGAGTCAAAAAAGCAACAATCGCCTCCCTCCCGGTGACAAACTCAGATCGATTTCGCCACTTTGAGTCTTGAGAATAAGCCAGACAAACTCGTTCAGGTGTTCGTGAATTCCAGCCATCCTCGGCTAGACGAACCTTTTGAACAGCGCTTTGGCGGGTGAATGGTGGCACAGGTGGGTTCACTGAAGTTTTTCCACTCCTCTAATTAGACTGGATACACAATAACTAGTTTCAAACGTCCTGGCTAAGCAGAGCACTTGAAACGCTAACGACAATAATCTTACGCCTAATACCCTACTGAAAAGTGCGGAAGAGTCTCTTTCTGTTGAAAATGCTAGCGCGGTGATATTGGGAGGCTCCGTGTAGTTCCAGGTGTCTAAATTTACTGAGTCAGGTCATGACAGCAGCGCAAGCTACTCAGTCCGCCTTTTTACAACATCCAAAATTTTACTGTATGCACCAGACGCCAGGATTCCTATCTCTAGTGGAGAAACTTCTCCCAATTTTCTTTTGGTAAAAAGTTCGACTTGCAGCGCCGGAAGACCGTCGATATCGAGCGACTGATCAAGTGGCTTACCAAAAAACTTCTTGCAAATATCGTGAATCATAAGCATTCCCATGGTTTCACCTTTTTCTTGATAGGTTTCAGTTCCAGAAATGGTTTTGAAGACGCGCTCTCCATCGACAAATTCCGAGTTCTCGTAGTACGGCATCTCTTCTCGCTGCGGATCACCAGAGTCAAAGATCATGCCCATCTCACTCGCTCCAGAATATTCCCGGACAAGCTTGCCATTCTCGTAATAGACATAGGCAAAATAATCCGAGACACTCTGTAGGGCAAATCCCAAAAGCTTGCCGGTCGGATAAAGCGCCAGCATTTTTTTAAACAAACTAGCGTGCCTGTTATCCATACAATTAAAGACCTGATCCTGATCGGCTACTAGCACCGCATTTGCATAGGCGCCAATAGCAAATGTGCCCGGCTCAGGATAAGGATCAAAGTCCGTAGTCTGATGTTTAGAGTATCCAAAATAACCGAGAGTTTTTACCAGTTGTATGGCTCTCTGTGGATCGTGAGCTGGCCTGGTAGCAAGATAGCCGTAATCACAATCTCCCGTCACTATACAAGCAGCTTTCCAACCCATCGCTAAACCCTCGTGTTTTTACTATTCAGATCTGTAAAGAGCGGAGCTTGCCAATTCGCCACTCATCCAAAAAGCCTCATGGCCGTCTCATATTTTAACTCTGGCAGAGTCCTCAGCTCATTGAGTTTACGCAAAAAACCTGTCACTGTTATTCTCAAAAGTCTAATGTGTTCTATAGAAGGTTATTAATCGAGGCATCCGTGAGTATGAACGAAGATATTATTCGCGACTTCAAACTACTCAAAGAGGTGTTGAAGACAAAAACTGAAGATAAAAACATGGGACCACCAGAGCTGATAACTATTGAGTATGACGATTATCCTGCCAAATACGTTGGATGCACTGCTACTGGTGTCCAGTTCTTCTTTCCTCCCATATTCGTTCCCGGTGGAGACGAATTTGTAGTTCTATTTTTGTTCAATGAGTCTGGAGATCTAATCGAATCGAAAATCGAAAACTTCGGACCGCGCTCGACGTTCGATGAACAAAGAGCACGCGCGCTGGAGGCCGACTGGCTAGCTCAGCTTGAACCATTTCAGTTCCAAGACATTCAAGTAAAACCATTTTTTGTCGAGCATAGCGGTGAATTGCTTGGAATGATTCCCTGCAAATACGACGGGTATTGGGCTGTCGAAGTGCTGCCTGGCAATGTGATGTCATTTACTGAACCGTGGGACTCTGGCATCTACGACACCTAAATAGTGCGACGGAAGCCAGCCTTAAGGTAAAATTGGGTGCGTAATTTCAGGGAGGATCACCTTGCCAGCAGCCAAGGAATTAGATAAACAACTCGAAAACATATTAGGTCCTTACCTTATGCAAATAGGCTTTACTGGCTGCTATCCAGACTGGCGACGGATTCATACTGACGGCGTCGATGTAATTACCGTTCAATTAGACCTTAATGGTGAAGCTAAATTATGTGTGGAATATGGCTTTACTAGTCCATTTACAAGTGTTCAATTCGGAGCCGATGTCGTCACCCCTGAGAATCTGACTACAGCTGCCCTCAAATTCACAGGACGCCGAAGACTGAATCCTGAAGTCATAGATGTGCAAGGTCTGGTTCCAGACTACTGGTATAACTATGAAGACGGAGACCTAATCGGCTGTGCCAAGCGCATTCTAGCGGATCTACCAATTGCAGAAGATTGGTGGAAACACATGACAGACAAAGAGAAGATAGCCCAAACTGCACCAGCGTTCTTCAAAAAAGTGGAGCGCGCAAAATCTTGAATTTTAGCCTTCGTGTGCTGCTATAAGCCATTTTGTGCACAGGCACGGTATGCACGAGGACAGAGTAAATATCCCCACATTTTTGCTTTAAGACCCATCAGGCCGTGCAGTACGCCTATAAATTCTCACACCCTATCCCGCTTTTGACTACTCTAATCAATTCTATAGAAGAATCAACTTCTGAACTATGTAGGCAGTAGTTTATCCAGAACTACCAGGGAATGTAATTGACATCAGACCAAGGACTCTCGACACTTAGACCACAACTCAGCTGCGGACGGCAATTCCCTCATCAGTTCTTCATAAATACTCCTATCTTGAATCTGCCAAAAGGGGTCAAGTTCTCGAAGAAAACCTGACAATGCCGGTATCAAACTCGAAACTGATTCTGGTGAAAGAGGAAGATGGGACTCAAGACTTTGCTTCAGTACTCGCAGTGCATCTTCTAGCTCTCCGCAGCCAGCTAGAGCGAGCGTCAAATTATCGGCTACGCTAGCCTCCATACCTGGAAACTCCAAAGATTTATAGCAGGCTGAAAGCGCTCTTCGGTAATCCTTACGCTCTAAATAGCAGGCGGAGAGGTCCAACCAGCCATTTCCATGCTCCCATTCAGGGCATAGCTCAAGAAGTTTATTTATTGCGTTAGTTGCAGCTTCAAACTCCTCCGCCTCATACTTCTGCTCAAAAAGCATAAATAGTTTGAACAAGTCTTCACCAGTTGGCTCTTTAGGCATCTTGATGAAATACTCCTACGAATTGGCGAACTACTTGTCTGAATTCTTGGCGATTTCAACACCTGAGTCAGACACAGCTACCACTTCACCGGTCTCAGTAGCACCAGGAGCGCCATCATGACCAACCGCGGCAAGGTCATACTCCTCACCATGTGGCTTAACCCTACCACCCGCAAGCCTTTTGACCACAACATAAATTACAGGCACGATATAAAGACTCAACACAGTAGAGAGCACCATGCCACCGCATACAGCAGTACCCAGAGACTGACGGCTGTGAGCACCAGCTCCGGTGGCAAACACTAGAGGCAAAATACCAAACACAAAAGCCAGCGATGTCATCAAGATTGGTCTAAATCTTATGGCACAAGCCTCGCGCACAGCGTCTTCCACAGACTTACCCTGGGCGCGCAAATGATTAGCAAATTCCACAATCAAGATAGCGTTTTTACTAGCCAGCCCCACCAGCATAACCAGCCCGATTTGACAAAACACGTCATTATCGAGATGCCTGAGCCACTGCGATAACAGCGCACCGAGCATAGCCAGAGGCACTGACAAAAGGATGATAACTGGGTCGACAAAGCTCTCGTACTGCGCTGCCAGTACCAAAAAGACCACGACGATACCGAGAGCAAAAAGGATAAAAGTCTGTGGTCCGCTTTCTTTTTCTTCTAGCGAGATGCCAGACCATTCGTAGCTCATCCCCTGAGGCAGGACACGCTTAGCCAGACTCTCCATCGCGGTAATAGCCTGACCGCTGGATATACCAGGAGCAGCGGATCCGTTAACCTCTGCCGATCTAAACAAGTTGTAGTGCGAGATAGTCTGTGGCGCAGTTGTGCGCTCGACTTTGACTAGATTGGCGAGACTAATCATCTCACCAGTCTGAGAGCGCACATAGAGCCCATCGATATCTCTGGGATTAGAGCGAAATAGCTGATCAGCCTGCACATAAACACGGTAGATGCGGTTGCCCAGGTCAAAGTCATTGACATAACGCGAGCCCAGCATTATCTCCATGGTGCCAAAGATATCGGCGACGAGCACTTTGAGTGCGCGCGCTTTGTCTCGCATGATCTCCGTAATGAGCTGCGGGCTATTAGCTGTAAAAGGCGAGAACACACCAGTCAATTGCTTCTCGCCACCAGCTTGCATCATCACCTGCTTGGTGACATCAGCTAGCGCACCGATATCAGTGCCAAACATATCTTGGAGCTCAAAAACGAAGCCGCCAAAGTTACCAAGCCCCTGGATTGCAGGCGGGTTAAAGGGAATGATCGTTGCTTCGGTGATAGTCGATAAGGGACCACGCAGCCTGTTGATTACACCGCGCAATGAATGCTCTTCGCCGTGGCGCTCATGCCAGTCTTTGAGCGAGCTAAACACAATAGCATTGTTAGGGTTTGTGCCTGTAAAGCTAAAACCTCCCACACCAAATGATGAGACTATCTCAGGACATTTTTCCAGTTCTTTTTCGATTTTTTTGAGGACATTGACTGTGTAGTTAATCGACACACCCTCGGGTGCCTGCACAATGATAATCATGTAGCCCACGTCTTCATCTGGGATAAAGGCGGTGGGGACAGCTTTGGTAAGCCAGTAAGTACAACCTAATAAAGCGACAAACCCTATCAACACCAGGGCTTTGACTTTGAGTACCAGACCCAGAGAGCCTGTATAGAGACTGCGGGCCAAATTGATTAGCCAGTTGACTGGTGCAAATAATTTGGAGCCCTCAAGATTACCTTTTTTGAGCCAGAGCGCACTGAGAGCCGGTGTCAGTGTGAGGGCGTTAAGAGTAGAAATAGCAACCGATATGGCAATGGTCAGAGCAAACTGCTTGTAGAGCTGACCGGTAGTACCCGGGAAGAACGCCACCGGAATAAACACAGCGCCAAGTACAAGCGATATGGCAATGACAGCGCCTGTTACCTCGCGCATGGCCAGAGAAGAAGCCTCTCGGGCATTGATACCTCGCTCATGCATCAAACGAGTGATGTTTTCAATAACCACAATGGCGTCGTCCACCACAAGACCGGTAGCGAGTGTAATGCCAAACAAAGAGAGTGTATTGATACTAAATCCCAATACTTTCATCACAGCAAAAGTACCAATCAAAGAGACTGGAATAGTGATGACAGGGATAAGTGTGGAGCGGAAGCTCTGCAAGAAAAGGAAGATAACCAAAACCACAAGCCCAATGGCCTGCAGCAGTGTAATGATTACTTCTTTGATTGATTCTTTGACTGAGCGCGTTGTATCAAAGGCAAATTCGTGAGTCATACCAGGCGGAAATCTCTTAGCGAGACGCTCCATTTCGGCACGCACGCCGGTGGCGATTTCTAGAGCATTAGAGCCGGGTCTTTGAAATACACCAATACCAACTGCGTCCTTGCCGCGGAAGCGCACTACGTTTTGATAGTCTTCGGCACCCAGCTCAGCGCGCCCGACGTCTTTGATGCGCACAAGCTGTCCGTCTTTGCCAGAGCGGATGATGATGTTTTCAAATTCACTGGCTTTTTTGAGACGACCGACAGCGCGCACACTCATTTGAAACATTTGATTTTGATCAAGCGGTGCTTGACCGATTTGACCAGCAGCCACCTGAATATTTTGATCATTGATGGCGGTGACGACTTCTTGAGCCGTAATACCCTTATTGGCTAATTTGTGCGGGTCGAGCCAGACTCGCATGGAGTATTTGCGCTCACCAAAGATGCGCACATCCCCTACACCTTTGACACGCTTGAGGGCGTCTCTGATGTAGATATCGGCATAGTTAGAGAGAAATTGACTGGAATAGCGGTTATCGGGAGTGAGGATACCAATAGCCAAAACAAATGAGTTGGAGACTTTGTTGACTGTGACACCGGTGCGTTTGACTTCTTCTGGCAAACGTCCCTGAGCCGCCGAGATGCGGTTTTGGATGTCGACAGCAGCCAGGTCGATATCACGCTCCAGATCAAAAGTGACGTTGATGGTGGAGGTGCCATCGTTGCCGCTGGTGGAGGTGATGTACTTGATGTTTTGAGCACCGTTAATTTGTTGCTCCAGCGGCGTGGTCACAGCCGACTCCACCACCTGAGAGCTAGCTCCGGTATAGGTCGAGGTAACGCTTACTTTAGGTGGTGAAATCTCTGGATACTCTGCCAGGGGCAAAGTCGGGATACTGACTGCGCCAGCCAGGATGATGATGAGAGCAATCACCGTGGCAAAAATTGGCCGGCGAATGAAAAAATCCACCATTGCAAACATAAACTAGGGGTTTCCTTGTGTGGCTTTAGCCGAATTGGTTGCGACTTTGTCTGTGGGCGCTATGGCTAGCCCCTCATAAAGTCTTTGCACATCAGAGACAACGACTTTTTCATCAGACTTCATACCATCAAGTACGACATAGCCATTTTGATGGATATCGCCGAGCGTGACAGGCAGCTGCTTAGCAATAAAGCCACCACCGCTGGGTCTAGTGACAAAAACAAAGTCCTGCCCACTGATGTGGACGACACTGTTGGTGGGCACGAGCATGCGCTGACGCTTTTGCCAGACGACACGACAAGTTACTTGCTGATTGGAGCGCAGCTTACTATCCATATTGTCATACAGACCTTTGACCAGGACAGTCTGGCTTTCGCCGCCGACTTCGGGCGAGACAAAGGTAATTGGACACTCGCCAATCTTTTTGTCATGGCCATCAAGTAGCTCAATGGGCAAACCAAGCTTGAGTTTTGTACTTAGCTCAGCAGGGACGTTTACATAAACCTCTAGAGGGCGGCTTTGATCAAGAGTAGTCAGCTCTGTGCTTGTCTCGACATACTGGCCCACTCTTACAGGCACATCACCAATCACTCCAGCAAACGGCGCTCCCACTGTGTGATAGGCCAGCTGTACACGCTCTTGATTGGCTTGAGAGTTACTCTCTTTAAGCATTTTGGCGGAGCGATTGATCATCGACTCCTGACCGCGTATTTGAGCATCGATTGCAGCCAGCTCAGCTTCGGCTGACTTGAGCTGAGTAAAATACTGGTCCACGCTTTCTTGCGAGACAGCACCCTCGGCCTTAAGTCCTTTATAGCGCTGGTATTGACTCTGTTGATAGTTGAGTGTGGCGACTTTAGCTTGTCGATTAGCCAAAAGGGCATGCAAGTTTTCGTCAGCTGATAGTTTTTCGTCCACCATCGACTCACGAGTAGCCAACCTGCTTGCCAGGGCTTCTTTTTGCTTAGCTGTGTCTATCTCTACAAGTGCTGCGCCTTTGCCAACACTCTCGCCAGAGACAACATTGATAGCGGTGATATAACCTTCGACGCGTGGCCTTATCACCACAGTCTTACGTGCCTTGAGTGTACCCACAAAAGTCTCGGCATCTTTGACCATGGCACTGGTCAGAGGAGCGACGACAACGGGCATAGCAGGGGGCATTTCAGCGCCATGAGACTCGGGCTTGTCACAACCAGATAGGGAGATTGTGGCACACGCCATAAGCACGACAAGTGTGCTGTGCTTAGCCAGATCGATAAAAGTTTGATACTTCATAGGTCAATCATCATAGGTCACCGTCACAATTCTAGTGCATTTAACATAATTACGGAGCAATTGCCGAGTTTAAGTGACATAACTTAGAAGACTAAAAGCCAGTATTACTGGCAATCCTTACTAAAGGGCACACAATATAAGTGGTTATTAACCCGAGCACATTTAGCTGACCTCAAAATGAGCAAAATCGCACAATCAGCCAATTTGAACAATCAGCAGCAAGCCCTTAAAGTGCAAAAATTGGACGCAACAAGTAAAACTCCACAAGAGTTGAGATGACGCCACCATAAATAGTGGCACGTCAAAAGCTATGACATTATTGCCATACTTAATTTTTGCTTGTCTTTACTCATCTTTGGAAACCTTAGCATCTCAAGCAAGTCTGCCGACTTAATCATGCAAAGGGCGTAAAATAGGCCCGCCAGCGTGATTTTAATAGGTATGAGATGAGCAAGATACAAGCACCCGACCACAAAACAAACACTCAAGCTGATGCGCCGCTTAGCAGTGACCAACTGAACAAAATCAATGCTTACTGGCGAGCGGCCAACTATCTATCAGTGGGACAGATTTATCTCCTTGACAATCCCTTACTCAAGGTCCCTCTAGAGGCGGAGCACGTCAAACCGAGGCTTTTAGGTCACTGGGGCACAACACCCGGTCTCAACTTTATTTATGCTCACGCCAATCGTGTGATCAACAAATACGACCTCAACACCATTTTTATTACAGGACCAGGTCACGGCGGACCAGCACTAGTCGCTAACACCTACCTAGAGGGTACCTATTCCGAGTTTTATCCAGCCATTTCACAAGACACCAATGGCATGCGCAAACTCTTTAAGCAATTCAGCTTCCCAGGCGGCATCCCGTCACACGTCGCCCCTGAGACACCAGGATCCATCCACGAGGGTGGTGAGCTAGGATACTGCCTGTTGCACGCCTATGGCGCCGTTTTTGATAATCCAGACTTGCTGGCTCTTTGTGTTGTAGGCGACGGCGAGGCTGAGACTGGACCGCTTGCAGCTAGCTGGCACTCTAATAAATTCCTTAATCCAGCTAGAGATGGAGCAGTGCTACCGATACTGCACCTCAACGGCTACAAAATTGCCAATCCCGCTATCCTGGCTCGTGTACCAGAGAGTGAGCTGGTTAGCTTAATGGAAGGCTATGGCTACAAGCCTTACTTTGTCGAGGGTCACGAGCCTGAGGCCATGCACCAGAAGATGGCACAGACTCTTGAGCAAGTCATTGCCGAGATCAAAGCGATACAGACAAAAGCGCGCCAACAAAAAGACGCAAGTACAGTAGAGCGCCCCACCTGGCCAATGATTGTATTGCGCTCGCCTAAAGGCTGGACCGGTCCTAAAGAAGTGGATGGCTTGCCTACTGAAGACAACTTCCGCTCACACCAGGTGCCTCTGGCTAACACCCGCAAAAACGAAAAACACCGCCTGCAGCTGGAAGAATGGCTCAAGAGCTACCATGCCGAAGAACTATTTGACCAGGATGGCAAGCTCATCGAAGAACTGGCCGCCCTTGCCCCCAGAGGTGAGCGTCGCATGGGAGCCAATCCCCATGCCAATGGCGGTATATTGCTCAAAGATCTGATCTTGCCAAATTTTAGAGACTACGCTCTCACATTTGATAAACCAGGCGCCACCACGGGCGAAGCCACTCGTATCCTTGGCCGTTATCTCAAAGATGTTTTTGCCCTCAACAATAAAGCCAAAAACTTCCGTGTCTTTGGTCCAGATGAGACTGCCAGTAACCGTCTTGATGAAGTCTTTGAAGTGACGAATCGTGTCTTTATGGACAAGATATTGCCAACTGATGATCACCTAGCTAGAGACGGACGGGTCGTAGAGGTATTGAGCGAGCATCTCTGCCAGGGCTTTTTAGAAGGCTATTTGCTCACCGGACGTCATGGTTTGTTTAGCTGCTACGAAGCGTTTATCCATATCATTGACTCAATGTTTAACCAGCATGCCAAATGGCTTAAAACCTGCGAAGACATCGCCTGGCGCAGACCCATTGCATCGCTCAACTATCTGCTTACTTCCCATGTCTGGCGCCAGGACCACAATGGTTTTAGCCACCAGGACCCGGGCTTTATCGACCACGTAGTCAATAAAGGCGCCAGTATTATCCGTGTATTTTTGCCGCCAGATGCCAACACACTACTGGTGGTCGGCGATAACTGCATGCGCAGTCGCAACTGCATCAACGTCGTAGTAGCAGGCAAGCAGCCAGCGCTGCAATACCTCTCTATGGAAGCAGCAATCCGCCACGTCTCCGAAGGAGCTGGTATCTGGGGCTTTGCCAGCAATGACCAGGGTGGTGAGCCCGATGTGGTCATGGCCTGTGCTGGCGATGTGCCAACACTGGAGACACTGGCGGCTGTAAGCATTTTGCGCCAACATATACCAGAGCTAAAAATCCGCGTAGTCAACGTAGTGAATTTGATGACTTTACAGCCAGCTGGCGAGCATCCCCATGGACTCAACGATAAAGATTTCGATTCGCTATTCACCAGCAACAAGCCAGTTATTTTTGCCTATCACGGCTATCCATGGCTGATTCACCGACTGACTTATCGCCGCACAAACCACAACAATCTCCATGTGCGCGGCTACAAAGAAGAAGGCACCACAACCACACCATTTGACATGGTTGTGATGAATGACCTCGATCGCTTCCATCTTGTTATGGATGTTATCGATAGAGTGCCGCATCTAGCCGACAAAGCAGCTCACGTCAAACAGCTGATGCAAGACAAACTGGTCGATCACAAAGAGTATATCCATCACTATGGTGAGGACATGCCTGAGGTCGCCAACTGGCAGTGGCAGCTGTAATATGCAGATACTGGTCTTAAACTGCGGCTCCAGTAGTGTTAAAGCCGCCCTCTATGAGGGTGGCAAAAGCGCTGGAGCCGACAGTGCCAGTAGCGAGCTAAAAAAACTAGCAACACTACATCTCAAAATCAAAAGCACAGGCAACCACTCGTTAGCGATAAGTCGCTATGGAATAGACGGGGCAGACGGGGGAGATGGAGAGCACGGGGGAGCTGGTGCGGACGCCAGAGTGCAAACATCCGAGTCTGCACTGACTGGCGAAAGACAGGATGTAACCGTCAAAGCAATAGAGACCTTGCTGGACAAAAATAGGGATCTCGATTTAATCGTGCACCGCATCGTGCATGGCGGCGCTTACACCGAGCCCCGCATGCTCACAAGTGAAGTAATCACTCAAATTAAAGCTTTGAGTGAGTTTGCCCACTACATAATCCAGTCAGCATGCAAGCGATCGAAGCCATGCAGGTAGCACTGCCAGCGGTACCACAAGCGGCCTGCTTTGATACGGCATTTCACCGCACAATACCGCAGGCAGCCGCCCTCTATGCACTCCCCAGGACAGTCAGCAAAGAGCTACAAATCGAACGCTATGGCTTCCATGGCATAAACTGTCAGTATATTGTGGAGCGCTTGTGTGAGCTTACTAGCGCTAACCGGGCGCAATCAAAAGACCCATCAAATCAAGAAGCTTGCAGTACAAGGCGCGCTCCGCGCAACAGCCGCGAGTACGCCGAAAACACAAAAGTACTTGTCTGCCACCTGGGCGCGGGGGCATCACTGACAGCTATTGTTGATGGCAAAAGTGTCAACAACACTATGGGCTTTACGCCACTAGATGGGCTAGTCATGGGCACTCGTGTCGGCGCTATCGACCCGGGAGCCGTACTCTATTTGATGCGCAAACAAAATCTATCCATAGAGGACGCCGAAAAATACCTCAACTCTAGCTGCGGTCTAAAAGGACTGGCAGGTGAGTCGGATATGCAAAAGGTGGAGGAGCTGGCGGCTAAAGGCAATAGCCAGGCAAGCGAAGCAGGCAAAGTCAATGAAGCTAGCATATCAAACGGAGCCAGAGCTCTAGACATCTACCAGCACAAGTTAAAAACCCAGGCAGGAGCGATGATTGCCTCAATGGGCGGTCTCGATGCCATTGTCTTTACTGGCGGTATTGGCGAGCACAGCGCAACTGTAAGAGCCGCACTGTGCCGGGACCTCGACTACATGGGGGTCAAAATCGACGACAGCCTCAACACTCAAAAAGCAAGCGATAGAGCCCAGGACCGCGCTATCCACACAAACGAGAGCACTGTACAAATTTGGGTGATTGCCGCCAACGAAGAACTGTTTATGGCAAAGCAGATGCTTGCCATGAAATTGTAGACAGGCTTAAACAAAGCCCGGCTCGGGACTATCCAGTAACTTTCACGTAGCTGAGGGAATAATATCCTGCAGTTACTAATTTTCTTTTTTTACTATGGCAGATCGCCCTGAATCTACAGTCAAAGATGAGCCGCAGGTGCAACCGCAGGCTACCCAGGCAAGAGAATCCTTGAGCCTGGAGGGAAACACGCCAGCACCTAAAGTACAAGACGCCGGTGACGCCACAACCAAAGACCAGCAGAAATCCGGTCTGACCGATACCTTAGCTAAACCCGAAGTCCCGACTAGCAGCCCAGAGTCCGCCGGCAAGCACCTGCCAGCATTTGAAGTCTATGATGGCAAAAGCGCTACTAGCCGCCCCAAAGAAACCGACGACGCCTCATTCTTGCAATCTTCGCTGGCTGAGCGTGACCCCCAAAAGCGTGATGGACAGCTGCGCTTGCTTTATCGCACTCTTAACAGTGAGCAAATAGAAAAAGCACAAGCTGACTTTACAAAAAAGACTGGCGCTGGCTCAGTAGAAGAAGCATTTCGTAGCGCCGGTGTCTCCGAAAACACCTTAAAAGCAATCGACACATACCGCACAGCTGCCAAAGAAAACCGCCCACCAACGGTAGAAGAACGCACTGATCTTGCGCGCCTGGGAGCCAAAAGCGGTGACAGAGACTTGCTTATTGAATCAGTAGCGGGCAATTCACCAGAAGCCAGAGCAACTAGAGAAGGTCTCAAAGGAGACCGGGCTTTTAATGCCGGTCTTTTACGCAATTTCCAACAAAGAATTCCATCGTCATCTTTGACCGAAGCACACCTGGCAGATCCAACCAATAGAGTAGATCCCATTCTCCGTGACTATCTGCAAGATGGTCGAGTCAAACTTAGCACTGTTACAGAAGCCAACACCGGATACTTTTTTGGCAACAAAGAAAATACAGATCTGGCAGTAAAAACCGCCAGTCCTGATGAAAGAAGAGAATTCACCCGGGGCTATGAACTGGCACAACAACGACAAGCAAACCCCGAATCGAAAGAACCGCTCAGCCCAGAACAAGAGCGTTCACTCAAGTTTTACGACCAACTACAGGGTAAATTTGATCAGGCAGGCAATCGGGGCGACTCTCTGCGCTGGCAAGATACGCTGTTAAATGGTCGAGAGACTGTTGTTGGGCAATTGGGACGAACCGAAAGGGACGGCACGCTTTGGGGCTCAAGTCATTCAAGCAGCGACGCTCTCAAGGCAGCAGGCAAGCTCAGTGAACAGGATTGGCGCACTCTGCGCAACGCCGAGCACGGCACCACTGAGGCCGAGCGCACAGAAGGACAGGCATTTAAACGTCAATTTGAACAAGCCGTGGATAAGTTTGCTCAAAGCCCTGAAGAAGCGACTCGAATAAAATCACTGGTGGGCGAAAAAAGCGCCAAGGAGAGTTATAGCGAAGCCGAGAAAGTAGGACGCCCGCTCGATGTATCACTTAAGGATGCTCAATCAGGCAGCCACAAACAACAGTTGAGTGAATCACTAAAAGCGCTTACCGAAATCACACCAGAACAAGCCAGACAGTACCGCGACGACCCGGCCGTGCGCGAGCAAGTCAAAGCACAACTGGCAAAGGGACCAGCCGAATCCTTACCGTTATCAGAGCGCCTACTCAAGCAAGTCGAAACTACGGGTCAACCACCCAAACTTGATGGACTGGACAAAATAGAGCACAGTCGTCTGGCGGGTCAACCACTGAGTGTCAAGGATGTACAAGAATTACTGGCTGATCCAGAACTGGCAAAACGTTTAGGACGTCCTGATGCTAAGCAAACAGAAGAAGAAAGACAGGCCAGTCGCACGCTTGACACAGCGCTTTTTAATGGACTTTCTTCGAGGCGCCAAAGTGAAAAACCCTTACTTCTAAATGAGCCTTTAACGGGAAACCCTACAGATCAACTTAGTGAAGCACGAGGCATACGTCGCCAGCTGGCAGAAAGTGGTGGCAAACTGTCACTGGAACAACAATACAGACTCAATTTGCCGATCAATGACATTTACCAAAATCTAGCAAAAGCGCCAGCAACTGAACAAAAGGAGTTTGTCGACAAGCTAGCCACAAGTCCCGACCGTCAGGCACTGGCAAGCAACGTTGCCAAACAAGGCGAAGTAAGACTGGAGGACCTGGCCCGCTCATACAGCATCGAGGGTAAGGACGCAAAAGGACTGAGCGAATCACTAGACAAGGCCTCACCCGAGCAACTGGCTAAGGCAAAGTCTGACTGGTCCTGGAAATATCCGGGTGAACTTAAAGACAAAGTCCTGGGGAGAGCCAATGATGCCGAAAGTCCTGCCTTAAAAGCGGCTCTCAATGAAAAGGGAGATGGGCGCCAAACACTCTACGAAAACTACCAGCAGTATCTAAAAAACCGCGGTGGTCTGACCCTCGATGGCACTGCCCTGACTTTAGATAGAGCCACCCAGCTACACCAGGAAGCACAAAAATCTTACGAGCATGCTCGCAAAGCACTGCCCCCAGAACAACAAAGACAACTGGACGAATTTTTTGGCAAATCACTACAACAAAACAAAGACTCCAAAGAACGACAGACTCAAATACTGCTCGATGGTGCTATCACAGCTGCCACACTAGCTACAGGCGCACCCACTACTGTCGCTAGACTGGCCACAAGGATAGCAGCTGGCGGTATCACCGAAGCAGCCGGGACATCACTTGCTCGAGGTGAATTTAAGCCGGACAAGTTTGTCAGTGACTTTATCCAGGGTGGTGCCGCCGCTTATGCTGGACGAGCCACCCAAAAAGCAGGAGAGCAAATCGCATCCAAGCTAGAAGTCCGCACTACCCCTGGTGCCTCAGCCAAACACATCGAAACCGAAACCACTACTGCTACTCAGCTTAAGGCAAAGCCAATCAGCGAAGAAGTGGCTGCGACTCGCCCAGAATTGGCGAGCAAACCAACCAGTACAGAAGTGCCAGCCCACACATCTAGAGTAGAAACACCAGTAGAAAACAAAACAGCACAAGAGCTGGCCAAAACCGGAGAAGCAATTGCCGAAGGAGCATCCCTCAAGCCAGGTCTACCACTCAAGCTAGAGGGGGCTTCGCCAGCCTTTGCCGACAAAGTAGGATCATCGGTGCAAGCTCTGCCTGCCGAAATACAACAAAAACTAAAGGAACAGGGCATCTCGGTACAAGTAGTGGGCAACATCCATGACTTCACTACAGACAGAGCCTTTTTAGATACACCAATTAGAGGACAACCAGGCAAAACCCAGTCTGATTCAGTAGCGTTTTTTGCTCCAGACAAAAAGGCAATAGTGATCGTAGAAAACTCTCTTGCAGGCAAAGAAAATTGGCCCGGCAACACTGTTCAACGCGCTGTGGCGCACGAACTGGGCCATCCGGTCGATAGCCTTACAGTCGGCGATATTTTGAAAAAACCTGAGTTTGCCAGATCAGCAGAAGCTGGAAGACCACTGATTGGTCGCCAGATTTCAGATTTACCAGAGTTTCAAAAGGCTGTTTATGCCGATATGCAACAACTGTCTAAGGCTCTCGATGCTGCCAGTCCGACAGAGCGCGAAGTCATCGCCAAAACTGTAGACTACAACCTGGCAAACAATGGCTACCATCTCAAACAACTCGGTCTAGATGGCATCGGTACTCACCGGGACAACCCTGCCAGGCATGACGCCAGCGGCATTCGTCAAGCGGGAGGGCGCCATTCTGACGCTCGTAGCGAAGTCTTTGCTGATATCCACAGTGACCTGCTCATAGGCGAAAACAGATTCACCAAACATTTCCCCGAGACTACGGCATTGATACGCGACAAAGTCCTCAATCTCCCCACTGTACCTCTAAGCGAAGCAACAGCAGATGGCTTGCAGTCATTAGGACTTAAGGAACTGGCCAAAGTTGGAGAGAGAACAATTTACCAGGGACCAGAGAGAAGTTCTGCGTTCTTCTTCAATGGCAAGCTAAGCTCAGTCTCCGATGGTCAAACACACTATACTTTTGGTTATAACGACAAAGGCCAATTGACAAAACTTGAGAGTTCATCCCACAAGTTTGAGCTTATCGACGGCGCCTGGCAAAAATCGCATGCCGGCGGCGTCGAAAAACTACCAAAAGGGCCAGTACTGAGCCGCCTGGGCAATGGCCGACTTCAACTCTTTGACCAGTAACAGAGTCCGACAATTGCTATAAAGCAATCACCACTTCTTTGGCATCAAATCTTACTTTAGCAAGATCGGCGTAGTGATCGTCTTTGGCTCTATAACCAAGTGGGCAGACCACTACAGAGCGGCAACCGAGCGCTTCCAGACCAAGTATTTTGTCATAAGCTTTACTATCAAAGCCTTCCATGGGGCAAGCATCAACGCCTAAAATTGCAGCTGATGACAGAAGATTGCCGAGTGCTATGTAGCATTGCTTGGTCATCCACTCAGCTTTGTCCGTGGGGCTATTGATAAAGCCTTTCATCATGCCGCCATAACTTTGTAGACTCTCTACAGTCACACCACGGGCAGTGGCGATAGCCTGGAGGTAATGATCTACATAAGCCTCATCAATACCATCCTTGCGACAAATCACCACTAGATGAGAGCAGTCAGCAGCCTGGGTTTGTCCCCAGGAGTGCTCGGGCAATTTATCTTTGATGGATTGAGTTGTGACTACTACAAACTTCCAGGGTTGCAGACCAAAGCTTGAAGCACTGAGCACGAGAGACTCTTGCAAAGCGGTCCAGGTCTCGTCATTGAGCTTTTTGGTAGGATCAAACTTCTTTACGGCATAACGCCACTTCAAGCTATTTAGCAAGGTCTCTGCAGATACTGTTTTTTCGCCTGTAATCATTTTGCTTTTAATCTCCTATCCAACGCAAAGATCATAGCAGTAAATAGACCGGTCGTCTACCGATTGTCACAAAAAAATTTGCTTAGAATGCAAAAGCGCCAACCCAGGCTGGGAAGGCGCTAATGAATCGATAAAAACTAACTACATCTTACTATCGTCCTACCTAGTAAATAAATAGCGCGAACTCATAACTAGCTGTTGCGCAAATAGGCGACATAACTCATAAATATGCCAATACCAGCGCCAACTGCGCCACCAATATAAGCAAATATTTGATTGTCCCAAAATCCCTTAAATATGCTGTAGAAAGCCAGCATTGCCAGACCTGTCAACATTACGGCAACACACAGACCAAAGGCGTAAAAGCAAAATCTCAAAAGATCAAATAGCGCCTCGCCGGGTGTTTTAGGTCGGTAAACAGGCACAGGCTTTTGAGAATCTCGAACGAAGTCGCTAGCCAATTTTGCCTGATTAAAATGAGCGTAGATAAAATAAGCCAAAACCATGACTCCTACCAGACCTGCCACAGTTAATAGAAAAGTCCGCGCACCATCAGTAATCTGTAAAATCAAAGGCACGGCAACGGCATAGGCAATCACAGTAACAATTAGCAACCCGATAGGCCCACCAAGTGCGCTCAAGCGTGTATTAAACCGCACCGAATCAGGGTTACCACTAGTGATGGCACCATGCCGCACCAAAATGGTATCGATGCGCCAGGTCAGACATTGACAGAGCAAATAGTTGGCAATCAATAAAGTAATTACTGCAAAAATTGAATGAACATTGATCATGACTAACTCCAGTTTATTGTTGATTGTTTTGGTCAGGACAGTAGCAGTACGGCTAAGCAGAGCTACTCCAAAAACGGTGGCGCCAATTACAACCAGGGCAAGCAAAACAGCAAGCACCAAGCTAGCACTGGACGAATTGATATCTCGCAAAAAACCATGCTCGCTAAAATAACCAAGCATATAACCAGCGCTATCAACCGATAGCACCATGGACAGTGCCAAGACGACTGACTCTAGCACCGGTTTAGACCTGAACAACAAGCAAGTCAAAATTGCACTAGCAAATGCCAGGATGCCAGTGCCAGAAACAATCACTGCGACAGCAGCGGTCTCATCATCACTCAAAAATCCAAGGATGATAGCGGCCAGTGCTGCCACAAACCAGATCACACCGCCGATTATTTGCAGCAATTCGCGATTGCGAGGGTCTTTTATAATCATAAACTACTCCAAAACAAAGCAACCCAGGGGTCCCTGAGTTGCTAAATCAATTAAAACGAGCACAAATGCGCTCGCGACTCTATTTAGCGTAAGCGATTGAGCCTGGTGGCGGGCATTGCTACCTCCATGACTTTGTCGCCTTGCTTGGTGACACGGTAGGCAGCAGCTTGTTTGTTGCCGCTCACTGTAATCACCTTATGCGCGCTAGCGCCGACAAAATGTATGCCGGTACACTCGTCTATGGCATAACCATCAGCCAGTTGACCGCTAGCCACCATGGCATGATAAGTCTCGCGCCGGCCGACCTCGCCATCATAGTGAGGACAGCAACTGCCAGCCAGTAGTGACATTGCCGGCAGACAAGTAAACGACTCAGCATAAGAGTCAGTTAGACAACTCTCAAACCAGCAAATACCACCAGCACTGGAGCCAGCCAGTACAACACCCAGCTCCCAGGCATCACGCAACAACACATCGACACCGTATGCGCGCCAGACAGCAAGCATACTCTTGGTGTTGCCGCCGTTGACAAAGATAATATCCTGGCTATGCAAAATTGACTTAAGGTCAGGCGGCGTGCGCTTAAACAAATCAAGGAAGCTATAAGTACAGGGTATATTGAGCACATTCCAGCTCTCTATAAACTGTTCTCTCGACTCTCTATCGTCACCAGTGGCAGTGTTGATAAAGAGTATATTTTGCATGCGCTCCAGCTTTTGCAAGCCAAGCAGATATTCAAAAATGCGCCCACGCCCACAAGCGGCCGGGAGCTTAGATAACGCCCCACCGATAGCGACAATATGACGGCTCTCTAGTGGCACCACGCGAGTCCGGAGGTTTAAGACAGCCTTGTGCGGTGCCGCTGTCCCAGGGGTCGCGGCGAGATTTGTATTTTGCGATAAATCTTCTTGATTGGTTTGATTAGTCATAACCTTTTACTCAAATATCAAAGGGCACAGTCACCCAGCGGTGCTGTGGATAGAAGAAATAAATCATACTGCCATTTGTTTATTGCAACTGCAAAATCAATGAAGTCATCCATGATTACTTTGCGCAAACAATTGCTGTAGCTCCTCAAGTCGCTCTGCAACGGTACCATACAGCTCCTTGTAATCAGCCAAACTGAGGGCAATTACTTCGCGAGCCTCAGCAGCACCGTATATCTCAGGGATAGTAACCACTGGCTTTTTATTGCCTTCAGCAAAACTTTGTTTGTAACTGAGGAAATAATGTCTCAGCCTTGTAATCACAGCGGCAGGCAACTGCGAAATATCTTCAATTTCGCCATAAGTGATGTCCTGATTTAAAACAGCAATAATTTTGTCGTCAGCTTCCTTTTTGTCGATCATACTCAAACCGCCAATGGGCCGGGCTTTGACAAAAAGATCACCATGGCTAAACACCGAGTCAGTGATTACACAGATATCGAGTGGGTCGCCATCACCAACTATACCGCGGCGCTTTGTTTGTTTAGCACAACGGTCAGCCACTCGCTTACCGCAAAATGTCTGAGGAATAAAGCCGTAGAGATCTGGACAGCTTGATGAATAAAATTGCGGTCTATCCACAAAGAGATGACCAGTTGCTTTATCAAGTTCGAGCTTCATCCTGTCACCAGGCACCATCTCGATATAAGCGCGCACCATATCGGTGTCACTAATCAGTGGTGCCACACCGTGCCAGGGATGTGATTTGGGCAGCATTGATAAAAGCTGCGCTAGTTTTTTGGAAACCACAGGACCTCCTGTTAGTTTGTTAAAAGAAGGCACCCGCCCAAGTAGCAGGTGCAACCGTAAGATGGCAAGCATCTAGATAAAGACTAAATCCAGAGACCAGCGCTAGTTATCGTACTCATCGTTTATCTCGCCAACAAGACGCTCCAAGAGGTCTTCCAGTGTGATCACACCAACCGACACTCTGGTTTCGGGATCGTCTATAACGAGAGCCATAGGCATGCGACGAATCAAAAACATACGCAGCAAACTACTAGCTTTGACCCCAGCTGTGACCCGCCAGATCGAGCGTTGATGATCCTTCAACCTAAAATCTTGAGCCAGACTACCGAGTTTTGCTTCGAGAGGCAGGCTGTTTATTTTGGTCTCAATTACATCAAAGAGGTCTTTGGCGGAGAGCAAACCGACAATATTGGTACGTTCACCAACAAATATCGGTAAACGACTATGCTTTGAGTCATTAGCCAGCTCCAACACCGCTTTAAATGAAGCTCCTTGCTCCACCATATCAACTCTATCGAGCGGCACCATCACCTCACCAACACTGAGGTCCTGCAAATCAAGAGCCTTTTGCAAAACTTCAGTAACTGCACTATCTAACTCACCGGCTTCCTGACTGCCATCAATAATCATTGACAGCTCATCAGCGGAGTGTACAGGCTCGTGACTGGCTGTTTTAGTAACACCCACCAGACGCAGCACAAGCTTAGCAAGCCTTGTAAACACCCATATCAATGGCAGTGTAATTTTGCGATAGACAAAAAACGGTGTAGCAAAAATCAGCAACAATCGCTCAGGAAATCGCAGTGCAATACCCTTTGGCACTTGCTCACCGAGCACAACATGCAACAGTGACAGGAGCACAAAAGACAATACCAGAGCCAATCCCGAAACAACAGCTGGTGAAAACAGGGGCAGCTCCACCGTTACCGGGATAAGTTGAGAAATACGTGTCAAAACCTCATGTATGGCTGGTTCACCAATCCAACCAAGCACAAGACTGGCAAGAGTAATACCGACTTGAGCACCAGATATGGTCTCATCCATATCCTGTTGCAGCCGGCTGATTACCTTAGCCGCGCTCGATCCATTGTCGATTAACTCTTGCACGCGACTGCGACGCATCGAGACCAGGGCAAATTCAAAGGCGACAAATAGACCATTGATAGCCACAGCTAATACTAAAAATATTAGATAAAAACAGAGAGTACTTGTACTAATAAAATCCTTGGTTCAAAAATTTAAAAATATGGACACTCGCGGAAACTCCCAGCGAGTGCCCCACATACCTCAGATCAAACTAAGCCAACGCAGGATCTTGATCCAGCGTGGATACTTGGCGGGTAATGCCTGGCCATAATCAAGCATCTCCTTAAGTGAGCAGACCTGGTCAGCGGGCTGACCGGAGCTGACGGGTTGAACATCATGGCAGACAAAGCGGCTATACCTGACAAACCTTACAAGCAAACGCACGTCATCCATTTGACGAGCCTTGAATTCACCCTTGCGTTTATCAATAAGGCTCCCAAACTCGCTCAGTTCCTGGCTTGACAAAATATCGCTATCAACCTCTTTTAGTACTTCTTCCAGACTAGTCAACACTTTTACAGCGTAGTAGAGACGCTTTTGCTCGGCAATCTCTGACTTCACAGCATTGAGGCTAATGACCTCTTGATCATTGCTGCGCTGACTAATCACACTCTGGGCATACTGTCCCATGACGGCGGCAGCCTGATATTGACTGCTAACAGTAAGCAAGCAGATGAAAAAGACGGCAAAGGCCAAGCTACCACCGGCAATCAACCAGGAGGCAGTGGCTCTAAAAAGCACTCGCCAGCTTGCGGTCAGGCAAGCAGCGGCACCAACAACAACACCGGAAACCACAATGAAAACTACAGTAGCCGATAGAATCTGCTCAGCAGAAAAGTCAGAAGCCAAGCCAAACCACATCAAATATGTAGCAAAAGCCAAGGCCAATGAAGCTGCCGACCAATCAGTACTAGTAAAAAACTTGTGCACCCGTGGAAGCTTTTGGAAGGAAGGTGCTTGTTTGTTGTTCATTCAATTCTCCGCAAATTGTGTCGCAAAAAAAACGCAGACCATGCTCCATCGCACAAGACGAATTCTCAATATCAGCCAACTTAAGACAAAGTCCAGGCCGTCTCTACGTCTGGGACCAAATAGGCAATCATAGCAATGGCGACAATCAAAATAGTCGACACCAGAGTCAAAGCTATAGCCAGTCTTGATTCACCACAGCGAGCGAGGTTAAGAGCAATGCCCCAGGCAATCAACAAGGCACCACATACACCCAGACCCAGATAGCCATCCATTACTGCAACAAAAATAGCCAGGCCACCAGACACAATAACAAATATAGGAAGTCGTTCAAGTAATCTATCCATTTGTATTCTCAAAGTTAAAAGCTCAGCACGCGCCAGGTCCTGCGTTGCATGCTGAGCGATAAAAATCAGTGATCGCCTCCGGCGATAACAAAAAGGCATTTACGTGCGATCAACTGTCAGCAATAAACACAATTATTGAGCGAGATCGTCGGCGGTCCAGGCTTTCTCTGGACGGTAGATTCGACCTATCTGAGCCACTCGCTCCGGGCAGGTTTTACCCGATTCAAAAATCACGCTCCAATCACTGAGACAATTGACCTTTTGTACTGATCTGATTTTGATCTTATCCTCGCTCAGGCGCATTTCCAGCAGCGGCAGGTAATGATCGATCTCAATTCGGTCACGGAGCAATTCCCTCAAACCCTCTTCGGATGCTGTAAACATGCCGTCTGCTTTTAAACACTGGACTATGCCACCACTTGTTTGACGACACATACCAAAGTTGGAGACAAGTGAGGTAGCACCAAAGCTGCGAGCGATTTCGGTACGTAGACATTCATAAAAGGTTTTGACCTCATGGTCTTGCAAAGGACGCCTGAAGTCGCGGCAGAGTGCCTCAGTCCAGAATTTCGCAGCCAGACATACAACTTCCAGTTCACGAATCTCCAAAAAATTGCGTTTTATCCTTCTTCTTCGATAGCTCTTAAAAAGCAACCAGACACCATATGAAGCGCCGGCCAGAGCCACTATTAAAATTGCGATATTTATTTCTTGCATAATTTCTCCCGTTGTTAAAGGACGCCAACGAATAGCTGAAAATCACCTCGATCCATCAGCCTTATCCATTGGCGCTCCCAATTTTTGAACTATATTTGTCGACTTATCAGCGCCAATCAAATACAGGATTGATTGTTCATGAGCCAAAACCATATCCCTGATTTTAAACTCGTGATTTACTCCACGCACTACGTCTGAGACTTTCGACCTCTAACAAAATGCGATATTGCTCTGGTGGGCGTTGACCACGCAGAGCAAATACTGCTTCAGCCTGCGCGTATGTTTCGATGGCAAACTCTCGGTAGCGCTCTCTCACCGCTGCAATAGGATCCACTGTGCCTGGCTCCATTAGAGCAATTAAGCTAGCAAGTACTGTCCCTGTCCGCCCCAGACCGCCATCACAAAACACCATCATCTTGTTGCCGGCGATAAGCTCTCGCATAATCTCCTGCACATGCTGTTTAAATCCGGCTCTTACTCCGCCAAAATCTTCCAACGGCAGAGCCAGGATTTGATAGCGACAACCTGCGGCAAAAGGCATGCACTGTGTCAATGGCACAAGCAAATCATAGCCAGCGATGTCCTGAGGACTCAAATACATCCTGCCGCCAGCCCAAATCCGCTTACCACCAACAGTAATGCACTTGGGAGTACGCGCACAATGGTACAGACGCTCACTTTTGTAGTAATCGCTAGCAGCCAAACTATCTGTAACAGTCGCATAGACTGCGTCAATCGGATTGATCAATACTGGCTCCTTCTTTTGGTTAGTTAAATAGTCATAGAGCCAGGTGGCAAAACCAAGGACCACAAAGGCAGCCAAGACAAACCAGATCCAGGGCATCATTGTTTATCTCCCACTAAGTGATCTGCATCCTTTTCAGCTGAGCCATCAGATACAACCGCATCGTCATCGCCAACTTCACAGCCATCAGTTGCCAGTGCATCTCCATCCCTATCTTCAGAGAGATCAAATAGCACCGCATCGTCATCTCCTACAATCTCTGTTGGCTCTGGGTCCAAGACCTGCTCATCAAGCTCTCCCCCTGTGTCCACCTGCTCGATTATCCGCTTTTGCCAGAGACCTAGCTCAGCACCTGCATCATAAAGCTCTAGCACTGCTGGACTGACTACCCTACAAGCAGCAGTGAGCTGATTGTAGAGCGCACTGGTATCGGAGACTGACTTTTTGATCTCCAGCTGATGACGCAGCAAATGCTCGTTAATAGCGACCATCCCACTTTTATCAAATAGACGACCACCATTGTGTTTGAGGTCAAAGACATGATCGATATAGATTGACGCAGGCAACTCGCCAGCCAGATACTGTGCTGGTGCAGCAGCAATTAGCGACCATGGTCTACCACAAAACCCACTCGATCCACCATTATCCAAAAACCCACGCGATGCCAACCTAAAAAACTCTACCTGATATGACCAGTCCTGCTGAGCCAGCCTCCGCATCTTGTCTAACACCAGCATCGAGTTATCTAACTCACCAAGCTCAAGCAAGGCGCAACCGGGTCGACCTACTTCTTTGGCATATCTAGGCAAATGATGCAATTCACTGTAAACGGCAATGGTCAGATAACAGGTTAAAATCTGCGCCAACTGAAACTCCACCTCAGTTTGCTTGGCTACTACCTGCACGTGGAAGTCATTACCAGTTGAGCTTGCCGCCATGGAGTTAAGCAAATAAAAGTCATTGTGCCACTGATTAATATCCCATTTTTCGTTTGCCAGGCTTGCATCAAGGAAGGATGCTGACAAACGCAGCTCAGTTTCGCTGTACCATTTCCGCACCAGATTGACATTTTGACTGGCTTCAGTCACCTCAATCTCGACAAGTCCAGGCAACACCAAACCAGCTCCACCATCAATACTGACCAGATCCCCCTCAATGAGCGTAATACTGGCGCCGTCTTGTTTGAGTCCATTCTCGTATAAATCAGCAGTGAGAGTATTGTCAACAATGGTAAAACCACAAGCGACTATAGCTGGGATCTGGCGCCCTCTTGCCACCAGCGCAGCATGACTGGTAGCGCCACCGCAGGCAGTGACAATACCTTTTGACATGAGCATTACCGGCAAATCAGACGGATACGTATCCATCCGCGTCAAAATAACATCTTCACCGCGTTCGATTGCTGCCAGAGCACTCTCAAGAGTAAAGTACAAATGACCACTTACCACTCCAGGAGAGGCAGGTATACCGGTCATGTAGCAAATACTCATCGCCTCCTCTAAGCTATCTGGCTTAAATCTGGCACAACCGAGAGCACTGCTATCACCGCCTTCCTGCAAAGTACCAATACTCATGATGCCATCTTCTTCAATCCAGTGTCCTTTACTAACCTGATTGACAGCAAAGTTGATGGCAGCTTGTTTAGCGCGCTTCGCCTTCCTCACCTGCAAAAGATAAAGCACACCGCTCTCGATGGTAAATTCAATCTCCACCATTTCGCGATAAAACTCGCTAAGCGAGGCAACATGACGCACCAGTTGGTCATAAACCAGGGGCATTGTTTGTTGCAGCAGCTGCACACTATCAGCATTTCTTGTACCACTGACGACATCCTCTCCCTGGGCATTGGACAAAAACTCACCATAGAGGCCGTCTTCACCGGTTATAGGATTAGCGCTAAAGACCACGCCAGTACCTGAGTCTTCACCCTTATTGCCAAAGACCATGACTTGCAGGTTTACAGCCGTACCCAGCCATGGAGCAATGCCTTCTGCCAACCGCAGAGCACAAGCTCGCTCGCTTTGCCATGACTCCAGGACTGTAACTATAGCCAGTGCTAACTGCTCATATGGATCGTCAGGCAATCTCATGCCACAATGTCGACCAAAGACAATCTCAAACTCGCTGCAAAGCATCTGCAAATCCGAGACACCCAGGTCGCTATCACGCGCCACTCCAGCCCGTTGCATCACCGCTTTGAGTGGCGCCTCAAAGACCTGGCGCTCGACACCCATTACTGTTACAGCAAACATAGTGAGATAGCGTCGATAACAGTCCCAGGCAAATCTCTCGCCAGCGCGGCGGGCTAAAGCAGGGATACATTGCCTGGTCAAACCAACATTTAGGACAGTGTCCATTGTCCCGGCGATACTGACGGGAGCACCGGAGCGTACTGATATCAAAAGAGGCTTCTCGATATCACCAAAACCAGAGCCAGTCTCTTCTTCCATTGAGGCCAGAGCATCGACAATTTCAAAAGCAAGACGCCCAGGCAATCTTCTATTTCTCTCAAAGCGACGCGACACCGATGTTAATACAGTCGCCCCCCCAGGCACAGGCAGACCGAGCCGCTTCATGTTCGATAATCCCAGACCTTTACCGCCACGCAAGTCCGCATCAAAGGAGCCTTCATGCCCTTGGTCAAAGGCAAAGACAAGCTGGCTAGCCACTATTCTAGTGACAAAATACTTAGCAGATTCGATAGCACGCGCAATGCTACACATCGCACCATTTGCCCGTAAAAGTCTGCCATAAAGTACATAGGCAAGCGCGAGCCTGTCATCGTTATGATTTGGTTTCATAATTACTCCTGTCACATAAAATCAAAAGTCCCCAACCACTGTTGAGGACTCAATTAGAAAATCACTGAGTGCTGACTAGCAGCCAAATATCAGGACATCAGGTCAAAAGACCATTGGCAAACAGCCCTCTAACCCATCACAGTGCAATGACTGCCCCCTGGTGCCGGACCCTCTTGAGCAAGGGCATAACTTATTTTGCTGGCATCAATCAGTCCATCACGACTGGCATACTGCAGCCATTTGAGTCTGAATAAATGCCCATTGCAAGCACCAACCAATACTTGAATGTCACTGCCGCGGTGCTCCACAACATGGACACCTTGAGCGGCAAAGAGGTCAATAACCTTTTGTCTTTCGCCCTCACTAACAAAGGCAGCGAAGCTGTTTCGAGAGACATGTTCTCCGCCACAAATCAAACAGGGAGTTGAGTCAACACCAAGGAGACGCGTTTGAAACTCGAAAGCGGGTTGGCGGTGAATGCCTGATTCTAAACCAATGCCACCGGTAAGGTTCTTGTGTGTTCTTGTAGTCATAGTCATTCCTCGCTTAAATCATGATTGGCCAGTCGTGCTCGCTTTGACATTGGTTTTGTCCTGAAACACGCAGAAATATAGCGCCATCATCAGCAAAGACCATGGCAAAGTTGAGCCTCGTGCCTACTTTTACACTCCCGCTCAGCTCTGGATTACGAAACTCGCTAAATGGTGCAAAACATTCAAAATTTTGACTGGAAAGCATAAATGAAATCATCACGCCTTTGGAGCTGATGCTAATCACTCGACCAACCAGTGTCACGCCCTTGTAATAGCTCAATGAGGCAAGCTTGTTTTGCTGCACAGCTTGTTTAGAGCGTTTGTCAAAATACTCTCTGATTGAGGCTCCCAGGTTAACCAACAAAGCGCTAAATGCATCAATAAACATAATCGTGTCTCCGAAAAAATTGCAAAACACCGTGCTTGTTGCAAACACGGTTTTATTACTGTCGATAAAGTGGTATCAGCCGCAACAACCTTGACCAGCAACAGCTGCACGAGCAG
The DNA here is from genome assembly GCA_016718315.1 of Candidatus Obscuribacter sp. Taxonomy (GTDB): domain Bacteria; phylum Cyanobacteriota; class Vampirovibrionia; order Obscuribacterales; family Obscuribacteraceae; genus Obscuribacter. The sequence continues at coordinate 598,093 of JADKDV010000004.1, read as the reverse complement.
TAGCAGCGCGAGCAGCAAAGTCTATGCTAATTTCCAAAACTTCTTCTCTCTCTCCATGCCCCTCAAAAGTGACAGTGACGCGGTCTCCAACCTGCAGTAATGGAGCTTGCACAAAATCACTTGGACAGGCTTTTACAACCACAAACTCATTAGTGGCAAGGCCTGCCACTTCGATTTGCAATACAAAGTGCACCAAGGTGGAAGATCCAATATGATAGCCACCCTCCAGAGCATGCACAGCTTGCAGCAAAATGCCTGTTACATTTTCGTTTGGGTCCGTCTTGCCGACTTCAGATGAGTCCGACTTTTTACCAGTGAGCCAATTAAACATATCATTTCTCTCAATAGCCCCGGTGCTGCGATCCATGCAAACACTCGGAGCATCAAAATAACCGCCACCTCCAGTAGCAGTAAGTCTTTATTTATTGCCCCAGCTTAGATTTGCCAGCTAGTGCTGCGGCTAAATCTTAATAGGCCAATCCTGTGAACTCTGATGCTCATTGACAGTCAGGACTCGTAAAAACGGATCAGCTGACTCAGGAAAGACCAGTACAAAATTGAACTTGTTATTGACCGAAACTGCATTAGCCAGTGACTGATCGCGAAACTCAGTAAACGGCGCGAAGCCTTTGAACTTTTCGCCCTGAAACTCAAAGTCCAGGCTGACGCCTTGTTCTTTGACTTCGGTGACACGTCCGACCATAGTGACACCAGCAAAACACTGCAAGAGTGATAGATCGGGTGTGGTGGCACCAGGCTGATCTGACTCGGACTTGCCATTGCCAAACAACTTCCATGCTGCCAGTTTATCGATAAAGTGATGAATGCTCATCTGTGTTTTCTCCAAGTTGTGTTGTTGATTGATTCTTGTTTTTACCAGTGGACAACAATGTTGATGCCTTCCACGGTGTATGGTTCGCGCTGATCACCTTCTTGCCGACTCCAGTATTCAAAAGTCGGTTTATAGTCAGCACAAGCATCCCAAACTGCCTTTGCCACAGGGCCAAGCCATTCGGGGGTGATTTGAGTGATGGGCGCTCTTGATGGTGCTTCAAAATCGGTGCCAGCTTTGAGTGACATAACTATTGCCCAACTCTTGCCTGCTAAAGCTTGAGACATTGCCCTTGTATTGAGCTGACCGAGGACATCCTTGGCCTTTTCAGTAACTGCGCTTTGAGCAGATTGGATAGCCTTTCTGACCTTAGCAGCAGTATCATCATCCTGGAGCGTAGCGAGGCGACTAAGCAAGTCGTCGATATCGCTCCAGTGCAAGACGATGTTAAAGCCCTCCTCAGTCCAAGGCTCCCTCTGGTCACCGACGACCTTGCTCCAGTACTCGAGAGTGGGGCTAAAGACCTGGCAATCCTGATAGACCAGTGCCGCTACACCAGTCAATTTATCAGGATGCAAGCACTTGCCTCGGCCTGCCTCATAGTCAAACTCAGGTCTTAAACTCATGGCCACGCTGTGAGAGCGACCAGCACTGACATCAACAGTGAGTTGGCGCATAGCGTCGCCAAACAACTGTTTGCGTTTGTCAGTCATAACCACCTGTGCTGCGCCAATTGCCTGGGCAGTAATCGTCCGCAGTGCTTCTATTGCGCTCATCGTATATGTCTCCAACTTTTTTCACCGGTTTCTATGATGTGCCAGAAAGGCAGCCTGTTAACGCGTGACAAATATGGCTCCAGCTGGTTAAACTCGTGCTCAGCAATGCGATTGCCAAAGCCAAGCAGATGCAGCAATACACTGGGCGACCATTGTCTTGCAATAGCCCACGATAAAGCAGCACTGCATGCGCAATACTCCACCAGTCCAGCCATGAGCCAATCCTCTCTGTTGGCATCAGTACGAGGAGTGCCGACCGCTTGCTGAGACATTAGTCGTTGCCAGTTCGAGCTAACGCAAAGTAAAACATTGGACCTGCCCAGCTCATGCCGCTTGAGCAAAAGAGCTAGCATGGCTCGTGGTGCCACATCTGCCCAGATGTGAGCCTCGTCCATCAAGAGCAAATCGCACTCCAGATAGCGAACAGGTAAGCGCGGATAGTAACAGCCCGGACTGTCTACGTACATTGCTGTTAAACCACTATCTGTGGCTTGCTTGAGCAATATATTAGCCAGTGTGGTTTTGCCACTGCCGATGCCACCCAATATCAGAACATTTTCGCCTCTGCTAATAAACGATAGTTCAGCCAGGGCTCTGAACTGTTCCTCGTCTGTACCATGGTTTTCAAAATCAAATCCCACTATGGGATTGATACCAACTGCCATTGATTGAGTTGATTCTTGCATAATTTTTCCCGTGAATTGATTTAACCCATAAGCACCATTGGACGGTGCTTGTGATTAGTTTCAGCGGCTTCGATAATCTTGCGCACAAGCAATCCAGTCTCACCGTCCCCAAAGAACAGGAATGTGAAAGCAGATAAAAGCGGACTATCTTCAGACCAGCCAATGTGAGCGACAGTGCGTGTGTCATATTCGTCCCGCACTTTTAGCAAAATGGCAGCAATGGCATTAGCCACCGATGCACTCTTACAACGCAAAATGAGATGTTCACCGTGGTTGCCTCTGTGCACCACGCCTTCTACTTCCAAGAGGTCGTCTACAAACTCGCTGGCGTCTTCAATAGTGACCTCAAGAAAAATCAACTGGTCGCTTTCGCCGACACAGTGCATTTCTTTGATCTGGTTACCACGCACAGTGTAAGCCGTGCCACCAAACTTGTGAGCGACAAAGTGCACTACACCTTTAAGATTTGACTCTCTAGCTGCCAGCAAAAACTGATGAGCAGTCTCGTCAAACTTAATTGATTTGACCCGTAACTCCAACACTCGCATGATGCGCGAGATGAGAGATGTGACCAACACAAGCAAGATAAAAAACCCCGCAATCTTTGGACCATCTGGATGACCAATCATGTTGACGCCTGTGGTGTAAAGGAAAACAAAGGCGGTCATGGCATAAGCCAGACAGTGCCATTTATTTTTACCCCAAGAAGCCCAAGCAGCAGCCAGTGAAGCAGAAGTAATCAGTACTAGAACTCCAGTGGCATATGCACCACCTTGTGCCATTACATCAGCTTTGAACATCACTGTTACAGCAATAGCAACTATGGTAAAAACCACAATCACTGGTCTTGAAGCTCTTGCCCATGAAGGCACCATGCCATATCTGGGCAGATAGTGCGTGACCAGATTGATCAAACCAGTCATTGCTGACGCACCGGCAAACCAGAGAATAGCAATTGTTACGGTGTCAAAAACAGTGCCAAAGCCATGCCCCAGCATTTTATGGGCAAGCACACTCATTGCTCGACCGTCGGCATTACCGCCAGGCAACATATCTTGAGCCGGAATAAGCAGTGTAGTGGCGATGCTGCTAAGTATCAAAAAGACACTCATGATGATGGCAGCTGCAGCAAGCAGCTTTTTGGCATTACGAATCCGTCCCAGAGGATGAGCACGATTATCGTGTGCATCTCCCTGTACCAAAGGCATTACCTGCACACCTGTTTCAAACCCAGATAAACCAAGTGCTAACAGCGGAAAAACGATCAAGCAGGCATATAGCATGGACCACCAGGAATGGTGATAGTCGCCGAGCAATCGTGACCACCAGCCGCTCAAAAGCTCCGGATGCAAGTAGACCTGGTAGAGACTGACAGCCACAACTATGGCGCTGAGCGAGAGGAAGGAAACTACAAGCACCACAGCTACGCCAAGCACCTCGCGCAGACCTTTGAGGAACAGCCCGCCCAATAGCGATATCATCACCAGAGCAACACCAAGGCGACTCTGCGCAAAGTGATCAAGCACTCCGTAGGCAGCAAGCCCAAAAAATGCCAGCACCACAAAATTGCGTGACTTATCAACAATGAGATAAAGCAGCGCTGCCACAAGAGAGGCAATTAAATAGCCTTGCTGTGAAATGGCGCTATGCATCTCATGGTTTTCGACAAAGTGAGCCGCCCCGTCAGACGCCGACAGGGTTATGGTGATCAGATAAGCACAGGCAGCAAAACCCAGTAACATCAAGACGCTGAGTTTAGCCGACCATCCAGGCAGGCGACTCTCCAACATGCTGATACTACCCTGCCCGTGCGGGCTTTCGTCGGCGACCTTGAAGTAAACAGGCAATGCCGCAAATAGAGTAACAAGGGCTAAAAGTATAGTTGCCATCGGTGCCAGTGCGCCAGCGGCAGCAAAGGCAATCGTTGGTTGATAGCAAAGTGTAGAGAAGTAGTCCACACCAGTGAGACAAACAACACGCCACCAGGGTGCAGTATGTTCAACGTGATGTTCGCTTTCACTAGCACCCGCCATAAACCATTTCTGGACCTGTTTAGTTTTAGTCATAAGATTTCCAAGTTAGTGTCGACCGCCATTTGCCGGCGGTCGAATTAGAGAATTTATCGCCCACTGCTAAGCAGTTTTTAGGCAGCCATCAGGTCGTCCTGGGACGCCAGTGGAAACTGCCGCAAAAACGACTGCAAGTCAGTACCCCGAATCAGTGACTCAATTAGAGCTGTCAGCCATGGCACTATTGGTAGCTCTCTAGTGCGAGCAAAGTAGGCAAGATCCCAGACAATAGTGCGACGCTCCAGTCCTTGCAAGGACTCAAATCGCAAAAAGTCACACAGTGTCGACACAAGCGAGCAGGTCTCCAGAATAGTGAGTTTGTCTTTTGCCGCGCTCATCTCCTGAATCATGTAAACAGCAAGTGCGTTATCAAAGCCTATCGCGGTCATGGCATCCACCTCGGTAACATCTGTGATAGCAGCACCAGCAAGTAACGCTCTCATAGCAGTATCTGAGCCACTGTGAGCTTGCGCTAGGCCACTGAGAGCGATTGATAAACCATCTTGATCCTGGGGCAGTGCTCGCGGCACAAACTTACTACGTACACCGATTGCTTCCACGACCCGACGGAAGGGTGCCATGCTTTCGTAGTCACCACTTAGCACCATCTTTTCGGGACGCAAATAAAACACTTCAGCCACAAGAGTGTTGTCACTAAAGCTAGTAATTTTGCCGCCATAATTTAAATAACTGCGACACAAAATAGTCAATGCAAATGCTTGTGATAGCTCGTCGTTAAATGTCACAAGTTGGTCATAGTCGACAAATTCGATACGTTTGATACACATAAAAACCTCCAATAGGTTTTGCTATAAAAGAAAATTAGAGCGTATGTCTACTCACTCCAAATCGGGCTTATCACTCAAGATGCATCAAGGTCACAAAACAGAGCACAAATACACGAGCAGCTACGCGCTAGAGACGGGCTAACGAGAAGCTGCTAGAAGTAATCTGAATAGATAAAAGGTGAGATCTAAAGCCAGAATGAGGAAATGTAATAGAGGTCCTGATATTGCCTAGATCAGCTATCACTTGGCAAGAACTTTTGGCGTTTTTTCGTAATTCTCCACATAGACCATGTATCCAGGCTCGAAGTGTCTCTTGAGGCGGTTATAAAAGCTATTTGAGAGTGACAATTTTGGAACACAATTGCGGCTTGAATTGCAAATTGAACAGCGACCTAAACCACAACACAAAAGTGCCTCCAAAAATTAGCACGCACTAGCACTGTCCCGCCCGCCAGGGGGCAAAGCGCACTGAAATCGCGATGAGGCGTGCAGCAAAAAAGGCTCTAGAAACGGCCAACAAGCACAAGTGATAGCTCAAATTGTCCCACCAAAAGCCGCACAAAGCGCCTCAAAGATGCAAGCTCGCGCAAAGCCAAGCTCGAAATGACGGCTAACAACCTTGAGCAATCCTGCTTGTTAAAAACTAACACTTCGATAGGACTCTGGTGAGCCAGTTCAATCTATCGCAGATGACCTTGATCGAGTCCTCTTTACAATACCCTCAAAACTCTTGTTACTGACACTTCAATTAAGACACTATAGATTTGTCTATTTAACTCAAACTCTCTGTAAAACAACACCTCTTAAAAGCGCACGCAACATCCCCGCAGCCTTTTATCCAAATGTCCTTTGGAGTGGTGCTTACTAGAGCAGTTTGTAGTCATAGAAAACCAATCATTTTAACCAACTGGAACAACCATGGCCGCGACAACAGAAACAATCGCGAACAGTGGGAAGCGGAAATGGAGAAAACTGTTTTTGCTTAAACATTAACGAAGTCATCCGGGAGTAACAACTCATGACACATCAAATCACCGACGCAGCAAAAGTTATCGACTCAAGACACGGTCAATACGCCATACTCAGACTTTGTGCAAAGACTGACGACTGGAACGAACTTGTGGCGATCGGCACTAATGCAGCCGTCGAAAATGACATCGCCCCAGCACTGGTGCAAGTCACCCCACTTGGACCAGTAGATGGCACTGTCACACCAGCACCAAAAGCAATAGTCGACAGCATATATCTGGTCACAGTTACAAAGGCAAAAAAGCGGTAGCTCAGACGGCTGGTCCAATTGACAGATTGTCATTGACCGAGCCGAAAGCGACTTGCCCAAATTAGTAAACCGAGTTGATGCCTGCATCAACCCGGTCTTTGACGTCCGCAAGGACATGGATATCTTCAACCAACAACCTACAGGTATTCCAATGGAAACACCAAAAACAACCGTTTGGCAGCTTCTCCTGAACATCATCTTTTTTATCCCAGTCACCCTCAGAATCAGCGGTAAATGGCTTTGCCAACACGCTTACTCACGCTCACACAATGGCGGCTGGGGACGAACAATCTTTATCAATATAGTCGGTGTCTTGTTGGGCATTGCAGTTGGCTGGCAATCCGCCGATACACTGGCATTTGTCTATGAGCTAGGCACACCTAGCTGGATATTGACCTTTGTCGTAGCGGGCGTGTTGACTTACACACATGTCTGGGCGAGCCTGTATCACTTTGTCCTGCGTTACATTTTTGACGTCTGGGACAAGCTCTGGTCAGCCTATGAGCGCCTCTGGAGAGAAGGACTGCTACCCACCATAGCGTCCATTACTAACACGCTTAAAGCGCTGCCAGGCTCCAATCATCTCTGGTCGCAATTGCAAAACGAATACGGCAGCCGCTCCAAAGGTGTGCGCTTCTTAGAGGTGTTGCTTACTATCGGTGTATTTGCAACAGCTGCCTTTATTGCCTACGAAACCTATCAATGGGTTTTGCATTTCAATTACACCTTTGTTGGTTTTACAACTGTAGCCGTGGCAGCAGGTCTTAGCGCTGGCGGGATCGCAATTGCTATTGTCAGTCCGGCTTTTGACAGCAAATCCTATAGCGTAGTAACAGCGGCCAGCACACTTGGCGCCTGGGCACTGGTTACTTATGTACCAGCAGTGGCAGCGCTTCAGCTACCTGTCAAAGCAGGAGTATTCGCTGGCGCAGAAGTCTTTGGCATTGCATACGCTGTGCCGGGCTTTGTAGTGATTTTGCAAGGCGGTCTGATGCGCAAAATTTTGACACAATGGAAAAAGTTGTTAGACAGTGCCTATGGCGATGAAAGCGATAGAGACTATTTGAGATTCTTTCAACATGTCTCAAACATCGTCCTGGCAGCAGTATTGACCTGGGCGTCTTATGTATTGAGCATCGAAGCCACTTTACCATTATGGTTGGCATATACAGTAGCGACAATCACCGCTGTCTATAGCTACGCCGAAGGCTTTCAAAAGCACTTTGGTAAAGATCAAGGCAACCGCGACATCGCTGCAGTAACAATCACATTGGCTGCTTTTGCTGCTTATCACGCTGGTTTTGCCACATCTACTATGGTCAACCTGGTCCTGAGTGTAGTAACACTCTTTGGCAGTGCCTTGATCGTATATCCGCTGGCTTATATCACATTGCGCGCATTGACCCGTTTTATCTCTGCCCCAGTTGGTGTAACACTGGAGTCTATCCACAGCAAACTTTCAAGCAAAATCGTGGCTGCCTTTGCCGCCTTGAGAGAAAAACAAGATGAAGCCTTTAATGACCGTTCAGATTTTGCCATCATGTTTGGTCATTTGCTCAATTTGGGCGTACTGGCAACTGCTCTTATCGTAGCACTGCCAGCAGTATCAACTACAATCACCAACAACCCCTTCGTAGACATGGCAATCATCGCTTTTGTTGGTATCAACGGCTTTGTCTTACTGGGTCGTCTCTTTACCTACTACAGCGGCGCCACTCTTGCTTTCTTCACTGGCATGACTACACTTGCTACAGTAGGCTATTACGTAAATGGCGTAACCGGCAGCTGGATTACGGCTGGCTTCTTGGGTCTATTTGCCTCCGGCGTAGTCGGTGGTGTAATAGCTCCTCTGTTTTACTTGTATGTAGCCAAAAAGATTCTGTCTCCATTTACAGACACGCTGGCGCCAATTGTCATTCGTATCTTTGATGCACTGTGGACAGCTTACAAAGCATTGTGGACAGCAGTTGGCCGTCAAATAGCCCGAGTACTCGCCTTTCTGGCACCGATTATGGCTGCTATCGCGCGCACCTGGCAAACAATTGCGGCGCAAATTGGTCGCATCTTTGGCGCGTAGAGCTGATAGCAAGCTACTGAACGACTTACTCAACATTTGATTTAGATAGAGGTCTAACATGCTATTAAACGAAAAGGAAAAAGACCAAATAGTGAATACCGTGCGCACACTCAAATGGGTGGCAATACTTGCAATTATTTTTATAGCTTTGTGCCTTGTCTTTGAGCCTCTGATCCTGGTAGCAATCATTGGTGTTCCACTGATTATCTATAACCTGGTTTGCAAAAAACAGCGGCTCAATTGAGTCAGGGAACAGAAAATCCACAAACGAACCATTTCTTCAATCACATATTTAGAGGTATTACCATGACCGGTAAAGGATTTGACGCATTCACAAAATCTGTTTTTGGCATCTGGGGTGGGATTATCACCGCCGTAGTATTCGTAGGTCTTTGTATTGTCTATGCCCCCTGGCTATTAGGCTTGGTCTTGGCGACAGCGTTAGCAGTAGCTCTGTACCAACGCTATCAAAACCTGTATAGCAAGAAGTAACAGTTTGAACAGTTAGCAAAACTGCTGACAGGAAAGTCTCTGCCAGGGATGGCTCTTGCTCCTTCTTCCAGATATGGAGAAGCTCTCACAAGGAGCCCACTCCACCCAACTAACCTTTAGCCCAAAAGGCAATGAGGAAATAATGCCCATAAATATCATTTTCCCACTGATTTCATTCCTGCCAGTTATCCTCGGCATCATCATGGTGAGCCACAATACTTACAAGTTTTTTGGCAATCATCCTGAATTGGGCTTTGATACAGAAAACAAGGCAATCTTTGTTGCCTCATTAGTTTTTTTTGTATCAATCGTTGTCACCGCACTGCCGCATTTTGGTGCAGCAGGAGCTTCATCAGTATTTGCCCTGCTAGTCTCGCTGGCATATGTCATAGTGGCGCTCTATTACTTAAAGAAATGGCTGGTGATGACCTTTCGCACCACCCATGACGAGCTAACTGAGCGCGCCTCCACCCTAAACAGTGTGAGCTTCCAAAAAACAGCTATGGGACTAACCGCGCTGCTTTTGTCTTCTGGCAAGAGCACCGAAACAACCACCAGGGAGCAAAGAGCAGAGATTCATGAGCGTATCAAACACGCCAGAGTCTTTGACCACCTGCCCACAAACACTTTGATAGGTTACTTTGAAGAATCCCTGAATAACGCAGAGCATCATGTATGCATGTACGCCTGGGATAACACTTTGAACCAGATCAAACGCAATACCACCAAGCAATACGAAACTGACATTGCTCTGCAAGTAGCAATGAAACTGGTGGGCGGCAAGGATGTCAGCACAATCAATCAGGAAAGACTGAGCTGTATCGTCAAGACTCTCGGTCTCGAAAAGAGCAAATACTGCCGGTAAGCTATACCTGCAATTACTGCTGGACAAAATTCATACTGCGTCAGACTCTCTGGCGCAGTTCTCACTTTTTTCAAACAAACAATTGAGGCAATAGCATGCTGACACGCAAAGAAAACAACTGGATTACAGGAATATATTTTGGCTTTTGGTTTGTAGTCATAGCATTGGCAGCCTTTATCATCTATGGCGTCTTTTACAATCCACTGGCATTGTTCAAAGTCATACTGGTCATAGCCGCAATTGTGGCTGCTCTTTATGGTCTATTCCGCTTCAACAATCGCAAATGGGATAAACTCGAGTCTGCAGCTAAAACCGAGTCCACCGAGTCCACGGATACAAGCGTAACCGTAGACAAAAGCACGACCACGGATACAAGCGAAGAAACCGCTGACAAATAGGACCTTTTGATGCATTTGCCACGGACGGCGAATGCCCATCTTGCTCTAAAAAAAATCGACAATACCTACTACGCGCTTTAGTACTACGTGAGGGCAATAAGGACCACATGAACCACAGGGACCGCGAGTACAAGGAGGGCAAGAGCATGGCAATTTAGTCAGCGCAATTGAATCAACACACCGTCATTTACGCCCGGTTTGTTACAATGGCAGCCACTGATGGCGGAGATGCAAATGAAACGGGTCTTTATATCGCTGGCGATTACACTAAGCTCAGGTCTATCTGCGGCTCATGCCGAGCCACCCAAACCGCTTCAGCCGCTCAAACCCGTAGCCTCAATTAAGCCCCTTGCGCCGGTGGGGCAACTCAAGCCAATAAAAATTGCTCAATTTGGCCACGTTTTTCTCTATATGCCACTGTATGTGGCGCTGGATGCAGGCTTTTTTAAAGAGCAAGGTCTCGACGTCAAACTAGTCAGCACTGGTGGCGACGAAAAAACTTTTACCGCTGTATCGGCTGGTAATGCCCAGTTTGGCGTATCAGATCCGACTTTTGCAGCTATCGCAAGAGAGCATGGGCAGGGTGGCAAAGTCGTCGCAGCCATCGTCAAAGGCACGCCTTTTTGGGTCATCACTTACAAAAAAGAAATCAAACCGATAACAGCCCCTGCTGGCTTTTCTGGCTATCGCGTTGCCACCTATACTGCACCTTCGACCAGCTATGCAGTAATGAAAAATATTCTGCAAAATGGCAACAAACCAGTCTCTGCCAAAATAGTCCAGGGTGCATTTGGTTCACTAAATGCTATTGTGCGCTCCAACAATGCTGATATGGCAATGGAAATAGAACCAATGGTATCAATCGCCACCAATCAAGGCGCACACATAGTTTATTCGCCAGCCAGTGATAACGGAGACTTTGCCTTTACCGGTCTGACTGTATCCGATGACTATTGCGCCAAGCATCCTGGCGAAATCCAGGCAGCTGTAAATGCACTCAGTAAGGCGATGAAATACATTCGCGACAACAAGAAAGGCACTCTAGCTATTGCCAAAAAAGAGTTTCCAGAAGTATCGGAAAAGGTCATCACTGACGCTCTGGAACGCTTGATCCAGTCTGGCACAACACCAAGCAGCCCTGTACTAAACAAAAGCGCCTGGGAGCACGCTATCAAGCTACGCAAAGACCTGGGCGACCTTAAGAGCGCAGGGTCTTATGAACAAAATGTTGATATGCGCTTTGCCCAGAGTGCCAAGATCCAGTAAACCAAGGGTTTAAGTCCACGGAGCAAGATTGAGTGATGGTAGCAACAGCAGCCAATGAGACAGTGCTATCAGTACAAAATCTCAGCTATAGCTATGCTCTTAAAAGCACTGGCAAAAGCAAAAATGACAGCGACAGAGGTGAGGAGGCTAGCGCCTCCGCCACAGGCAGTAGCGATGATGCCAGCCACTGGACCATACGTAAGCTCGATTTGCAGGTGCAACAAGGCGAGATTGTCTGCATCCTGGGTGCTAGCGGCTGCGGCAAAAGCACTTTGCTTAACTTGATTGCTGGACTACTTCAACCAGACTCTGGAAAAATTGATGTTAGAGGTGACAACGCTGGCTCGGGGCGCATCGGTTATATATTTCAACAGGACGCACTTTTGCCCTGGCGCACGGTGCAAGACAATATGCTCATAGCTACAGACTTAAGGCCTGCTATGTCAAAAGAGCAAGCCAAAGATATTGTCAAACAATATCTGCGCACGTTTAGCTTGAGTGAGCTTGTGCTCAACAAGTATCCGTCCGAGCTATCGGGAGGTATGCGGCAGCGAGTCAGCATCATCCAATCACTTATGTTTGATCCTGAGCTTCTCTTGCTTGATGAGCCGTTTTCGGCGTTGGACTTTTTTACAAAACTCAAGCTCGAATGTGAGTTTTATCAACTTATAAAGGATAAAAACAAAGCGGCTGTAATGGTCACTCACGACATCGAAGAATCGATAGCCATGGCTGACAGGGTGCTATTAATGGACAAAGCAGGCTGTATCAGCAAAGAATTTGCAATTGATCTAGAGCAGACAAAGCGCTCCCCAGAAACCGCCAGAGGGACAGCAAAGTTTGCCGAATACTATCGCCTGATCTGGTCGGATCTCAAAGCGGTGATAGAACCATGACAATGAATGCCAAAAATGAGCAAACCGGTCTAGGCAAATCAGGTCTGCTACTCTATCCCTTGCCGCTCTTGCTCTTTGTATTGATCTGGCATTTGCTTACCGATACTAGCCCCGAGCGTCAATTTATATTTGCCAGTCCAGCTCTTGTATGGGCAGCTTTTACCAAGCTAGTCATTAGCGGGGACTTGCTAAAACACACCTGGGTGACTATCAGCGAAGCAGTGCTAGGCTTTATCCTCGGCACTACCAGCGGTGCATTTATTGGCTTGTTCTTTTGGTATTTCAAAACACTCGCTAAAGTAGCGCGCCCTTATGTAACGGCGCTGGGCACTATCCCTATATTTGCTCTAGCTCCAATGATCATAGTCTGGTTTGGCATAGGCATGTGGTCAAAGGTGATGCTGGCCTTCCTCTCCACTGTAGCTGTGGCTATTGTGCAGAGTTATCAGGGCGCCACATCGATAGAGCCTCGTTTTATGCGCTTTATGCATGTCGCTGGAGCCAGTCGCTGGCAGATTTTTAAGCTAGTCGTAGTGCCATCTTCATTGATCTGGGTCATTAACGCCATGCGACTAAATATCGGACTGGCACTGCTTGGCGCCTTTATTGGCGAGTTTATCTCCGCCGAAGAAGGTCTCGGCTATATGATCGTCAAAGCATCCGGTCTCTACGACATGGCTACAGTTATCGTCGGCATCATTGCACTAATAGTCATTGCGTTAGTATTGACCGCGGCAATCGACCTGCTCGAGCGACGACTCTTGCGCTGGCGTTATCGATAGCTTACTTATCGCTCTCTTCTGTTTTGCTCTCTTCTTGTTTACTGGCGCTATCAGAATTGCTAGCACCGGCAGAAGTCTTAGCAGCACCAGACTCAGCTTCGGTTTCACCAAACTTTGACTGAGTAAACTCTTTGTATTTAGCAGGAGCAAACAGCATCATCGGCATGATTGAGAGCGGGATAAAACAAAAGCCGAGGACGTAGAGCAGGAGAGGCTTTTTGGAGCGATCCCAATTGAGGCAACTAAAAATCAGGCTGCCCCAAAACGGAAGCAAGAGCGTCAATACGCCCCAGCCAGCACTCTTTTTAAAAGCATTAATGACCAGCCAAAAATGACCTACGAAGATTACTATTAAACCGAGGAATGCCAAAATTACGCAGACGATTTCCATGCTCAGCCTCGCGATAAATAACAGGCACAACTATACCAGAGCAATTCAAAAGCACTGCAACATCATGCTCACATCCAGAGGATGCTTATCGCAGATTGATACGTAGATGCACCCGGCATCACCAAACATGACGTTTACGTCCCGGTGAGAACCGATTTGCACAAGCTGACGCATCCAGTTGCCACATATCTTGCACTTTAGGTCAGGCGGAAAACTTTGAACCCACTGAGAGTAGCCGCCGATAATGGTGCCAAAGTTGTCGGACTTACCAGTGAGCTGATCGATTAGTTTGTAATAGTTGTCGCCAAAATCGTCCCCTGCAAGCATTTTTCGCTCCAGAGCATCTCCTAACTCATCGAGCTCATCCAGCTGAGGATAGCAATCAAACAACTCAAAATTAATGAGGCAGCATCTTATACTCTCAGTACGCCGTCCCATCAGCTTTTTAAAAAAGCCGGGCTCACTTAAAACCGGTGCGGCTAGCACAATCGCTTTTTCTGGGCTTGCGTACTGATGATTGCGCACCGTCCAGCCAGGTTGTGGGGCGTCCCAGGGAAAACAATTAAAGCAATAAAAAAAGCTGAGCAGTCCATAGCCCTGCGGCAGACTGGCTCCCGCGCAATCGCGCAAATCCAACTGACAGATAAAGGTCTCTTGTTTTTGGCATTTTGCACAAACTGGCCAACTCTCCCCTTGTTCAAAGTAGGGCATCCCACCAAACTTTGATGTAATAGCCAGTTGAGGGGATGTAGCATCTACCGGCTCGGTAGATAACAGCGCCTGGTAAGCCGGACGAGAATACTTTTGCAGAAGTTGATCTAGAGAATTCATTTATCCATACTCTTTACTCGTAAAGAATATAGCACCCAGTCTCAGCAAAACTATACATGCCGCAAGGAAGATCCGACTGTAGGGCAAGTAAAAGCAATGACTGCTCAATCTGGCAAAATTAGTCGACGTAAGGTCCTTGTTGGGCTTGGGCTGCTTGCATCAACAGTAAGCGGCGTAGTACTTTTGGACGAGATCGATTTTGACACCCTCTTGCTACAAAACGGCAAAGACAACTCCCACGATAGCGCGCAAGGAGCAGAGAGCAAGCGCGTACCGCTCTACTACTCCAAAGGCTATAACATCAGCGCCTTTGGCATCGAGCATCTGCATCCCTTTGATGGATGCAAATACCACAAGATTTATCAAGCACTCAATGATATTGGTCTGCGCAGCAAAAGCGATTACAGGCCCCGAGCCAATCACTCGCGAGGAATTGCTAGAGATACATAGCTCAAAGTATCTGAATAGTCTGTCTGATGGAATTGTGCTCAGTCGCATCCTAGAAATGAGTATCCTCGCAAAAATCCCAGCACAGCTCACAGACTGGCGCATTTTGCGTCCGATGAGATTGGCTTGTGGCGGGACTCTAGCTGCATGCAATGCGGCAATCGAACATGGTCTAGCAATAAACATAGGAGGTGGGTATCACCACGCCGAGAGCGATAGAGGCGGAGGCTTTTGCGTATATTGCGATGGCCCAATTGCCATCAAAAGACTCAAACAATCTGGCAAAATCAAAACAGCACTTATTGTCGACACTGATGCACACCAGGGTAACGGCTTTGCCAACGTAGCAAGGACGATTCCCGGTCTCTATGTGCTTGATTTTTTTGATCAGTCAATCTATCCAAAACCAAAAGTCAAAGAGGACTGGTCTGTGCCTTTGCCAGCCAAAACTGATGGCAGTGTTTACCTGGCAAAACTCAAATCTTACCTGCCAGAGGCAATTGCAAAATTCAAACCTGATTTTATCTTTTACAATGCCGGCTCCGACGTGCTGGCGACAGATCCGCTTGCCACCTTGCTACTGCGCGTAGAGGATATGTGCGAGCGCGATCTCTTTGTAGTGTCCATGGCGCGCAGCAATAACATCCCCATCGCCATGGTACTAGCAGGTGGCTATGGTAGTGAGTCAGCATTAGCGCACACAAAATCAATCGAAGCAATCTTGCGTAAATTTGACCAATAGATGCTTTACTCAATTACTATCGTTATCCACGAGCGCCGAGAGTAAACACAATGCACTTACAAGTCCTTTCAAAATCCTATTGCAGAGCATCTATCGGCGCAGTCACCTTAGCAATGATTTGTTTGCTCCAGTTGCCAGGACAGGCCAATACTAGTTTTGAATCAGATGACTCAATCACTGAATACGACCCCAGGATGGACCGAGCCACGCAAAAATTACTGGACAAAAGCGCTGCCGACGCACGCCTTACGCAACTACAACAAGAGTTTGAAAAAAGAGCAAATGGTGACTCTACTAAGTCGACAGATACGGGATTAGAAGCAAGGTGGAGGCTACTAATGCTCTACCCCAAATTAGGACTGAGACAAAAAGCCGATGAACTGGCGCTCTGGATGGAAGAACATGAATTTGATGCCAGCTACAATGCACTGGAGAACTATTACTCACTATATGAAAATAGAAAGCGCCATGCAATCATAATCAAAAGACACCTGGCTCTCAAAGCCAACGAACTAGACTCTAATTTAAAGACGTTAGAGCTTATCCGTCTGGGAGACATACACTATCGGCTCAACCAGATCAAACAAGCCGAAGAAAATTACAAAGCGGCAACAAAGCTAGCAATATCGAACATGACTGCGCCAAATACGGCCACAGGGCAGCCAGGAGCAGTTTGTATAGGTGCTTTTAATAGTTATGGATGTTTTTTAGCTATGCGGGGACAGCTAAAAGAAGCAATGGCACAAATTGACAAAGCCATGGATTTTCGAAAAGATCCCCACTATAACTGCATGACAGGCTACGGTGGCGATGACCAATTCAGTACATTTGGCGAGATCATAAAGGCAAAAGATCCATCTTTGTACGCTAGTTTTATCAAGCGCTGGCATCAAGTCTTTGCAGACAATCTAGTAGTCGGCCTGCTAGATAGTCAAGGCAAAGAGGTCACCGGTCCGCGTTTTGCCAAAATTTCTGCGTTTACTGAGGGTCTTGCCGCAGCACAGGATAACGTGACGAGACGCTACGGCTATATCGACAGCAAGGGCAACTGGGCGATTAAACCAGTTTATCTGGCAGCAAACCCATTTTACGGCGGCACTGCATTTGTAAAACCAGCTGGGAGCTTATTTCCCATTGACATGACAGGACAATTTAAGTACGCCGCAATGATCGACAAAACAGGTAAAACTATAAAAAATCTACCTGTCTATCTTGTCCAACCTTTTAACGCAAACATTTCACTTGGAACTATGTACGACCTAGATCGCTTGCATTTTACCGACATCATAGACAGCAATGGCGACTCACTCTACTGTGGCACACCACAAATCATAAAAGCCAAAGGCGATTCACTTGAGTTATTCTTCTCCACAGGCAGCGAGATAAGAGGTTGCCTAGTGTCAAACATCGGCTACAAGATAGACTGCAAAATTGAGCCAGATCCAGCTAACCCAGGACACAACAGGCTCGTGCAAGTCACAGATAATAACTCAAATAAACCAGCACAAGAAAAATCGTACCAGGAATTGTTTAGAGACGAGAGTGCGCCAGTCCAGACAAGCAAAACCAAAGTCAAAAATGACTCGCTATTTACTTATTGTCGAGACTTTCACGAGGGACTAGCGGCGGCAAACTTCAATGATCTCTGGGGCTTTGTCAATACACAAGGCAAAGTGGTAATTCCAATAAAATACTCTGAAGTAGGGGACTTTCAAAATAGTCTAACCTTTTATCGGAGAGCATCGGCCAATAGCGAAATACGCTGGCATTAAGTTAGCTAAAACAACAACTAGTAAACACCAACTGGCTCTATAATGCCTGCATGTTTAGCATAGCCAAAACAGCCATTGATACTCAATACCTCCGGTCACAGCTCTCGGACGACCGCGCTGGCGCTCTTGTCGAATTTGAAGGGCGTGTGCGCAATCATAACGAAGGCAGCACTGTACTTACTCTAGAGTACGAAGCAGCAGAGTCATTGGCGGTGGCAGAAGCCAATCGCATCTTTAGCGAAGTCAAAGAGAAATTTGCCATATATGACGCCATCTGCGTACACCGCCAGGGGCTGCTACAAATAGGCGAGACAGCCGTTTACGTCGGAGTCATCTCAGCACACCGCTCAGAGGCATTTGCTGCTTGTCGCTATATCATCGACGAGATCAAACACCGGCTGCCCATCTGGAAAAAAGAAACCTACTCGGACGGCAGATCTGAGTGGGTCAATTGTCAGCACATAAACCACGAGCACGCTCACTAAAGGACAGCCGCTTTGCTAAATGTCAAAATTTGCTATTTTGCAATCCTACGAGATCAAACAGGTCTGAGCAACGAGATCGTTGCCACATCAGCTAAGAACGTACAATCACTCTTTGAAGAACTCAACAACCGATATAATTTTAGTCTGGACAAAAACTCTCTAAGAGTAGCCATCAACGATTGTTTTGTAGATTGGCAAACGGTACTGCAAAATAACGACGAAGTGGTATTTATCCCACCAGTAGCAGGCGGTTAACGAGTCGCGCTGGGACAAAACCGCCAAAAGCAAAATCGAAGTCACGCCAAAAACTCACATTCACTCCGCCGATACAGTGCTCTCAACTGGCTCACGACCTGAGTTTAGCTCTTTGAGCAAATGGATATGATCATGCGGATATAGATACTTTTGCGCAGGCACAGTGAGACCAGCCCCCTGAGCAATATAATCGACAAAGGCGCAGCAGTCACGACTCCCCGTGCGAAACCCCTTATTGTCCCACTGACGCGCCAGGCGGCGTGTATGGTCAAAGGTCTTTTGGTCTACCCATACTATCAAGCGCTCTACATTACGTCCGTTGCCAGTGGCAGCGCGCTCATCCACAACTCCGGACACAGGCTCGTAGACGGAGGGGACAATACTCCAAAATTCTGCCGGACAATACCCTAAAGTCTCTGTGCTATCTGTAATGGGCTTGTCAGCTTCAGGCCAGATCACATAAGCATGCCCAGGATAACCATGCGGATTGTTAGCTAGCCCAGCACAAAATACCAGCTGGCGCGCCTGACCATAAGTGACAGAGCGCATATCGATAGTCTTATCTTGCGCCCGCGGCAGGCGATAAGCTACACCCCACCAGGCTGCATAGCCCAAGAGAGCAACAGGCGGCAGTATCATTGCGGCACAAATTTTGAGCCACAAACCTTGCTTACTGTTTGATTTTTGCCACAACTTTTGCATGATGTGAGTCTAGGTCTGCCTGATTGCACCATACAACGGCGACCAACACTTTAGCAACTGTTTTGGCAAGATCAGTATTTTAGTAAAAACTTGTCAGTGGTCTGCACAATTTCATCAAATGCCACCCCATTAAAGGCATGATCACCGCGCGGATAAATGTGCTCCTCGTATTTACTACCTACTCGCTCTAACACTTTGATCAATGCCTTTTCGCGAGACAAAGGCACTACATTATCGAGCTTGCCGTGCAGCACCAATACCGGTGGCATAGCAGAGACTTTGCTTGTCGGCAACACAAAGCAGCCAGCCATATCCACTACCGAGTGGATTTGCTTATCTCTGGCGGCGGCTTCCAGCGCTAACTGTGCACCCAGACTGTGTCCTATCAAGGTCACTCGATCAGGGGAGACAAAGGGATACTGGCGTACCGCTTTAATAGACCTTTGCACGGCGCCAAGCCATGCACCAAAATAGCGAGCCATTTGTTGTGCGCTAGCAGATTGGTGCCCGGTACTATCCATATAGTGCACCACGCCACAAACCCTGTGCTTGACCGCCAGAGCCTTTGCCAGCTCTGCAAAAAAGCCACGACCATTGCCACCAGCGGCATCATCGCCCAGACCACCAGAGCCGTGATAGATAAGTACCACCGGTAACTTCTGGCTTGTACTGGTCGTTATGCCCGGTGGCATAAACCAATCTATTTTTACATCATGCAAATCAGCCGATGATTTGACTTTGTTAGCATGAGGCAAAAGAGGTGTGTTTACTTGTTTTTGAGCAGTATTACCGGGCGCGCCATGAGCAGCAGCAAAAAAAACATTGCTGGATAAAAATGCGCACAAAACGCTCAAACCCAGATTATATCTGGCTTGCTTGCGACGCCCAATTAGATTTTGTAGCACCAAAACCGCAGACTAATTAGTGGATGGCTTGTTGGCGTCAGTAGCTCCGTCAGCAGCGGGCTTGGTGTCAGCGCCCGGCCATGGCACATTGCTCAGGCAATCTTTGGTATTGCCCACGCGCACTTGAGTAATAATCACAGCAGGATCGTTATCAAAAGTACCGCTTGTACCGCGCATCTTACGTGCATAGCAGTTCATGTGACTACCACTGAGCAGGACATACAGATAATAGGGAGTTTCGCCACTTTTGGGAGCGACTTCGTAGCTCTTAGCAGAATTGATACCAAGAAAAGCATTGTCTGATAGACCGGTTTCTTTAGCCACACGAGCGTTTGTAAATTGCACTTCGCGCACACGATTATTGGCGACAAAATCCTTATGAAAGCGACTCATACCAAAGGCACCAATTTTGCCGACATCATAGCTTTCTACTATGATTTGCTCTGGTGTGCTCTTCATGTTTGCTGAGCCGTAATCTTCAAAAATACGGATTGCTTTTTCGGGAGCAATTTTCATAAAGCCCACATACTTATCGTCCATGATCTCGGCTCTGACTGGGACAAAAGTCTTGTTGTTAAAACGCAAAGCAAAATCACAACCAGGCAATACCACTACATCATGGTCTCCGTCATAGGTGAGACCGGCATCGGCCCAGGCTGGTTGGGTAGCAACAGCGCCAGCTGCAAGCGTAACAGCGCAGGCAAAAGCAGCAGCAGCAAAGGACTTTTGGAGATTGGCAAAAATTTGACGTCTGGACAGTTTTACCCGGCTATCTGAAAAGTGCAGCTTTTGACCAATCATTTCTACATCCTTTATTAGGCTAACCATATAACTGTACTTATAAGCCATTTGTCGCAATAAGGTCGGACTCGCTTCAATAAGGCAAGTGTACCCGGGCATTCTAACCGATTTTAAGGCACAGATTGGGTAGTCAATTGGATAAGCTAAGAGTATTGTCTGATCTCAGCCGTTGCAAAGCGCAAGTAATATCAAAACCAATGTTAACCTTTTTGCCCAACAAAGTAACTGTCTCAATTGCGCTCACCGCTGTCTCATTGAGTCTGACGCCGATCACTTCTGTCAGTGGCGCCGCTCAGGCAGCTCCAGCCGCCAATGGCACTAGCAAGCCGCTATCCAAAGAGGCCCACAGTCAGCACTCAGCTCATCCAGAGAGCCTGGCAAAGACTCATGCTGCGCACCAGCTCATGGAGCTTGGACTCAAATGCTATGCCCAGGGCAAATTTCCCGATGCTTACAATGACTTCCACAGAGCGACCATTAGTAAGGGTCTAGCACCGATTGAGCACATCAAAGCATTGATTGCTGCCGGTGACTCAGCCTACCAAAACGGTGACTACCAACCAGCTTTGAGCTATCTCAAACGCGCCCACGCTATTTTGCAAGGCAGCGAAAAAAAACAAAGCACTATCTCTAGCGCCGTAGCACAACACGCGGAGCGTGAAGAGTTACTGGCCGAGACTTGCTGTGATATTGGCGAAGTGCTCTACGAACTCGACAGGCACACCGATAGCCAGCCATACTTTGAACACGCTATCAATAGCTATAATTCCGGCAAAGTATCAGAAGAAGTCCTCCTGCGCAGCCTGGAAGGTCTTGGTGCCAGCTATTTTAAGGACCGGCAATACGCAAAGGCACTGCCTCTCTACCAAGAAGTCGCCTACCTCGACCGTCAGCGCTATGGCGCCGACGCCACCCCTTACGGCTGGACTCTGCGCGTGCTGTCCGATTTGCATACAAAACTCAATCAAAAGCAACAAGCCAAAGCTTGCTTTGACCGCTCCGTGTGGATATTTCGCAATGCCAACTATGTCAGATTAATGAGACATTGGACTCACGTTTTTGATAGAGAAAAAGCAGCAGCTACAAATAACACTGCCAACGGCAATAATGCTTTCAATGCGCCCAAGACACTCTCTGCTGAGGCGCTTAAAAAGGCAATCTACGAAAGAGCCTTTGGCGATCTTGGTGACATCCCAGATATCACTTATCTCAAACCAGGCTCGCACACCGGTCTGACAACATATCCGACTACTGCAAAAAATCCCATAGGCATAGATAACGCTCCACCTACAAGCACATTGCCCTGGCAACGTGCGCGCATTGCCGTTATGGAGCCAGCCAGTACTATCTGGGCCGATCCCAGACAAGACATCCTCGGTATCGTTGTCTGCGTACCGGGCTTTGGTCTGCACAAACATTCATTTAAAGACCTCGGTGAGTCCCTCAGCCAGCGCGGCTATGTGGTTTTTTCGTATGACGTGCGTGGCTTTGGCGCTTACACTGCTCTAAAAGCCCGTGACCGTATTGATCTAGAAAAGAGTCTGGATGACCTCGACGACTCGATTATTGCTATCCGCGATACTTTTCCGCAAAAGCCAGTCTTTTTGCTAGGAGAATCAATGGGTGGTTCTATGGCGTTGCAGTTTTGCGCTCAGCACCCGGAGCTGGTCGAAGGTTTGATTGCGGCAGTGCCATCAGAACAGCGCTATAGCCAATGGCTCACCTCTACAAAAGTAGCACTGAGCTTGCTTACCGGCAGCCGCAAACTAATTGATGTCTCCACCGTAGTAGTCAAACGTGCGACACAAGACAAAGATCTGCGCACCGCCTGGTCCGAAGACCCAGAGAGTCGCATGACTGCCACAGCCAAAGAATTGCTCGGATTTAAGAGCTTTCTTTCGCGCAATCACATCCTGGCAAGACAGGTAAAGACCACGCCGGTATTGATGTATCAGGGTGTTCACGACTTACTTATCCGTCCTGAAGGCACAATCAAGCTATTCAAGGCGATTGGCAACGACGACAAAAACCTGGTTTTGATTGGCAAGTCCGAGCATCTCGTCTTTGAAGAAGGCCAATTCAAAGTAAACTTGCTAGAAAGTTTGCTCGATTGGATGAAGAATCACTCGACCCTGGCGCAACCCAAATCTAACGGCACTAATACAGGCAACAATTTGCCTGCGGCGGCCTCTCCCGATGCGGCAACTACGAAGACCCAGTCGAGTAATTAACAACTCGATTACTTTTCCAAATTAAGATGAGCAACAAGCAACAAAGCAAGTTGCCTGGCGCTGGTTTATATACGCAAAATCCACTCCTCCCTTAGAGCGTAACTATCCGCTGGCTAATACAACTTACTAAACCCTTTATCAACGGATAAAGGGTACTGAAGGTCGAGGAGAACGCATGGAATATACCGATTACGAATCCCGCCGCCTGGCTAATATCATGGCCGAAGACCCTAAATCAGCTGCGGCAGAGATGCGTGACCAGCTATCGCAATTGTCCAAAAGTGAAGCGATAGATTTGATTCGTACCACCAAAGATAGAGTCATACCTGGTGGTGCCGGAGATCTGATGATCCAGGCAGAAATTGATCAAAACGGCTGCGACACTGGGTTTCGCAACGTCACTATGGCGACACCAGATGGCCCTGAACAGATAGCCGAGATCCAAACCCAACCACCATCTTGCGGACCAGATAGTGCATACGGCGACGACCGCTATGGTGATGGCAGACCACCCATCGACCCCTTTGCCGCCATTACTGGCCTCATCATCGGTGGCATTCTTTCGCATCAAAGATATGATCATTATCGCAGCGGTAACTCCTACGAAGAACGCATGTTTATGGAGCGCCAACTGCGCCGCGAAAACGGCTGGATGTCCGGGCGCGGCGACTTCCAGAGACAATGGCAAGATCCCAGCTGGAGACAGCAACAACAGACACAGCCTTATTTTTGGGGACAACCCGGACAAATCATGCCTCATCACGGCAATCATGGTAGAGGACGCGACATGATTCCCGGCTTGCCCTTTGATCCAAGACAACTCATACCAGGTCTGACTGGTCGCGGTAACGACAGACGTTATGACCCTCGCTATGACCAGCAGCGCCAGGACCCTCGTATGGACCCACGCTTTGACCCACGTTATGATCAGCAGCGTCGAGATCCTCGTATGGATCCGCGCATAGATCCACGCATGGATCCTCGCCTTGACCAGCAGCGTCGCGATCCTCGTATGGATCCTCGCTTGGACCCTAGAAATGACCAGAGAATTGATCCACGCATGGACCCGCGCAATATGCCACGCGACAGAGATCCACGCCTGCAACAACCTCGTATTGAACAACCTCGTATTGAGCAACCCCGGATACAACAGCCGCGTGTAGAACAACCTCGTATTAATCCTGGTGCCATACCACGCGCCCATGATCCCAGGCTGGACATAAGACCAAACGATCAACAACGCGATAACCGTTTTAATCCACGCATCGATAGACAACCTGAACAACAGAGAGTGGCACCACCTGTAGCGCGCCCAGAACAACAGAGAGTGGCTCCACCCGTAGCACGTCCAATGGAGCGCCCACCGGTAGTACAACAACCACCGATGCATCGCCCAGAGCGGCACTTCGCACCGCCAGCACAGCAACCCAATCCTCATCAACAAAGAGGACAGGAGCGCCATGTGCCACCACAGGTAGATCCACGCCTACAGCAATTTAAAAAATAAAAACTCAGACGCTCAGTCGCTTTAGACGCCCAGTCGCCTATGCTCGATTAGACGCAGCGGTATATAAACAACTGCTGCAGTGAGCCACGCCTGGATAGACGACACACCAAAGAGACACCACGATAGCCCGGGCAAAAGACCACTGGTCAAAAGACCCACCGCTGTACCGGCCAAAAGCGCAACAAAAGCCGCTCCGCATATAAACGGGAGCTGGTCATAAGGTAACACCTTTAGCTCAGATATTGGCGCCGCCTTAAACACTCTGGCGCGCAAAAACCATTCGCAGAGCATGATCACAGTAGGGGTCGGCAAAACAATAGGGTTGAGACTGGTAAATAATTCCATTGACTTAGACAGGCCCTTGGTAGAGAGCACCGCAGCACAAAGAGCTGACACCAGCGCCACGATAAAGGCCCAGCGCCTGTGCGTCATGGGCTTGAGGTTTTCACATGCCTGCACAGCGCCAAAGAGATTGGAGTCGTTACATGCAAAGTATGACGCCGATAGCACCAGTGCCGCCACAAGCGGCATACCTGCAAAACTGTAGTCATTGATAAAAGCTGTAGCAGCACCATACTCGGTGATACCAGTATTTTTGGCTACCATCCATCCGGCTAGTGGAAAAATCATCTGTCCAATGGCCAGAGCAAACATCAGCGGCAAGGCCGAATTAGCCAGCCCGGGCTTACTGTGGCGCCAATAGTCAGACTCATTGCCCCAGACGGCAAAACCAATAACGAGAGTGGAAACACTGGTCAAAGCCACAGCAAAAGGCATGGTCTCGGGCTGCTGCCAGACAGTCGGCGGACATACCGCAGCGGCTTTGCAAAAGGTATAACCAACCCAACCTATTAATGCCGGTGCAGCTACATATCTGGCAAAATTAGCAACACCGGTAAAGGCAAAGAAGTTATTTACCGACATAAGCATTGCCACGATCGCAGACAAAAGAGGCAGGGCGATTTGCCAGTGAAAGAGAGCATTGAGACTCTCCGCCAGATATAACGCAATTAGTCCGTAACAGCCGACAAACAACCAGATCAAATTACAAGTAATCAGTCGCGAGCCAAATCTGCCAAAAATACAACGGCTCAATGCAGTGTAACTGAGCCCGCTACGCGCACCAAGCTGGGTAGATGGTATCGAATACAACATCAACAGCATGCAGCTAAGACCAGTCAAACTAGCAACTTGCGTTAATGTCAGACCTTTTTTATACCACTCGACACCAAACATCACAGTAGGAAAAGAAGTCACCATTGTGATCCACAAAAGCCCCATAGTAAAAGCGCTTTTGCGCTCAGCCAGAGGTATAGCCGTAGTGGCGTAATCTGACTCACTCTCACTTAGAGACATCTGACTCACTCTGGCTTGAGACTAATCCATTTCACCGGATGTTTGACCGGGTGCTGGTTTGATTGAGGCAGCTTTAGCTGCATCAGCCTCTGACTCTTTCATCTTGCCGATTTTGGCATAAGCTTTTGAACGATTGATATAAGCCTGTGAGCCATTTGGATCCAGCTTGATGGCCTCAGTGAGATAACCGATTGCATCGTTGTATTCTTTTAAATTGAGCTTACAAAAAGCGAGATGCTGATAAGCAGATGCACGGCGACGATCTAGCGCTGATTTATCTTTCCACAGGGCCAGCTCAGCGGGATCGTGCAAAGCTTTGAGTACAAGACCAAACTTAGTCTGTGCTGCTTTAAAGTCATTGCGATTCTCCAGCTCCAGACCTTCGCGCATCATGGGAAAATACTGCGACTTTTTGAGTCCAGCAGCGCCATTTACAAAGGTTTTTTCGGCAACGCGGTTTTCCATGCCTCTAATCTTTTGAGCAAAAATACGCGACGTAGACTTCATCAAACCGCCCATGGACTTCATATCCATTACTAGAGCACGCGGCATGGTATCAAGACTGCTAGCGGTATTGACGTCTTTGATGTAGGCATCAGGCAACTTGAGGGCTTTGTAAGCCCTGGCACGCACGATATAGGGTTGTGAGTAATCAGGACAAATCTTGATTGCCTCGTCTGCATCCTTGACTGCGCCTGCATAATCTTGCATTTCATAGCAGCATGAGGCACGGCCGACGTAGTTGCGTGAGTGTTTAAAAGTAGCCATCACCAGGGTCTTATAGAGAGCTTTTTCTTCAGGCTTGTCGTTAGCCTCAATTGCTTTGGTAAAGCGCGCTTTGGCTTCAGCAAACTTCTTTTCTTTAAAAAGCGCGACAGCTTCCAGATAGCCCTTTTCTACCTGACTTTTTTCTAAATCAGCGGTGCCATGGGTGTAGTGCTTATCGCATAGTGCCTTCTGGATGGCATCAGACTCCTTTTTCATTTCGGCGCGCTCGGCGTCAGTAAATTTGAGTCCCCAGTTTTCGGGATGACCACCCTTAACCATTCCGACTTTACTATCAGTAGCTTTGGCACTATTAGCTTTAGCATCGGGAGCCTTAGCGGCTTTTGTCTCAGCCGACTTGTCAGTACTGGCAGCCTTACCAGACGGCGCAGGTTTGGCCGGGGGCTTAACGTCAGCAGCATCAGCCGCGACAAAAGCACCACTAAAAAATAGTCCAGACAAAGCGACCACTAACTTGCTGCTGATTGGCATCGTAAACTCCACTAAAAGGCGTTTGCTGAGTATATCAGCCCAAATTAAAACAATATGCCGAAGCCAACAAATAGTCAGTATAATCAAACAAAGTCGCCCATAAATAACGGGAAAATTATGCCTGTCGTCTCTTCTTTTGCCCGCACGTCTTTAGTCCTCTCGTCTTTGGCCATCTCTTTAACCCTCGCTACTTTAACCCTCGCAACTTTGGCAACCTGGCAACCAGCAATGGCTCAGCGGCCAAAACCGACAAAAGAGCTTAAAGATGAGGAGTTACAGGGCATAGCCATCCTCAAAAGAGCCGAAACACTGGACGCAAGAGATAAGCAAGCCAGAGCCAAAGCGCTTGTACAGCGTTACCTCAAAGACCATCCTGACGACTCACTGGCGCTGCGGATACTGGGGGACTGTTATTTTTATGCCGACATGGAGGGCAGTCAGCATTTCAAAGCCCGCCATTGCTATGACCGCGCCGTCAAATCTGATCCGCAAAACTCAATAGCTTATCGCATGATTGCCGAGCTTAATCTAGTCGATGGCAAGTATGAGCAAGCAGCCCTCTTTGCCAGCCAAGCCCTTGCCTGCAAAAGTCCTACACCATATGCACTACGCACCAGAGCTATCGCATATCACAACCTGCACCGCTACGGCGAAGCAATCAAAGACATGGATACATTTTTAGCCAGCAATGGTGGCATTGGTGATACCAGGATGAAATGGCTCATGATCAAAGCAGGCATGCTGGAAGACGCAAAACGCTTTGACGAAGCCATTGCCGTAATAAAAGAAGTACAGGGCATGCGATGGACCGATGATATCGCCTTAAAAGAAGCAAAGTGCTATGCCAAAGCTGGCAAGAACAAAGAGGCTATCGATGTGCTCTCAACAATTATCGCCAAAAATCCTGAGGACGAATTTGCCTTTAGCGAGAGAGCAAAAGTGAGAGTCAGCGCCAAACAATACAAAGAAGCTCTCAAAGACTTCAATAAGAGTCTGGAGCTAGCACCGCTTGCCCAAACATTTAGAGACAGAGCCGCACTCTATGAGATTTTGGGGATGAAAGTCGAAGCCAAAAGAGATAGAGATAAAGCTGAAGAGCCTTAATGGTTGGGCAGAAACTCAAAACCAGCACAACTGACCACCTCTAGCGTTAGCACTTATAAAATGCCTGCTAGACGCCAATGAGCTTACTGAGCGCCTCTTGCAAAACTATCCACTGCTCCTCTGTAAGCGGGGACAAAAACTCTTTGTGCACTCGACCGGCAATACGCTTGGCGTGACTGAGTGTTTTACGCCCTTTTGGCGTCATTGTGAGCTGGTGTTTACGCCGATCCTGAGGATCTCTGGTACGCAAAATCAAATCGCGGTCCTCCAGCCCATCTAACAGAGCGACCATAGAGCTGCGGTCTATGCCGCTGAGCCGACCTACATCCTGCTGGGTTTCAGCCAGCTCTAGCTCGATTAGGCGTAATACAACATATTCATGGAAGCTAAATGGCACTTCTTTGAGTGCCTCACTGAGTTTATCGCGCAAGACCTGGGCAGAGCGGTTAAGCAAATAGCCGACATTAGATTTTAAGAGTTGATGGGTCTTATCTGGGTCTTTCATCGTCTAGCCTGTCCACTGGTTTTAAGCAGCTAATTTATGCCTTCCAAAATAGCAGTTTTTAGATAATCCACAAGTCCAATCATCCGTATTTTGAACTATATATATGACCAACTCCGAGCACAAGAGGAAAATGCCGAGCATATGATATGCATTTAATCTATTTCCTTTGAACTATTTTTGAACAAAAGTCGTCTTGGTTAGTAGTTGTGAATGAGTGATGTAAAACATCACGGAGGAATCAATAAATGAAAGTTCAACATATTCTGGCAGTACTCGCCACCACGTTTTCTGTAGCCCCAGTCCTGGCTCAGTCCGCTCCACTAGATAACGTATCTCCCATGGACAATGCCACACCAATCATTGCCCAGGAGACAGGCAAACCTTCCTTTGTCGCTCAGACAGAGGGCCGTAAGCCTCACTTTATCCCCCTGACCGATGATCAAAAGGCCAAGCTTGGCACTTTGAGAGACCAATACATACTCTCCACCGCCAACAAAAAAGCTGAGCTGATGGTAGCCAGCCGTCAACTAAAAGAGACCCTGCATGCCACTACGGTAGACAAATCGGCCGCCCTCACTTTGCAAGGCAAAATCAACAACCTCAAAGCAGACCTGTCGACAGCACGGCTCAATATGATGCTCGCCTCGTCCGATGTATTTACCGCCGAGCAACGTGAGCAGATGCAAAAGATGCATCGCATGCACGGCTGGGGTCACAAAGGCCATGGCGGCAAAGGCAAAGGAGAGTGCGGTGGACCACGTGGCGGCGGGATGAGAGGCAGAGCCTTTGGTCCTGGTCCCGAGGGTCCTGGCGGTCCCGGAGCCGGTCCCAGCCTGAGCGCCATCGATCTTGATGATCCGCTCGGCTAATTGAGAGAGGTAGCCACTGCGGGCGTAAGGGGCTACCTCCGGTCTTCGTCAAGCAATTTTATTTTTCGCCTTCGATTTTCTTAGTTCTTTTCTCCCGTCCAGTAGTAAACCAAAAGCCTTAGACGCTCTAACAAGACGCCCCTGGCATCCAGCCTTCCAAGGAGGCACACAATGAACAAAAAATCTCTCAGCCTGTTAGGTCTGACGCTTGCTATCGGTGTCCTAGCGCTTCAGGCTCCAGCTGAGGCACGGACCTTTTATGATCAGATCAGCAACAACAATTGGGGCAATCAAAACGGCAACTTAAACAACAATCGCGGTGGCAATTTTAACCGCGGATATGATCGCGATCATGATGGCGACAGACACCACGGCTTTGCCAATAACAATGGCAATAGTGGTGGACAGTGCGGTGCTGGTCGTGGCAACAACTGGCAGCGCAACAACTGGCAAGGCAACTCGACAGGCAACAACTGGCAATCCAACGGCACTGCCTATGGTGCACCGTACAATACCGGTATCTTCAACAACGGCGTCAATCCTGCCTATAACAACGGCATCCTTGGCAATATCACCGGCAACAAAGCCTACAAAATCCAAAACGAGATCACAAACCTGCAACAACGCTTGCTCAACAACAACCTCAGTGTTAACGAGCGCATCAGCTTGCAAAACAAAATTGCCAATCTCAACGCCAAGTTGACTGGCAACGTAAACCAACCCTACACAGGCAATGGCATCTTGCCCTACACCGGCAACCCATTGTCCAATCTCCTGCCCTACCAAAACAACACCGGACTTGTGCCTGGTTTGACTAATTCGATTGGTCAATACGGCTACGTAAATGGCATACGTACAGCTCTCGGTATCTAGTCAATTCACTTAGTGATCAATTGCCAAACAACTGCCAAATAAGTGCCAGGCAACTGCATCAGTGTCAATGTCAAAAAGCAAAACAAACGCGTGCCGCAAGGTGCGCGTTTTGTTCATTACAACACTAAGATGCCGCAGTAGGTGGTTAATCAAGAAACCCACTATAATTGCTAAATCCCACCACTCCGCAAAAGACCCAGGCAACCATTTTGTACCAGTCAATTAAATCCAAACTGCCCGCGCCCATCATAATGCTCAAGATGCTCATGACCCTGATGGCAGGTTCAACTCTGCTAGTCACATCGTCTAGTCCAGCCCTGGCAGAGCCTATCGGATATGGCGCCCTGATCAATCCCGGACATATTAAGCGCGCCCCCGCCACAACGGCGGCAAGGACATTGATTTTTCCCGACAAACAATCGGTCGGCACACTCACGCTCTACGACGATCCAAGACAGGAAAGCCGCAACTCCACTCAATTTGCTACAGTAAAATGCCAGGGCGTAGTCAAAATACCACCCGGCAAATTTATCGTCTACCGCCCCAATGACCGCTTCTTTATCGATCCGAGCGCTCTGTCAAAAATCCCTCCGGATGGCATTGATTGCATCAGGCTCAAATTTTATGCCATGACCGATAGCGAGGACGGCGGCGGCGACAAAGCCCTCGCTTATCTCACTCACCTGACCGGGCTCAAATACATTGACCTGGACCGCGCCGAGGTCACTGACAAAGGTGTGAGCGCTCTAAAACCACTCAAAAATATCGAGCAAATTTCGGCCTTTGGCACGATGATCACTGGCACATGCTTTAAAGACCTGGCCACCATGTCCAAGCTCAAAGTGCTAAACCTGCAAAACAACCATATATTGCCAGAATCGGTCAAGCAAATCCCAGTATCCTTCCCTGCCCTGCAGGTACTCAACCTCGGTCATACATTGCTGACTGACAAGACTCTGGCGCCTATCGCTCGCTTAAGCCAACTGGAGCAACTGGAGATTAGCTCCAATCCAGGTATAACCGACCAGGCGATACCGCATATAGTGGCTCTAAAAAAATTAAGGCGACTGGATATAGAGTCAACGGCTATCACCGGCAAGGGTTTACTCAAGCTATCTCCTCTTAAAGACCTCAAGGTGCTTGTGGCCGATGCTTCGAGCTTTAAAGGCAACGATGCCGCTATGCTAAAAAAGCAGATACCCGGTGCAACTTTACGCCTGATAGTCAAACAATCACGCAGTCAAGACAATGAAGAAATCAAATCCATCTTTGCACCAATGTCACGCGATAGAGGACTTTAGAGCTGCTTTGTGCGCTTTTCCATTGATACGGCTTTTGTAAGCAGGCGCGGTGCTCCTAATTCGTCAAAAACTTTGACAGAGCTTTCGGTTTTGACCAGACCGGGCGAGACTTGTTTGTAGCTATTAAATTCTTCGTCCTGATAGGCTGCGAGGA
Organism: Candidatus Obscuribacter sp.; assembly: GCA_016718315.1. GTDB lineage: Bacteria > Cyanobacteriota > Vampirovibrionia > Obscuribacterales > Obscuribacteraceae > Obscuribacter. The sequence continues at coordinate 566,399 of JADKDV010000004.1, read as the reverse complement.
TGCGCTGGGTCTTTTTATCCAAAACATAGTGAGTCGCTCGCACTTTGATCAAGCAGGACGTAGGTCCAGTCTCCACCAATTCATACTGCCGTACCTTGTGATAATCCACAGCCGAGCCTCTGTCGACGGCTCCACCACCCGATGTCGGTGTGACCATCCAGGTCTGACCGCTCTTATCCTTAAAAGTACCAAACACATCTGTCACTACCGCCGCCTGCTCCCCAAGAGCCTTTAGCGCTTTGCCACTAGGCAACTCTGTGCGGCTTATCTCATTGGATTTATTGCGCTGCCAGACACCGGCTAACCAGTGTGGCACCCTGATTTTGCCAGCGGCAGCTGCGCTGCCCTTGAGAGTGCCTTTGCCATGTTTAAAGGCCGCCATTGATGTGGCCATGGTCGCTGCCCGACCGGTCAAATTAGCACCCGCATTGGTACCATGGATAGAGCCAGGGTTAGTACTAGAAATAGCGCTACGATGGCTGTTAACAGCACTGGCACGGAGATTTGCCTCAATCACTGCCTGCATATTGCGCTTGTAGTCAGCCATTGCCTTGTCGACTTTGGCGGGCTGGCTTTTGATTGCGGCCTGCTTATGCGCCTCAGAGAGATTGGCGGTCGTCTTATCCACTGTGGGAGTTGCAGTAAATGTGCGCTTGGGCGGAATTGTCAGATGCTGTTTAACCACCGGCGGCAAAAAGCTTCCGGTGCGCTCATTTTCAGGCAGAGGCTCGAGGCGCTCAGCATGGCTGATGCCGCCCGATAGTTTAAAAGCCTGACCAGTAATGGTGCCATTTCCACTATTACTCCTACCAATGCCTTTATCAATTTTCGCGCCAAAAGCATCAGTATTGCGGTAAAGACTGGCTTCGTCCTGAGCGAGAGAAGGAGCCGCTGGCTGGGCACAGACAGGCTGCAAGCCAAAGGAACAACAAAGCGCCAAGGCAGGCACTAAATACGGTGCACAAAACATGCAACCAACAATGACATGGGCAGTTACTTTTGACGTCATCTATATCGTGGCTGCGGCAGCCGCTTTATCCCGCGCATTGGCTCTGCGTCTTTGCTCCAACCAGACCATCAGCACAGAGACATCAGCCGGGCTGACCCCACCAATACGACCAGCCTGACCGAGAGTCTCGGGGCGGATTTTGTTCAATTTTTCTCTGGCTTCTTTGGAGAGATGAGTCAGCTCAAGGTAGTTAAAATCCACTGGCAGTTTAACGGCATCATACTTTTCGGTGTGTTCGATTTGCAAGCGCTGACGCTCGATGTAGCCTGTGTACTTGGTGTCGGTCTCGACTTCAAGAGCAAAGGCAAAAGGCTCTTCACCAGCCGGAGCGCCTTCTTCAATCACACTGTAAGGCACACGCGGTCTGCGCAACAGCTCCTCAAGAGTAAAGGACTGCTTCAGCTCTTCGTCATAGGGCTTGAGCAATTCTTCCCACTTACCACCTGGATGGATGCGGGTTTTCTTCAGGCGAGTTTTTTCGTTGCCGATAGCTTCTTGCTTATCAGTAAAGACCTGCCAGCGGTAATCGTCCACCAGACCAATTTGACGACCCAGCGGAGTCATGCGCATATCGGCATTGTCCTGACGCAGCAGCAACCGGTATTCGGAGCGCGAAGTCATCATGCGATAAGGCTCGCCCAGGTCCTTTGTGACCAGATCATCAATCAAAGTGCCGGTATAACTTGATGAGCGCGGCAAGATAAAAGGCTCTTCGCCTTTAACAAAGAGTGCTGCATTGATGCCAGCGACAATACCCTGAGCAGCAGCTTCTTCGTAGCCTGATGTACCGAGGATTTGTCCGGCACAAAAGAAGCCTGGCAAATCTTTAGCCATAAGGGCGTGAGTAAACTGTATTGCCGGCAGATAGTCATACTCCACTGCATAGGCGGGTCTGACCATTGAGGCTTTTTCTAAGCCTGGCAAACTGTGCACGATATCATGCTGCACTTGCACAGGCAGACTGGTAGAGCAGCCCTGCAAGTAGACCTCATAGGTAGAGCGACCCTCTGGCTCGAGGAAGAGCGAATGGCTGTCCTTATCGGCAAAACGCACGATTTTGTCCTCAATCGAAGGACAATAGCGCGGTCCAACACCGTGGATCATGCCTGAGTACATCGGCGATTGATGCAGATTGTCGCGGATAAGCTGGTGCGTCACCTCAGTTGTGCGCGTCTGGTGACAGGGCACTTGCGGCAGCACAGGGCGCTTATCGAGGAAAGAGAAAAACTGCAATTTGTCGTCGCCAGGGACCTCAGGCAACTGTGAATAATCAATAGTGCGACCATCAATGCGCGGCGGTGTGCCGGTCTTGAGACGACCAGTAACAAAACCAAGCGATCTCAAATAGCCAGACAGACCAATCGCAGGAAACTCCCCGGCGCGACCGGCAGGCATGGTCTCTTTGCCGATCCAGATTGTGCCCTCAAGAAAAGTCCCGGCACTGAGCACGACAGCGCTGCAAGCAATGCGGTCACCAAAGGCAAGCTCTACCCCGGCGACTTTGTTGTCTTCGATGATGAGATTTTTGGCCATGCCCTGACGCATCGTCAAATTGGGCAGGGACTCCATGTATTGCTTCATCCAGTTGGCGTATTCACGCTTGTCGGACTGAGCACGCAGTGCCTGCACGGCAGGACCACGGCTGCTATTGAGCATGCGTATTTGGAGATAAGTAGCATCTGTGGCAATACCCATGACGCCACCAAGAGCATCAACCTCACGAGCCAGATGGGTCTTGCCTGGACCGCCTACAGCTGGATTGCAGGGCATGGCGCCTACAGTGTCCAGATTGACAGCCAAAAGCAGGGTGCTCAGACCCATACGCGCAGTGGCATTAGCGGCTTCGCAGCCAGCATGACCCGCACCAATTACGACGACATCATATTGCATGGTATATCCACTTGTGAGGTTTTCATGATAACAAATGCTCTTGAAAAACCCTAGAAGCCAAGCTCGAACTGCGCCAGCGGTCTATACTTTGTTACATGGGTAAGTCAGGGTAGGAGTCATGCCAGGTCGTCGTTTTAGAGTCAAAGATAGAGCCAAAGCCTATTATCTGAGCCTTTTTGCTCTAATTTGTGCCAGCGCCACTGTAACTGTGGGTGCTCCGGCTATTGCGGCAGAAACATCCAAAGAGCCACCAAAGGCCACGGAAGCCAAAAAGGACGGCAGCAAAGAAAGCAGTAAAGAAGGCGGTAAAGAAGGCAAAGACGCCAAAAATGACGCCAAACTGGCTCCAGTGCTTGACCCCAATAAATACTTTGGCAAAGCAAAACTAGGCTATGCCGCCGCCCAGCTCTGTCCTGAGATTTGCGCCAAGCTCTTTTGTTATTGCGGCTGCGATGAGACCGACGAGCACGACACATTGCTCGATTGCTTTACCACTGACCATGGAGTGGACTGCCACATCTGCCAGGAAGAAGCATTGATCGCACTAAAAATGAAGCGTGACGGCAAAAGTCTGGCTGAAATCCAACAAGCCGTCGATAAAGCCTTTGAAAAACAGTACCCATTTGATGAAGTCAGTGCGAAATTTCAAAAATACAAAGACTCACGTCTCTACAAAGCAGCAGCTGGCGCAAGCTCCGCTAAAAGCAAAAGCGGCATGTCAAGCTTGACCAAAGAAGATCTCAAGACCGGCTTGCCAAGCGATATTTCGACTAAGTCAGCCAATTCAAAATCACAAACAAGCGACAGCAAAGCCAAGTCGTCAGGAGCTAGCTCAGCTCGCACGGCTCGCGGCGGTTGCTGCAGTGGCAAGTCAAAAAAGCAGTAGCAAAATCAAGTCAGATTCTCTCGGTTGCAAAGAAAGCGCACCCCCGCCAGCTATCGCCGCCGGTTATCAAGCTGGAACTGATTTTCATCTGAAATAAGAACCTGAAAGAGAGTCTGATACTTCTTTTCAAGATGAAGTATCAGTAGAGTGCTAAGGTCCCTTTTTAAATCTCTCAAGAGCAACACTTTTTACTCACTACCCGCCCAACAGCCACCACTCTATGCGCCTTGATGCTTGTCTCTACAGGTCAGTAAGTGGCTATCTCCAAATTTGTACCGACCCAGTCAAAACCCGCACTAGCGCTAGCTTTGAGAGTTATCGCCAGGGTTTGCATGTGGGTCCGTCATAACTGAGCGCAGATAAACCTGCTCTCACTCTATCTGCGCAATCCGCGCCCAAAGGACTACTCATGAAAAATCAGAAGCCGCCTGTCATCGACCAGGCTGCCATCGATCGTGAGTTGCGCTCCAACTGGATCAGGACCTTCATCGGCATCGCCCTCATGGGTGCATTGTCCGGTGCTGGCCTGCTCTGGCTTGGCGTCAACTTCACTGTCGCTACCTGCATCCTGTTCTTCTTCTCCGTGTTGATGCCGCTCTTCGGCTGGTACAACAGCGCCAATCTGGTCAAAAAGATGATGCGCTGCACGCCGCCCGACCTCGGCAACGCCGACCATGTGCGCCTTGTGCGTCTGGTCGACGAGCTTTATCCCCTCACCGGGCTCAAGACCAAACCCGACGTGCTTGTCTCGCCGCTGCCGATTCCCAACGCTTTTGCCACGGGTCGCTCGCCGAGCAATGCCTTTATCGCAGCCACCGAAGGTCTCTTTGCCGTCGGTCTGACTGACCGCGAGATCAAAGCCATTCTGGCTCATGAGCTTGCCCACGTCAAAAGTCGCGATGTGGCAATCACTTCGCTGGTTGCTGTGCTCGGCTCGCTATTTGCCATGATCCTGGCTGGTGCGTCGCCGCGCATCTTTAACGCCTGTTTTGTCGACAACTCCAAGCCCAAGGGCGAAGATGACTTGCTAGGCAAGCTGTCCCACAAGGTCAAGCGCGACAAGAAGCGTCTGGTGGACCCTGCCTCGGCAGTCACCGGCTTTTTCATCACGCTCGTCACCTTCTACGTGGTGAGCATCTTTGCCAAGCTGATCACCATGTTTGTCAGCCGTAGCCGCGAAAGCGCTGCTGACGTCCTGGCTGCTCAGTGGACCAATGACCCCTGCGCGCTTTCCAACGCTCTGCAAAAGATCGTGGACTGGATGAACCGCAACCGCGCTGCTCTGCAGCTCAAGATCCTCCTGGGCGGCATGGACTCCATGCTGTTTGTCAGCCTGCACGAAGGCGAGGAAGGTCTGGAAGGCAAAAAGCCGCGTGGACTGTGGCAGCGTCTGCGTCACTGGGCAAGTCACCTCGGTGACAACCATCCGCCGGTCGAAGACCGCGTTCAGCTTTTGGACTCGCTCGCTGGCACCACCTGCCCGCGCATCGATGAAATTCGTCGTGACGCCATCACCGAAGCTCGGCGCCAGCGTCAGCAGATGGCCAAGCATCGCCGCACCGGCTCGACCGCGCACAACCTGCCGGACGACGCCGCTGGCAATACCACCGAGTCGGACTCGACGGCAAGCGACAAGCCTGCTGGCGACACCGACAAGCTGTCTGACAAGCCAGTTGACAGCGCTGACAAGCCCGCTGGCGACGGCGACAAGCTTGACGGTGGTGCAACTGACAAAAACGACCAGCCCAAGTAAAGCTGGCTAAGGGACACTTTTTGGAGAATCGGGTTGGCTCAATTTGAGTCTTCCCGATTCTTTTTTTGATCTTAGTTGTCAAGCGGTAAGGCGATGGCGAAGCTGCCTTCAATTCAAAAATTGCGGCAGCGATTTTACCAGGATTTGATCATATGGCTCTTATGGTAGTTGCATCGCAAACGACTGCTCAACCCTTCGTAGGATGCCCAGCGCCTGTCACAGCTTTGTCAGAAGTTTATCCGAGACTGGTCATATCCAGCCACTCCAGTACAAAACTGCAAAAGGTCCTGCAATTGACAGAAATCACACAGATACTGCTAATCACATTTGTTGCCTTTATAGCCACAATGATGAGCTCGATATGCGGCGCTGGCTCAAGCCTTATCACCACACCAGTGTGGCTGATGCTGGGTTATCCACTGCCCGTGGCAATAGCATCAAATACAGTGAGCGGCTCATTTTGGACCCTGGTGGCTGCACGCAATTTTTTGAGGGGACACGAGATTGACTAGCAATTAATTGGCGGACTGGTCATCTGCGGCATGCTGGGAGCATTTTTTGGCACAAGAGTAATTGTGTCTTGCGATCCCAAAGTGTTGCAACAGCTAATCGGCGTGCTCATAATCTCGCTGATGGCGTTTTCTCTACTACGCAAAAATTTTGGTGTGGACACTAAAGCCCCATCTACTAACCGCATGTTCACAAGCCTTGCAGCCTTTCCTCTGGGCTTTTACGAGGCGTTTTACGGCTCCGGCAATAGTCTTTTTACAAGCGCCCTACTGACCAAAACCAGAGGTTTCAAATTCCTCAAAGCCAGAGGATATTCTTGCGTACTGGGATTTTTTTGGTGCACATTTGCAGCTGCTATTTATTTGCAGGGCGGCAAATGGAATATCACACTAATGTTGCCAGCCATCATTGGCTCAGCCTTTGGCGCAAATATTGGCTCAAAAATTGGCGCTAAAAAAGGCGAGGGTTTTGCCAGAACACTCTTTATCATCATCGGCACTATTCTCGGCATGAAGCTATTGATGCGGATCTAAACAAGTCTCAATCGACTTGCTCCGGTCCAACTAGTTTGTCTTTTTTGACTTTAAAACGCACCACCTTGTGTACAGTGGGCGAGGGCGCACTGTCATTGGGTCCGTGAGTCATGATATCCAGGACTAACACACCGTTTTTAACTGTCAAACTCCTGGTGCTGCTGCGATCGCCAAGCCCGCTATCGCCCACCTGGACAGCCTTGCCGCCCTTGCAGACAAACACTGCCATGCGCATAAAGGCACCTGTACCACCGCCGTCCTCGTAATAGACCACAGCACCGTCATCGAGCCCATCACCATTAAGATCCCCAACGGCTGTTTTGATGATTTTGTCAGTACCAAATTCATGCTTATGTGCGCAATTGGTAAAGGTCAATTTGTGGGTGCCGTCCCCTTCCATGTCCGGAGCATCGAGAGTGACATTGTCTAATTGCGTAGTAATGAGCCCGGCTGCCAGGGCTGGCTGTATGGCGAGCAACAACCCAGCTCCAGCCATCCATACGAGCGCTGACTGCAAGCCCCTGGGCACTCTCAAGGCATTTACCTTTGCATTTTGCATGACCGCTCCCATTGCCTCCGACTATTGCGCTGCGTCCGTGCCTTGCCGCTGCGTCAGACCGCTACCTTTGTGACCAACTGCTTCTGCACATCCGCTATTTCGATTGCGCCAAGATTCAGCCGTTCAATCTTACAGACCGGTCGTTAGTTTTTAGGAATGGTCCACAAATAAAGCGCTAGGAACTTCAGCTAGTTGGACAAGAAGCCTTTTTGGCAAAGACGATGGAATCAGGCTGACCAGGCTTAGACTGCTTCATCCACACTTCATCAGTATCTGGTAAGCGCTCAATACGCATCCCCTCAGGTTTTAGCTTTTCGTTGGCAGCCGCTATTACATCATCCATTTTTTCGGGAGCCATCCCACTGAGCGTCTCTCCGAGCTTTTCTCTGGCATCGGACATGCGATCCAGGTTAGCTAAAAACGAGTCTGTACCAGAGTTTTTGGTAGCAGCATCGCTGCTATTAAAGAAGTCCTTCACATTGGCTGCCACGTCGTCAGCACTCTTGTTGTCCTCTGGCGAAAGGTCTTTTTTAGCCTGTCTTTCTGGACCGTTCAGCATCTGCTCAGCGCCTGTTCAAAAGCTTCGCCTTTTTCAGTAGGCCAGTAAACGATGTTTCTATCGTTGCCTATATTTTCGCGGTCTGGACCACACTGGTCAAACTTGGCGAGGGGATGCTGGCTAAAATCTAAGGGCTCGTTAGCCTCTCCGTCTGACTTGTCGGCTGCACCAAATTCAATCGACTTGCCACCGAAAGTCGCACCTGAGTTGGCACCGGCAAAGTTCTTCATGTCCTCATTTGAAACCAGCGGAGTATCGGCAACCTTGTGAGTTTTGGGTTGTTCCACTGGGGCATCTAATGCCAACTCGTTTCCAGCCATAAAATGCCTCTTGAGCAGGACCGGCAATGCACTGCCGGACTATAGCGAGTAAATCAGGACTCCACTCTTTGTTTTACCCAAATACTGAGGTTTTAAGCTAGAGCAGACTATCCATCAACCTGTTTAATTGACTCAAAATAAACATCTTGGATACAGACCGCACTGGACAAACTAACGAGCCAACGCACAGTTTTGACGATGTCGTCCTGGCTGATCATTTCCTTGGCACTGAGTCCAGAGACACTGCCCATCTCGGTGTCAACAAAACCCGGACAGAGCGCCGTCACCCGGATACCAAACTGAGACACCTCTTTGTAGAGGGCTTCATTAAGTCCAACCAGACCAAACTTGGAGGCCGCATAGCCACCAGCAGCAGCCCGCGCCGTTTTGCCTGCACGGGATGAGAGATTGATGATATGTCCAGACTTTTGTGCTTTCATTATTGGCACCACCAGCGATATCAACTGAAAAGGCGCTCTCAAATTGATATCTAGCATGTCGGTAAAGTCTTTTAGAGACAATTCGGATGTGCCAGTGTGATAAATACCAGCATTGTTAAAGAGCATATCGATACGCCCAAACGTACTTTTGGTCTCGTCAATCATTTTGGCAACAGCAGCAGTGTCTCTCACATCCAGAGAGTAGATTTCGACCTGCACAGCAGGACACTTTTCTAAAATATGCTTTTTAGTGGCCTTTAGTCCTGACTCGGAGCGCGCGCACAGTACCAGGCTATAACCATCTTCGGCCAGACCAATCGCCACTGATTTGCCGATACCTTTGCTGGCGCCAGTTACCAGAGCTACACGCTTGCCTTCTGTCTGCATTTTTACTCCAAAAATTAGTCTGCTGATTGTATCAGCCTGGGTCTAACATGTCCTGCTAACAAAAATCCAGATAATGGCTACAATTGCCCTTGTGCAGCTACAATTGCCTCTGTGCAGATAATGAGCCAAGGGTGACCGCGCTATGACCCATAAAACCAGCAGTAACCCCGCCTGGCAAGGGTCTTTGATTGTTATTCTGATTGGCGCGATTATGGCTTTTCTCGGTTTTGTCTTCCCGGGGCTTTATTGGTGCCTCAATACACCCGGAGATACCGAAATGATTAGCTTGGCAGCGGCACTTTTGTTTGGTCTTGCCGGTGTGATAGTCGCCCTTTATGGTGTGGCAATGGCAATAGGCCACACATTGGCGCAAGCCATCGGTAAGAGAGGTCCAAAATCCTGTATTTATTAAGCCGGAGTTAATTTCAAGGCTTGTCAAGTACCGGTCCGATAAGATCGCATCAACTCCCCTTTTGGGCTACTCAAATGTTTGAAAATCCTTTTCTCGTCTTCATAGTGGTCGTAATTGTAGGCATGTCACTGATCGGAAAATATAACGATTTTTGCAGCATGGGAGACTGGTTTAATGGCAGAGCCTTTAGCTGGAAACACGAGGCAGAGCATATTGACAGGGAATTTCGCGGATTTTTTTATGTGCTGGCAATCGCAGTCTTTGCTGGATTTATCGCTCTGATTGGCAGTTGCCTGTTCAGCAACGACTATGAACCAAAGAAGGTATTCATCAAAGATTTAGTCGGCCCACAAACACCTGCCAGTGGAGCAGCAAACCACAAATTGCATGCTCAAGCCAACTCTGCAAAAGCACATACACCAGGTCACGAGATCAAAGCACATAAAGCAAGTACAAGCCATACAACTAAAACGCATGCTCAAAATCACGTAGCAAGCTCAAAAGTGCAAAGCAATACAGTCAACACCACTAAACAAAGCCATGCTGCCAGTGCAAAAGTTGCGAGCCACTAGATAGAAGCAATCAATTTGCTGCGGGGACAAGCTCATTTAAAATCAATGTATCATGTGAGAAATTATCCTGAAATTTCTCATGCAATGCAGGTTTGAAGACTATTGGCGCCTGTTAGCTTGGATACGGGCACGCAGATATGCTGCTGCGGCGTTTATCTGTCCGTCGCGAGGTGTGTTGAATTCAACAGCAGTCGGGTTTATGACAGTCAGATTTGGCTGCAAACCGACGCGAGTGTCATGACCATCACCAGGCCAGGCACCTGACGGGGTGTAATATCTAAAGGTTGTAATTTTGGTGGCACCACCGGTGAAGCTTTCTGGAAATATTGTTTGACCAATTCCCTTACCAAATGTAGGTGTGCCAATTACATAGGCGCCATCAGTATCCTTGAGGGCTCCAGCGAGTATCTCTGCCGCTGAAGCAGTACCCTGATCAACCAACACAACTACTGGTTTGTGTACACTGTCAGGGTGGCGCGCAGCATAAGTCTTGGGCGCAGCCCCGTTTACGCTGAGAGTAATAGCGTCTTTGCCGACGCTGTAAACATCGTTTTCGTAACGGGGAGCAGTGGGATCTGACGCTACACGCGATTTGATGTTTAGGACTTTGCCTTCACTGATAAATACCGAGGCCGAAGTCATAGCCTGATCTAGCAAGCCACCGCCGTTGTTGCGCAGATCCAGAATGTATCCTTCTGCTTTGGGATTTGCGAGAATGGCTTTTTCAATTTGCTTGGAGGTATCGTCATTCATAAATGACTTAACCTGGATATGAGCAAGGTTGCCGTCGACAACGTCAGTTGTGACGTTGGGCACGTCTTCACTGGTGCGAGTCAGTATTATGTCTTTGACTTTTCCATCGCGCATAACTTGCATGGACACTTTGCTTTGCTCTGGTCCATCCAGGGCTCGCAGCCCGTCGCGCCAGGTCTTACCTTGCATGCTTACGCCGTTAATTGATAGGACCTCGTCACCAGGCTTGAGATCACGACCACGCGCGTCTGTGGCATCATAGCTTTGCACCACTAGTGGTGGTCTTTCGCCATCTTTGTCCTGGCGGGCAGTAGGCATAGTAAAAGACACGCCCACTCCTACAACTTTGCCACGCTGCGAATCCAGCATACTTTTGTAAGCATTCGGCGTCAAATAAGAGGTATAGGGGTCGTTATCATCTTTGTCGAGCGCCAGTTTTACATAGCGCATAGGATCGCCAGTCCGCTGAATATCGCAGTTGTACTTGCTTTTTAGTTGTTGCAAATCACCTAGCGCTGCCGGGTCAAATATGCGACGGGCAACATTATCTATGCGAGATTCGTACTCTGGCGAGGACTTACAAGTTTTTGTAGCTGCATCTCCGGCACTGGCAGCAGCAGCTCCGGCGGTAGCGGCCTCACGGAGCTTGAGAGGAGCAGGCTGTACTTTATCGGACAGTGCCAGGTCGACCAGGTTAATCGACGAATTGGCAGTCTTAGCCGCATCATCGCTGCGTTCTCTGGTTGAGTCTAAAGATTGTCCTTGCATCAGACCTCGGAAGGGTTCCGTACGAGCTTTAACTAGCCAGCTTTGAAAGCTCAGAGCCTTCTATACCTGAACAATACTTGTTTTAATGTAACCAAACAATAAGGAAAACACGTAGCCTATTTAAGCTCGCCACGGAAAAGATCATCAATATCGCTGGCTTTTAGCTCTCCGCTCTCAGATAGGTAAAAGGCCGATTTGTCCTGGGCCTTTTTAAAACCTGCTGGAATTTCAAAACTCTTTGGCTCTAGAGGCACAAATTTAAGTGATTGGTATTCAATCAGGGCGCGCACTGGTTCAATTTTCCTATCCGGCTCTCTCCAGTCATAGCTTGGTCTGACCGTCAGTGATACAGGAAATCCTGACTGACTATTAGTCAACATAATGGTAGTCCAGGCCTTTAGCATCGATGGCGGCAGGGCAATATCCTTAAGCGAGACCACCCGTGCGACCTCAATTAAATTTGCAGCCTTTCCATCTGAAGCCGCAGCGACCGAAGAATTCTTGCCTGATTCAGAATTGGATTTAATATTGGACGACCCAGACCTGGCTCTTGTGTCGCCCGAGATAGCAGTTTTTGTTTTCACTTCAGACGCTTTGAGTGGACCAGTGGAAGTTTTGTTGAAAGACTTTAGCATCGCCTCTTTGCCTTCCAAAAGTCCCCGATGCCTTCTACCGCCCCTGCGTGCATGGGGCTTAACTAAAAAAACGGTCTCCAGACAGGGATGTCCATCGAGAGCTGCATGTTGTCCGACCTTGGAGTCCTCAACTACGATTGGCACCTCTATGCCATAGTGATTGTCACCCAGATATTCAACCATTGGCTCAGTTAGATACGTCTTGTTCTCTGGATTTATTATCGTCACCCTGTCAGGGTCACTATCGCGCCACAGTGCCACACCACGATTAGATTTAAGACTAAAGGCATGCTCGCTAAAGCGGTTTGAAGTAGCTCCCCACATCGAGCCAGTGGCCTTAAACAAAATCATTTCGCCCTTGCCCGGAGCTTTTGCAGCAGCGGGTAAACAGTCAAACGGATTGAGGCAAGTTGCTAGCGCAAGCAATGACAGCAGGGCAAAAGCAGCACGCGGACGGCTGTAATTTGCAGCAGCATCGCTTTGTTTAAATTGTGCCGTTTGTGACAGAACACCTCGTAAGGTGTGCGACCGTCTTGACCAAAATGCAAATGACGCCAAAACAATTCCTTTCAGGGTGGACAATTTACTCTGTAGTAAAATCAAAGTAGCAATTTATAGAAAAATTGACCGCCTAGGCCGTTAATTTCCCTGTAAAAGTCATACACCAAATGCAGCAAAATTTACCCTTAAAGTTAAAAAGGCAGTTAAATGATCGCCATTCAAGACGCCTCTTTGTCCCGTAAATTTGCTTTGCTAGCACTGCCTCTATTGGCGGCATGCCAGATGTTTTTCTGGAGTGCTCAAAGCCAAAATATCAAAGAGCTTAGCGAGACTGCACTGCCCACACCAGAGGCAAGCCAACCCGATGCCGCTAAATCCAACAGTGAGCAAGCACAGCAGTATTACGACCAGGGCTTAAAATACAAACGCCTCGGTTGGACCGAAAAAGCGCGCGCAGCCTTAAATATGGCTATCGAAGCAGACCCGGATGGCGTTGGCAAACGCGCCAGTATTTATCTAAAGGCTTATATCCCAAGCCATCCTGTCGAACAGGAGTTTATTAATCTCAACATCCTGGGCTACCACCAGATGCACTCTAACGATCAAGATAATGCTATCGAGACATTTAAACTATGCATAGAGCGCGCACCAGAGTTTGAATGGCCATACGGCAATCTCAGCTCTATTTACACCGAGCATGGCAAAATCAAAGAAGCGATAGAAGTCGCCAATAAAGTACTCGCTATCAATCCTAACTATATCAATGGCTGGCTGCACCTCACTCGCGCCAACATTGCCGCCAAAGATGCTAAGGCAGCTAGAGAGAGCCTGGCAAAAGCAGCCGCTATTGATGCAACAAATGAATTTATCCCAGAACTGAAAGAAAAAATCGACTTACTCGAAATCGACTCACAGCAAAAGTAAAAAACTCCGCCTGCTGCGCCGTTGCCTACTTAATGCCTCTATGCTGCAAAATCTCGCGTGCACGAGCACGGTCAGACTCGGTTGGACCATTTTGGGCTTCCCACTGGATTAAGCCCGGCATGCGGTGATAACTGAGCATTTCCGGAGCCAGTCGGCCGGAGCGCAGCTCTTGCTGCGGATGTGTGACAAGCTTCCCGGCCCGCAAATCTCTCATTACTGCATCTTCAAGGTCTTTGATAGTAACATTGCCTTCGCCTTTTTCGCGTACCAGGCGCTGCGCTATCTCTATACCTGAGCGGTTATTCAAAAGGTCAGCGTTAGTGTCAGCAATCTTAGCCAGATCAATTTTGCCCCTCAAAGAGGTGACGATGTTAAAGTCCTTTTGCTCGTTGGCCCAGCCCATTTCAAGACTGGCTGTAGAGCCATATTTCATACTGTAGATTGCAGATGTTAGTGCATGTCTAAAAGCGTTTTCTTCGGTATTGTCTTTGCTCTCATCCTCGACCAGATTGTGGCGACGAGCTTCGCGACCAGCCCATACGTTGTACTTATTTTTGCCTTCGATAGTAAAGTCGTTAAAAATGTCGCTCTTCAAGCTAGGCTGCCATTCCGGCTGCTTGGCTGTGTCTTTACCTGCGGCAGCACGGTCCTTTGTCGTAGCTGAATCATTGCCCACTGTAGTCCGATCCCTGGTAGAAGCTCCGGTAATCACCAGATCGCCCAACCCCTCGCCGCCGCTTGCAGCCGTTCTCATAGCTCTATGGGCAGCATTAGTATCCACACTGGTCATTGATACACCAGCATTTTCAGCACTCAACTGTGTGTGCCTACCCTCTACCTGAGCTGGTACAACTGCTGCTTCTGCATTGTCTGGCTTGTGCGTAACCATAGTAAGTGCTCTGAGCTACCTTTGTGTCTACCCCAAGCGGGGAGACTTTGGACAAGTTTAGTGTATCTATGCCCGGTGGCACATTGGTGACACCAACACCGTAAATAGAGACTTTGATGTTTTATTGACACCAGCCAATAGCATTTTGATGCCATTTTGACAGCTTGAGATCCAAGATGATATTGGCTCTATGAGTAATAAATATGGAAACAGATAGTTTTGCTTTATGCCTCTTGTATGCGACCTGCGCCATGGCCACACTCAAAGGTGTGCAATATGCTTGCAACAATACAGTCGAAAATTACCTTAAGCGCAGTCACAAAGACAGCACGAGTCGATAGCGGCAAAGATGGCTGACAGTCGCGACGCGCAGCTTTAGTTTTTATCCAAGCTTTTAGCCATAAGTATATCCGGCTTACCAGGACCGTTGGCATCCGGCACCACCCCAACAATTGAGTAACCGAGTTTTTGATAAAACTCATAGGGATGACGTCTCAGGTTTTTTATATCTTTTATGTGGGTCCATAAATTGGTGTACAAATCGACGCCACCTAGCGAGGTGGCACAGTCCAGATCATCAGTACCCAGCATCACTGTCTTACCACCCATGGCTCTGGCGATGTCCTCCAGATCAAGCACAAGCGCACGACCAATACCTTGACCGCGACTATTGGCGCAAACCACAAGGGGATGCAACTCCCATACATGACCATCGTAATCTTGCATGCCACCGATCCAGCCAATAACATTTCCTTGGTCATCGAGGGCGACTCGGCTGATGCGGTCAGGGGCGAGAGACTCCTGCACCTCTAACAGCGCCGACTCGATTGTAGGCCAGCCGTCAGGAGTAGCAAAATTAGCAAGGAGTAAATCAGCTACTTGCTTAACTACATCTTTATGCTCTTTGACTGCCGCTGACAAATTTTGGATTTGCAAGTTGCTCACGCCGCAGGCACACCTCATTTACTTCTTTTGCAATTTTAGATAATCGACGATAGAGTCTACTTGCTCCTTTGTCAAAGGACCTCCGGCCTCTGCTAAAAAGCCTGGCATGGAGCGGTGGGTTTTGCTGCCAAAGCTAATCACCTCTTGCATGTGTCTGATTTGGGCGGCGTCCTTATACTCCACTTTTTCGATTTCAGGACCGACAAGTATTTTGCTTTCTGCCTGGCGCCGATGGCACATGGCACAATCAGCCTCAAAGAGGTCTTTACCAAAAGCACCAACTCCATTGTCGACATGACAATGCGCGCATTTTTCAGCAGTAAATATTTTAGCCTTACCGCCTTCACCCATCATGGTGTGCATGTTCTCGACATCAACAAGCATATTGAGTGCACCAAAACTATAATTGCTATCGTTTGACTTAAAGCGTATTTGTTTGGTTACTGCTCCTTGCTTCATTGTGGTGTCAATATGCACGGTGAGCTTGGTTGACTGACCAGGCTCAATTAATTTGGACTGCCAGGACAAATCAGTACAACCACAATCAGTTTTGACATCAAAGACTTTTAGCGGCTTAAGTCCGTCATTGTAAATTGCAAAAGTAGCTACCAGATCCTCGCCCTCAGCCACTTTGCCCAAGTCCTTGGTGGTAGCATCAACTCTAAATAGCGGTCTATAGCGCGACGCCACAAAAACTCCAGCACCGAGCAGTAAAATCGCCGCCAAAACAATACCGATACGTTTTAAATGGCTTTTGTGAGCAGGGCTTTGAGAGTCCGATAATTGCATTACCAATACTTGCCGTCGTCGACATCTTTTTGCGACATCCACTCAAAGGGCATAGGTTGCCCGTCGCGCTTGCGATAATCGGGGTCCCATAGCTGAGCGTATACAGAGATGTCGTGGCGAGAGATACCCAGAGCAGTCTCATCCTGGCTGCCGCCACCATCCACAAACGCCGCACAAATCGCCTCATAGCGCATTAAAAGGTCAGCCAGTATGTCCGCACCATGCTCATCACCACGGGCGATAAGGCGCACCCGTGCGGCTTCTAACTCAGCTCTGGTAAGGTGTCCATCGCTCTCTCCGCTGGCGCCACCAGACAGGTCTATTTCGTGCCAGTGCTCACGCAAAAACGGCATGATTACTTCGGTAAAGAGTTTGAACTCATCAACAAACATGACTAATCTCAACAAACGGCTTCCTGAGGATATTAATCTACCCAATTGGCAAGGGTGGCTACTGTGGACTGGCAAAATCCAGACAAATTTTTGGAAATACTAGGAACTTAAAAGCGCTTGACATCGACAGGTATAACATCAGTTCAATATTTCAATCGTGTATATAAAAATGGCTCAAATTGACACCAAATAGGGTGTAAAAGATAGCTATTGTTCTGTTAAACTTGTTTCATTGCAAAACTATTCACCAAAGGTGGGCGTTGTATGGACATGACAACAAAGTATGCCCCGGAAGCCCTTTCATTTACGATTGTCTGCGACGAGCGTTGCTCGGTGGTCAGATCGCTTGCTTGCGTCCTAAAAGTTTGGGACAGACAAGGTGCTTTTACCTTTGTGGATAGAGACTCACAAAGCCCACGTGCGGCACGCTTGATCGAGGACCTCGACAAGTCGCCCTGGTCGCTCTTTTTGATTGACGAGGCTAAGGATCGTTATTACGGACCAGATGCCATCCCGATGATCCTAAAAAACCTGCCTTTTGGCAAATTTGCCTGTGTCTTTTATATTTTGCCTGGCACCATGTGGCTCACTCGCAACCTCTATGTTTTGATATCAGGCTTTAGACAGATCTTTGATAAGCCGCGCGCTACGGCATAGTCGGCGTTAGGCCCAGAGCCTGCGCGACAGCAATATCATCCACACCAGTTACATGTTTGACACCCAGTGACTGTGCCAACTCGGCATCTGTGCATACTACCTGCGGTGCATGCGCCTTAATAACAGGTTTGACTGCGCCGTGGTCATTATCTAGCGCTTTGATTGGAGCAAGTCTGGCTACAGCACCTACAATTGAGCGCAAGACCTCAGCTGGCAGATGATGAGACCCGCTCAGTCTGTCATATTGATAGCCATCGCCAGTAATGATGACCAGATCCGGCTTGAGTATTTCGACCAACCATGCCGCTTTATCAAGCGGACTGGGGGCAAAATCTGCGACCACATAGCGCAAATCATCATCAAGACCAAGGAAGCCGCACAAAATCTCGCTGACATTTTTACGCCAGTCCACATAAGCCTCGTCCGGCTCAAAATCTTCAGAGTCCACTGCCGCACCACCGGTGGCAGGCTCACTGGCAGTCTGCTGTCTCAATGTCCGCTGCGCCAATGCCTGTGCCACAGGGCTGGGCTCGCTCAAAGACGACGCTGTCACTAGAGCAAGCTTTTTGAGAGTGCGCTTGCGCCAGTTTTTGGCAAGGGCACCCAGAGCCTCCTCTGTGTCATCAACTGCAATCAAAGGAAAACTCGTAGCGGCAATTGGATAACTACCGCGGTCCTCGACAATGCAACCCAGTGCTCCAGCGCAAAAGGCATCCCCAATAAAGTCGTGCCCGTCAAAATTTTTGCCCACCAGTGCCACAAACCAGGTGGACTCCAGAGGCACGCGTGTGTCTGTAGTGACAGCACCGGCGTCATCCGGCACCATGCCCTGCGCCATACGCCCTTGAGTCAGCTCGATAATTTCCTCAGCTGAGTAAGAGGCTGGCACTACTAAATCCAATACTTGTGAAAGGGATGTTGCCGTTACTTAGAACCGGCACCAACCAATTCTTTCTCGGCAGCTTCTGATTTTACCTGAGCTTGGACTTGATCTGGCACTTTTAGATTGGGATCAGTCTTTTTGCGATCGTCCAGGGCTTTTTGCAAAAGCCTTGTGGCAAAGCTACCTGTGTTGCGTTGGGCGCGCTGTCCGCCTTCTACTTGCTCTGCATCAGCCATCGGTACTACCTCACCAGTTTATAAACGCCAGCCAGACTGCTTTACTGACCAACAAAAATGGTAGCTGACAACCCCCACCCCTGGCAACCCATACAGACGCTCTGTGAGCGCTTTTAAATCTTTATCTACAAAATGGCTAATAAAGCCGTCAGGCGTTTGACATAGAGCAGGCGGCATATCCATAATTTGAGCATGACAAAGACATTATCAAAAGAAGTTGCCGGTGACCTCATCAGTGCCTTTT
Source organism: Candidatus Obscuribacter sp. (assembly GCA_016718315.1). Lineage (GTDB taxonomy): Bacteria > Cyanobacteriota > Vampirovibrionia > Obscuribacterales > Obscuribacteraceae > Obscuribacter. The sequence goes on along the minus strand of JADKDV010000004.1, from coordinate 547,953 downwards.
TGGCTAAGGAGGCGGGAGCAAAAGCCTGGCACGCCCGACAGCACCTCCTTGATACTAGAGATCTGACACTGGGCGAAGTCTCAAGCCATCTGGCATTGACTGGGCATTTCAAACAAGTCCAGGCCCACAGGATGCCACCACTGGCGATACTGTCAAGACGGACTGTAGCGACCCTTTTTCACGAAAACTCCACACGCACCAAAAGCTCATTTGACCTGGCCTCGCGCAAAGTCGGAGCGACAGTCCTTAATCTCGATATCAAAACATCATCGGCCGCCAAAGGCGAGAGTTTGCTGGACACAGCCACCAATCTATACTCTATGGGTGTGGATGCCATCATCATGCGCCACAGTGAGGGAGGCACTCAAGCCAAGCTAGCACTTGAGAGCAACGCCGCTATCAAACTACAGCACGGAGCAGACGCCCGACTCTCCATCATCAATGCCGGAGACGGAGCCAGCGCTCATCCATCACAGGGGCTGCTCGATCTCTACACCATGCTTGAGACGCTGGATTGTTTGCCCAAATTGCAAAGCGACGGAACAGTGGCAAACAGTCTCAAAGCCGATACTCTCAAAGGCAAAAAAATCGCCATCATAGGCGACATTTTGCATAGCCGCGTGGCTCGCTCCAATCTATGGCTGCTCAAAAACCTGGGAGCCCAAGTACATTTTGCCGGTCCAGAGACGCTTGTGCCGATGGACTTTGCCATGCCTGATTATGGCGCCACCGTGCACCACCAGCTGGATAGCGCCATTGCCGACGCGGACTTTATCATCTCTTTGCGCATCCAGATGGAGCGCCAGGAGCAGGGGCTAATCTCAATAGACGAGTATTGCGCTAGATACAGACTCGATCACGAGACAATCAAAGGCGCCAAGCCTGGTGTGCGCATCTTGCACCCGGGACCAATAAACCGCGGCACCGAAATCACCGAAGCCCTGGCAGACGATCCCAAATACAGTCTTATACTCAAGCAAGTTACAAATGGCGTATTGACTCGCATGTCGATTGTTTCTCTACTACTGGCGTAAGCTTTTACCGGGCCGCTGACTGGAGGCAACAATTGAGCGAAACGCCAGAAACAGAAGCAACTGCTCAAGACGAAAAACCCAAAGAGTCTCTGCTAAGCGACACCTACCGCTATCGCATGATTATCATCTTTGGCATCATTGCCACCTGCATTATCATGACCCCATTGCAGCGCCACTTTACCCTGGGACGCTATCAGCACTACGGACTTTCGATAGCCTGCCTTGGCACCGGCTATCTGACCCAGGCAATCTGGTCCTGGCGCCAATTTACTAAGTGGGCAAGAGCGGCCTATCTATCCACTGCCGGATATTTCCTTTTTGTGGGTTTGACCTTTTATACAAATCCCTGGCTTGATGCCAAAGTCTCTTTGCAGACCAATGACCAGATCAATAAACGCAGCATTATGCTGGTCATATATTTTGTGATGAGTCTGGCACTCTCTAGTATCTGGGTAAAATGGATCAAGACATCGACCAAACCAAAGCAAAAAAAGAACTAAAACTCTAGCAAGTGTCAAAGCAAAACTAAAACAGATCAAAGCGAAAGTCGAGAATTACCAGGCAATGGCAAAATTGATTTTGATGGTAGGCATCCCGGGCTCGGGTAAATCGACATTAGCCAAACGCATCATCGCCAAGGGCTACCACTGCATGAACGCCGACTCTATCCGCCAGGAACTCTATGGCGAGGAGGACGCGCAGGGCAATCCCGAAGACGTATTTAAAATATTTTTTGAACGCATGGAACAAGCCATGCAAGAAGAAAAAAACATAGTAGTCGACAACACCAATCTCAACCCCAAGCATCGCGAACAAATTCTGGAGCGCGCCCGCAAATTTAACTACAGCGATGTGCAGCTCTGGCTCTTAGATGTGCCACTAGAAGTCTGCCTGGAACGCAATCGCAATAGGGAGCGGGCAGTGGCAGACGATATCGTCACCAATATGTATATGGGTCTCAACAAAAGCGGACGCCCCAAAAGAAGTGAGGGCAAAGTAGTGATTATCCGTCCCAATCAGGACGGCAGCGATTATTTGTTCTTCCCACAAAACTAAGAGCGGTAATATGCCAACAAACAAAAGCGACGTGCTGCTCCAAAATCCACCAGATTTATCCCAGTTGGTTGAGCAATATGACTCGCCAGATTATCTCGGCGCAATGCTCGTAGGCAGCGCCACAGGCAGCCACGATATCTTTAGCGATATCGACCTGGTGTTTTTTGCCGAGCAAGCAAAACCAGATAGCTACCAGCTATCATTCTGGCAAGAGCGACTGGTCAGCACCACAGTAACTACGATTACTGAGACCATGGAGAGCTTTAGCGACCCGATCAAAGCGATTCAAAACATAGAGGGACTGCGGCGCGCCATTATCTTGCGCGACACTACCAGCGGTGCTCTCAGCAAGATACAAACGGCCGCTTTGCACTTTGAATGGTCCGAAACTCTAACCACAAGAGCCGATCAACAGGCAAGCTATCACCTGGCTGGCAACGCCGAAGAAGTCCACAAAATATTAGGCGCTCTAAAACACGATGACATTGTAAGCGACCTCAAAGGACAAGGACGCCTGCTAGCCGGACTGATGGGACTGACACTGGCTCTGCCGCTTGTTATTGCACTCAAGTACCGCATACTTTCCCAAAGCGAAAACCTCTTCCTCTCTCAAATTTATGACACTATCGGCACCAAAAGCAATTGGTTTAGCATCTACAAAAGATGCCTGGAAGGCCAACTGACAGCCAGAGCCATGGCAGCCCTTGAGTTATACGAAGCGACAAGCGTGCTATGCCTGCCTTTTGGCGACAGCACCGAGCGACTGGAGCAAGAAAAAACAGTAATTAGAAAGACTCTCAAACGAATCGAAAGCTGCCTCAACCGCAAGTTTTAATTGCTCACTAGTTAGCGCCCTGAGCTACAGCCAGGTCATGCTTATAATTGACAGCACTGGCAGAATCTTTGCAAAGCGCTATGGCCCTATTGTAATCCTCAATTGCGTGAGCTTTGTCCCCAGCTAGTAAATAAGAGCGCGCCCGCAAGGCATAAATATTGTCATTGTTTGGTGCAACATTGAGGGCTTTGCTAAAAGCCACAGCAGCTCTTTGATAATCGCCAGTCTTGATAAATTCATAACCAGCAGCCTCATAGCCGCCGACATATCCAGGATCGCCAAAAGTGAGACGGCTCAATGTTTTAAGAGCTTCTTCGCTGAGGTTTTGTTTACTCTTACAAAGACTGAGACCCAGGAGTGCAAAGCGATTGCCACGGTCGACAGCAAAGACGAGATCGTAATCAGCTTGAGCCTTTTTGTATTCACCAAGCTTGTAATAGGCAGCAGCCCTATCCAATAGCGCCGGGATGTAGCGATGATCGCGCTCCAGGACCTTGTTGAGATCAATAAGTGCCACTGCATATGCACCCAGGAGATAGTTAGAGAGACCACGTTTATGCAGACTGGTCATATCATGCCCATCAAAAGCCAGCGCAGCCGTATAGCATTTGCGCGCGCCCTCATAATTACCAGCAAGGAGCTGTTTAGCACCGGCATCCCGAGCTGCATCGATAGACTTAAGATCCCTTGTATCGACAGGGGCAAAAGTCGCTCCTGGTGCAGCTCCACTCTCACCACCAGTGCCTTTGGTACCAAGCAAGCTAGCTGCGTCAATAGTGCGGGCAGCAGTTGAGCGACCAGCAGGCATACTCGATGAGATACCAGCAGTGGCACTGCCAGCAGTATCAGGTGCATCAGCAGGCTTTTTGATACTAGCCAAAAATCCCACACCAACACCAGCGCCAACAAGCACACTGACAGCGATGATTATCGCTACTTTGGAGCTGGGACTTTGCAAACTGCGCTCAATTGGCAAAGGTGCATCCGATGTACGCGATGGCGGCAATTTGCGAAATGACCGACCGTGAGGCACTGGCTCTAGCTCTGGCTCAACATCAACATCGTCTGGTGCAGCAATCGAACGCGGCAAGCGGCTCTTGCGCGGTGTTGCAGCGGGGGTTGCAGCAGGGGCAGCAGGGGTGGCAGCAGGGATTGTAGCGGGGGCAGCGGGGGTTGAGCCAACAGATCTATCGGCTGGAATAGATTTTGGCGCAGACTGAGACTGGCTTTGCTGAGATTCAAAATGGGCTGGTGGCGGCGCAAACTGAGGAGCGGGAGGTGCGTATCCAGGCTTGGCGCTTGCCACATCAGCATCCTGGAGATCTGGAGCAGGCGGCGGCTGACCAATGGCCGGTGCAATCGCAGTGCCTTCACCAGCATCCGGTTGCGGCGTCTGGAGCCGGTCGGGAGAGACAAGCTTTTCTGAGCCATCACTCTTTTTACTATAGACAGGTCTTGTGGGAGCTGGTGCTATTGGTCCAGCCTCATTCAGCTTGAGCGTATCTAGCGAGCGCGGCAACTCTGGCAATTGTACAAATTGCGTAGCTGATTCCTCGACATCCGGCTCAGGAGGCAAAACACGCCCCTCAGGTGGTTTGAGAAAATGGATAGAAGAAGGTGCTGCCTTAAACTCGTCGATTGACTGATGCTGACTGTGGTCTACATGTAGCGGGGCCGGGACAGCAGGATTTACAGCCGGCGGCAACACTGCCTGGGCACCACTTTGCCCCTGCTGCAATTGCGCTTGCTCCTGCTGCAACTGAGCCAGGTCGGCAGGCTGGTGCATCTGCTGAAGGTCTAGAGCCGGAGCAGATTGTAGTGCACTTTGAAATTCTTCAGCAAAAGTCACGGGTGGGGCCTTACGTACCGCACTGCCATCGTTGCCTTGCATCGAAACAGTCTGAGCAGCAGTAGACTGCAACTCTTCGGCTAAACCGGCAATTGCCTTGCCCTCTCCACGAGCGTCTTCTTCGGCATAATCAGGCATCATCCAATCAAGCTTATTGGCAGTTTTTTTAGCGAGATTGACAGGTGCTTGCCCAGCAGCAAAAACAGCAGGAGGCTCGTTAGAGACACCCTCCGTAACCGGCTCTAGATTGTCGTTATCGTCTACTTCTTCAGCCATGATCTACTTTCAGATTGCTTATTTACACTCCACTCAGGGTTGCCCACTAAACTCAATTTGCCTCATTTTGAGCCCACAGAGAGGGCTTGCTCCTTGTCCATATCCAGCGATGTAGGCGGCGACATCTCAACAAGAGCCGACAATTTTTTACTCAGCCCCTTAAGACTACCCTTTTGCAAAGTAGGCACAGGAGCGAGAGCGGCAAAGGAAGCAGCATTTGGATTGGCAGACTGACTGCTAGACTGATTACCGGACTGATTACCAGACTGATTACTGGACGACGAGCTAGCGGCACTTGTAGCAGCGGAGCCACTACTATTCACAGCTTTATCACCAGATGCCGAGCTGGATGCAGCAGATGATACAGGTTTACGACGCTTAGGCTTTGGTCTGGCAGCTTTTTTTGCTGGCGACTTGCCGTTCAAAATGTTTTCCAGAGTCTTTTCGTCGATATCGCCATAACTTGAGTACGCACGTCGCGCCTCAGCAGGCACCGCAGTACTCAAAATAGTAAGACCCAGAGCACAAATTGCGGCACCAAAACGGGTCTTTACTGTGAGAAAAGCCTGGTTTTTTCTCATAGCAAACAATTTTAAAAACATGTCCCTAGCGCTTGTCATTTTATCCTGGCAATAGAGCCTCTGGCAGATATCTAAAGCATCTTACCCGCTCCAACGCTAAAGATCTCATTTAAGCAAGAGACACATTAACTACTAATATTTATAAGTCTGATTAGCGCGCTCGCGCCGCACGACTTCCTTTTCATCAACTTCCTCTACTTTTTTAGCCTTGGCATTATTTGCCACAACACCAGTGGGATGAGGCTTTACAGGCTCTATACGATTACCAGCAACAGCGTGAGCCTTGACTGTTTTATTGAGTCCGAGACCCTCCGGCGCATGGGCTTTTACCTGAGGAATAACCACCAATCGATTGGCAGCAGCACGCCGCGCTAACGACTGTGCGTCTTGCTGGACATTGCCCGAGAGTCCGTGCGACTTTTGGGCAGCTAGTTTATCAGCCTGTGCTTTTTGCGACTGCAGTGCAGCATCCACTAGAGTGGTGGCAATGCCCTGGCTATCCACTTTTGTAAATGGGGTAACTGATACCAGATCGGCCTTTGCACCCTGCGCCACTAATCCTGTATCCAGCTCAGCAAGGGAGTTTTCGCCAGAACCAATCTGAAAGAACATAACCCGTAAAAGCTCTGGTTTAATGAGTGTATTAGACTGGTCGATCAAGCGCCTTTTGACCTGATCAAAGTCAGTGGGACGACCATCAGAAATAACAACGACCATGGCGGGCTTAGCATTCTGCAGCTGCCGATAAACCAGGCGAAATGCCTCGGTTAACGCAGGCGCCATGAGAGTCTCACCATCTGGCAATTCGTCGCGAAAAATCTGCCCCAAACTATCTTGATTGTTACGCTCGTATGTTTTGTAGCTGGTGTCAAAAGCAATAATCGACAGGTTACTAGCTGTAGCAGCCAAGCTCTGGTTAAGTAGCTTCTGAGTATTGTCCCGGCACCATTGCCAGCGGCTAATATCACCAGGACAGTCTTTAGTGCGCATTGAGGCAGATCGATCTACCAACAAAACCAGCTGGTAGTCGAGCAAAGCCTGCGCATTGGCGACTTTGCCTTTGAGTGCGGGGCTATCAGCTGCCAGCTCTGGTTTGCGTGTGTTAAAAGTGCAGGAGTAGCGCTTTTTGTTACGCTCAACAATCAATGCCATACCATCTGGACCACTTTGAGCCGCCAAAATGCGGTCGCCTTGCAACAAACCATGCTTATAAGCATCGGAGCCCGGAGCAACATAACTGACCAGTGCGGTATTACCTTCTGGTTTTTGAGCGTAGCCAAAAATATTGGTCGGCAAAATAGCCGAGACATTTTGCTGGATACTGGCCTGCAGTTTGACTGGCGCCGGCAAAACATCAAGAGTCGGAATCAAGCGCTTAAAAGCATTATCAGACTCTTTAGCCATAACAGGGGCTAAGTGTACGACCAGCACGGTCAATGCAAGCAAGGCTTTTGCGGTGGACTTTTTGGTTACCATGGACTTACACAGTTGACACAATTGCATTATGCCCAGCCCCCTGACAAAACCGCGTACCGTTACAAAAGCAGCTTCTCTTGCCATTCTTCACCGCCAATTGCCGAGCTCTTAGATTAACTGACGCACCACGAAAATATAGACACACTGGCATCCCGTTAACAAGGGGATATACTGCGCCAAAGTAAATTAGCGCACAGTAAAACTTACATTGGAGGCTACTGAGCCGTGAACTATAAAAACATTGCCACACTGGCGACATTGCTGACACTAGCAACCCTCCCAGCTCTGGCAGACAATGCCAAAAAAGTTGGTGAAATGGGACGTTTTGAAGGCAATAGAGATCTCAATCTCTTTCAAGTAGAACCGTCCATAATCAACGAGCGCTTTTACACAAGCGGCAAAGCAGAGCGCACTCAGTATGTCGGCAATGTCTTGCCTGCTGGCGCTCCTATCCCGGATAACGATGCACCAACACCGGTGCAAAAGTCAGCAGAGCCCGCCAAGACTCCAGCTCCAGCCAAGTCCGATGCGGCTACCAATACCCAATCTACTAGCAAGGCAGAATCGAACACAAAGGCCGAACTAGCAAACAAGACCGAATCAACAGGCAAGACCGAAGCAACCGCTAAAGCTGACACCAAAGGCAAAAAGCAATCGAGCCTGCGCAGACTTAGTGGCGAACGCTACTACACAAGCGGAGCAGCCGAGCGCCATCAGCGCATTGGCAATACATTGCCAGAAGGCGCACCCATACCAGACAACGAATAATAGATAGAGCCATTACAAATTGCGATTTATAAGTAGCGCAGAATAATACTCTGCGCTATTTATTTGCAATCGAGTCAGTATAATCAGCACTATGGATTTAGCGGCAGTCAGTTTTTTACTATCCCAGGCAGGGCGCGCAGCTCTCGATGAGCTGACGCAAACACCTATACTGCCAGCCAATGAGCTTAAATTGATAAGCTCATTGCGCAAACGCTTTGACATGACGACAACAGCTGCTCTAATCGAGGCGGCACAAGCCAGGCAAAGAGCGGTAAGACAACGCAAATATGGGCGCGCCGATCAGATGTTTTTTACTAGAGATGGGCTGGAGCAATCCAGTGGCGAAGTAATAGCCAACTATCGCGCCAGGCGCTTTGTGGCAACCATGCCAAAGGACGCCAGGATAGCAGATCTATGCTGCGGTATTGGCGGTGATACCATAGCTCTGGCTCAATACTTTGATGTAACTGGCTTTGACTTAGATGAGACCAGACTGCAATTAGCCCACGCCAACGCTCATGTATGCGGTGTGCAAGACAAACTGCAAGTGCGGCAGTCGGATGTGACAAGCTTTGACGGTCAGGCAGAGTGCGCGGCGAAGGGCAACAGTAGCGGTGATCAAAGTACAACGATCAAATACGACGGAGTATTTTTTGACCCGGGCAGGCGAGACAAAAACGGCAAACGTATTTACGACCCTGAGCGCTACAGCCCGCCTCTATCCACCATACGCAACTGGCTCAAAACTACTGCTGGCACTGCCGTCAAAGTCTCACCAGGTATAGACTACGAGCAGCTCCGGGCAGCTGGTCTGGACTTTGAGGTGGAGATAATCTCACAAGCCGGCGAAGTCAAAGAAGCAGTACTCTGGCTGGGAGCATTTAAACGCCCAGAGGTAGCCAGACGCGCCACGCTACTACAAGGCGATGATGTGCTCAGTTATGATGATGCAGCAGGCATCCCGGACTTGCCCATCACCACACCACGAGGCTACATCCATGAGCCAGATGGAGCAATAATAAGAGCGGGACTGGTAGGGCTTTTGGGAGAGCCACTGGCTGCCACAAAAATCGATCCTGATATAGCCTACCTCACCGGAGACACTCCCTCCGATGCAGTGACAGCGCGCTCCTTTGCCGTACTCGATAGCATGCCCTTTAGCCTCAAAAAACTCAAAAGCAGCTTGCAAGCCCTAAAATGCGGAAGAGTAGTAGTCAAAAAACGTGGCTCACCACTCTCTCCCGAAGAGTTGATAAAAGCGCTAGCTATCAAGGGCGACGGCAAAGAGCTGACAGTCATCCTCACTCATCTAAGTGGCACCCATAGCGCCATCATTTGCGAAGAAGTCAAACCAAGCCACAGCTAGACCAAGTCACAGCTAAATACAATAACTGCCACCTGATAGCAAACTAGAGGTCACGATGAATAACTGGGTCATGTACGCTTTTACCTCGATGTTTTTTGCTGGCTTTACCTCAGTGATTGCTAAGAAGGGACTGGAAAATATCTCAGGCGATCTTGGTCTTATCATCCGCACCTGCTTTGTTTTTATATTTGTTGTCATTTTTGGCGCAATAGTGGTGCCCAAAAGCGATCTAGCTTTGATCAAACCAGTCAACGTCCTCTGGCTCTCGATATCGGCAGCGACGACCGCACTATCTTGGGTCTTTTATTACAAAGCAATCAAACTAGGCGACGTCTCTACTGTAGCTCTTATCGATAAAGGTAGTGTGATTGTGGCTGTGGCTCTTGCGTTTTTGCTGCTGCATGAGGCCATCACACCGCCCAAACTAATTGGGGCAGCACTGATTATCGCGGGGTTGATTGTAATTGCACGAGGTCAGGGATAAAGCCCCAATGCTACTTGCTTGGCTCACCTTTGGCGCCAGGCAAAAGATCGGTCATATCGAGTGACGAGATGCCGCCAGAGACAGCCATCAGCCTGCGAGACTCGGTGCCTGAGCCAAAGTCCAGTTTTTTGAGATCAATTTGGCAGAGTGCCTGATTGTAGTATGAGCGAAAATACAAAACGCGATTAGTCAAATCTTTGACCACAACCCACTGAGTATAGTCACTGTGCTCAAGATCATTCTTAGCCGTGCGTACATCGCCCAGCGGGATGTCGACGGCGTTGAGCAGATGCTGGGCGAGGGTAATGCCTTCAGCGGCATTATTGGCTGGCTTGGCAAAATTTAGCATAGCTGAGGTACGCACAAACCTAGATGGCGGAGTCCAGTCACCAGGTATCCCAAGGAAGCCCCCACCCTGCCCTGGCGGTGCTAAAACAGAGTCCCCGACGGTGATAGGGCTGGCGTTGGCAGCAGATACTTTGATGTAGTTGCGCAAATTGGTCAAATGCCAATCAAACGTAGGCGCATTAGTGAGTACATGCCCGAGATTGTCGTAGATTTTTTGCTCACCACCAACAAATTCAATCACTACACTCTTACCAGTAGCGTCATGCAAAGCCAGGTGGCAGGTGGGGATACCACCCCAGTCAGCCATTTCTGGTGCCCAGATTTTGACACCACCAATGGCAGCTTTAACTTCGTCAACGGTGGCAAAATTACCCAACACCCAGTGCCCGAGATCGACCACACTAAGGGCGACCTCAGGGTGATCGCCAGGTACCTTTTGATAGACCGTGCCTGGTAGCCAGAGCTGTCCCATCGATAGCCCCTTCTCGTTGATGCCATCAAGCGCTAACGGCATACTGTGAGCATCGAGCCCGAGGTATCCATATTTGCTGGTCCAACGCACTCCTGACTTGCCGTCAGGTGCAGTGGATGTGCGCAACTGCCCACGATTGTGCTGCCAAATCTGTGAGTCGAGATCGAGCCCCCACTCCATACTGCGCCCGACAATGGCAGAGCGATCATTGGCCTGCAGTAAAAAATCAGTACATGCTTGAGCCGACTGCCAGGTACAACCACCAAAAAGGGTATTTAGTAATGTACCGACTGCCAGTAAGTTCAAAAGCTTATTGCTTGCCATGATGTCTCTCTTGCCTTAAAAACCCAGAGTATACAGCAATGACAGCGGTTGCCCGGAGGGGTTTTGACTCAGGGCAACACCAACTGGAGACTTGCCAACATTTCCTTCACCCGACCTTAACCGGCCCGGGGGCATGATGTTTGTAAGAGAAATAAAGAAGAAGAAGAAGAAGAAGAAGAAGAAGAAGAAGAAAAATGAAATACGAAATAAAATCAGAGGAAAGCTATAACCCGGCAAACAACATCACGGTACTAATCAGAGAACCAATCATCGCGCTAATTTTTTTGGTTCTATTTTTGTTAGTTGGTATATTTTTTGCCATCCTGCCCTGGGGGCTCGCCTCCAACAGCGCCAGCCTGTCACTACAAGTCAAGCTTGTGACATCAGGGCTGGGTCTACTTTGCGTAGCACTTGTGGCAGCGGTAATAAAGTCAGGGCTCAACGAGACTGTCATCGACCGCAATAACCAGATGGTGCTATTCCGCAAAAGATTTAGCGGCACAGTCACACGCCGCATCAGTTGCAGCAACATAAAAGATGTAGAGATACATCAAAGCAAAGACAGCGACGGCGATGCTATATACCAGGTCAAGTTTAGGCTCAATGACGGGGATCTCGTACCACTACACAGATACGTCACCTCCAGCAAAACAACAGCACTCTATGACCGCGACCGCATCAAGTTTTTGCTCTATAATCCCTACCAAAAATTTCCAGGCAAAGACAATACTCCGTTTATAAGCTTTGGTAAAGACAATGGCGCTATTGGCTCTGGCTCAAGCTCAAGCTCAAGCTCTGGCAGCATATACAGCAGCTCTGATACAAGCCCCGAAAGCTCCGACAGCTCCACCAATAGCTCGTATAGCAGCTCCGATACAAGCTCTTCTAACAACTCTATCAGCAGTTCAAATAACAGCCCTGCTGACAGCCCCTACAATAGCCTTGGCAGCGCTTACTCAAAAAAACTGATTGACTCAAGCAGCAACTGGATAGGACCAGTCATTGCCCTGTTGATAATGGTCATAATCAGCCCTTTTGCCGGTGGGTGGCTAGCGTCACAAGAAAAACCATCACTGCAAGAATACATCCAGAGCGGCAGTCCCGCCCCAGAGCTGAGCCAACAGCTCAAAGTGCGAGCCGCCGACAAAATAGACGCCAATGAGCAAATACTATTTGTCGCCAAACCTGAGCCAGGGCACGAAGGTCAGGTCAAAGCATGGTTTTTGCCATTTGCAATAGTCTGGAGTCTATTTAGCTTTGTCTGGACCGGCACGGCGTTAGCCTCGGCGATTGCCACAAAGAGCCCTGGCAGCTGGTTTATGGCGCTATTTGGAGTGCCCTTTGTGGTGATAGGAATAGGCATGCTCACAACGCCATACATCAGCTACAAACGAGAGCTGCACACTATCTATGCTCTCACTGACAAGCGTGCACTTGTATTTAGTAACGACGGAGTGCGCGAGTTAGTCGCCTATGACGACAAACACTTCGGACCAATCGAGCCAAAATCATATTCAGAGAATCGCACGGATGTGATGTTCCGCTCCAATCTGGACTCAGAGTCACCAGGCGTCACTGGCGGCTTTTGGGGGATAGAAAGGGGCGATCAAGCAATCGCTATCTTGCAAAATAAATGGCAAGAAAAATTGAATAATCCCACAAAGACAAAGGGACATCACAGGCACCAGCACAAATAGCTCTATAATTGACTCCCTCCTCAGTCAAAGTAGATGCCGCTCAAGCCACTGCCCATCGATGCTGTTATCCCGGACGCCCTGCAAAGGCTGCAAGACAAAGGCGCGCTGGTCCTCATCGCCGCACCTGGTGCCGGCAAAACCACGCGCATACCTCCGGCAGTACTGGACGCTAAGCTGGCCAATCTGGCTAGCGGACAGCCTGGGCAAATTGTAGTACTGCAGCCACGCCGTGTAGCTGCGCGCTCTGCTGCCGCACGCATATCTGATGAGCGCGGCACAAAGCTAGGGCAAGAAATAGGCTACATGGTCAGACATGAGCGCCTCTGCTCAAGAGATACTCGCATACTGGTGTGCACCCAGGGTGTATTTTTGCGTCGCCTGCAAGACGATCCCATGCTAGAACAAGTATCCTGCGTGGTTTTTGATGAGTTTCACGAACGCACTCTGGATAGCGACCTGGCTCTCGCGCTAGTCAGCCAGGTACGATCAGCTCTGCGCCCTGACCTCAAAATCATTGTCATGTCAGCCACTCTTGACGCCACTCCGGTGAGCAAATATCTCGGCGATTGCCCCATCATCGAGAGCGCAGGACGCTCTTATCCTGTGGCAATTGAGCATATTGCCACGCCAGTCAAAAAGCGCATCGAAGAATCAGTCGCGGAAGCCGTCAAACAAATGGCCCACGAAAGCACCGGGCATGTGCTTGCATTTTTGCCAGGTCTCAATGAAATATTGAGAACACAAGAGCTGCTTAAAACATACGCAGAAGACGAGCAAATTGCCCTCATGCCACTGCATGGAGAGATGCCACTGGAGAGCCAGCAACGTGTCCTCACAGATAAAAGCTCACGCAAAATCATACTGGCGACAAACGTTGCCGAAACATCAATCACCATAGATGGTGTCACCGCCGTAGTAGACAGCGGTATGTCGCGCATCAATAGTTTTGACAGGCAGCTTGGACTCAATCGTCTCAATCTAGCGCGCATATCCAGAGCCGCAGCGGACCAAAGAGCCGGTCGTGCCGGTCGCACCAGTAGCGGCAAATGCTTGAGACTCTGGACCGCCAACGAACACCTCGGACTAAGTGAGCACACCGAGCCAGAGATAACACGCGTAGAGCTATCCGAATGTGTCTTGCAACTTTTGGACTGGGGCGAGTCTGATCTGACCGCCTTTGGTTGGTTTGAGGCACCCACAGCCAGTGCATTAGCTCACGCTCTGGCACTACTGGAGAGGCTCGGCGCCATCCACCACGGACTACTGACGCCGCAAGGCAAACGCATGGCGAGGATGCCACTGCAACCGCGTCTGGCAAGATTGATCATCGAGGGCGAGAGCCTCGGACAACTCCGCCGCGCCACTCTCTGTGCCGCTCTCCTCTCTGAGCGCGACCCAATCCGCCGACCTCCAGAGAGCCTCACCGCCCAACACAAATCAGCATCCGACGTACTCGACCGAGTATGGGCACTTGAGGACTACGCAGCAAGCGGTCAAAAACACTCCATTGTCGGCGAGATCAATATCGGTGGCGCCAGACGGATAATCCAAACGTCCGATCAGCTTTTTAAACAAGTTGTGCAATCTGGCGAGCATAAGTCCGGTCAGGACAAAAGCACCACTACCCATGACACCATTGCCGATGACGCGGTGCGCCGTATACTTCTTGCGGCCTTTCCCGATAGAGTATGCCGCAGGAGACAACCCGCCAGCCGCCAGGCACTTATGGTGGGCGGTCGCGGTGTGAGACTGACAGACCAATCCGCCGTCTCAGATGGTGAACTGTTTATCGCAGTGGAGCTAGTCGAGCTGGGCAAATCCGAAGCCTCAGTCAGACAAGCCTCGACCATCGATAAGAGCTGGCTCCCCACCGAACTATTGGGGACTACTATCGATGCCTTTTACGACAGTAGCAAACAAAAAGTCATGACGATGAAGCGCACACGTTTTGCCGATCTAATCATAGATGAGACTGTAGCAGCCTTGCCGCCAGAAATGGATGCAGGCACTATTTTGGCTCAGGCTCTTGCTTCCAGTGCGGACCTGGAGGCACTAGTGGATGATGATGCCAGACAATATCTGGCTCGCATTGCCTGCTTGCAGGACAAAATGCCAGAGCTTGGTCTACCACAGTTTAGTGCTACACCATGGGTAGATCTGCTCGATGACTGGTGCATGGGCTGCTCTAGTCTGGCGGAGCTAAAAGCACAATCTTTTTTGGCAGTGATACAAGCAAAGCTAACACACCAGCAGCGCTCAGAGATAGAGCGTGAAGCCCCAGAGCGCATGCCTGTACCCAGTGGCAATCAAATCAAATTGACCTACGAAGCTGGTAAGGCGCCAGTGCTCGCAGTGCGCATACAAGAGCTGTTTGGCATGATAGACACACCAAAAATTGCCCGTAATAGACAGCCCGTACTGGTGCATCTACTGGCACCCAATTACCGCGTGCAACAAATCACACCGGACCTCGCCAGCTTTTGGAAAAACACCTATCCAGAAGTCAAAAAAGATCTCAAAGCACGTTATCCCAAACACTCATGGCCAGACGATCCACTCATTGCGCAAGCGGAGCGTGGTCCCAAACGTAAGAGACCGACCTAATAGCGAGGCTGCCACAAGACTGGTCCACTGCAAAGATCCAAAAATCTGTTGCGCCTAGCTCTCGCTCGCAGTCCAGGGATGCCAGACTTTCTCTTCTGCGTCGCGCCAAACAGCTTCACCGACTCCAAGAGTCGAGACTATTTTATGCAAGCTATCATCATTGCCGACTAGCACACAAAGAGGTACGACACGGATATCCTCGCTCACTACATCCGGTCCTGCCCCGGCAAACATTTCCCATTGATCAGGCTCCCATCTAGCTACCTCAGTCAGTGTCTGCCCACGCAGAGCGTCCAGGTTGGTGACTGCACTGGATTTAGCTGGGACAGGCAATAGCCAATCTTGATTAAGCCATCGCCACACAGGCTGGTCCTCAGCATCAAACGGACGACTGAGATCCGGCACATCGATAGTCCAATGCTCTTTGTCCGGCACAATCTGCAAGGTGTTGATAAAGCCGACTTTGTAATAGTCGAGCGCACCCAAGAGCAAAGCCTGACACCAGGACACATCAACCACGAGCACTGAAAAGGTGCCAAGCTTATCCACGCTAAACGTTGCCGTTGGTATCTCCAGAGGCGGCAACTCCATCACCCGTGCTTGCGCCGCATCCATAATGCGCACCACTTCCATATCGGTATAAAAACTACTGCCACACATAATTAGCTCATATCCAGATGGCACAGATAGTCCAATCGTGTAAACAAATCGAGGCAAGGAGCCACCAGCAATCACGTATTTATGATGACCATATTGCTCTATATTTTTGCCAATCACCGCAAGCGCTGCAGCTTGGTCTAGTCCCGCCATAAATGCTCACCCTGTTTAAAAAACTGGAAAACTCTTGGTCGCCATGGTCAATTCTCGCAAAGGAGTTTGGGAATGGCAATGCTGTGCCTCACCCAACCAATGCGCAACAAAGATGACTAGCCTAACAACTCCAAATAAGACACTCATACATCCTTGATAATAAACATACAACAACAGGATGCCAACCTACAGTTTTTGTACATATACGTACAACACACTTGACCACCAAACCCAATTGTTGTATGATTTCATACAACTAACAGAACATATACATACAATGAGCCCTCGTTTTTCCATAAGCAAAACAGATCTTCTAGATTTTTTAGACAGCTGGGAGCAAGCACTCTCAGGTGAAGTACTTGCTGTCGCTTGCGGAGGCACCGCTCTCACGCTAAACGAACTTTCAGCCAGTACAAAGGACGTTGATCTACTCATACCAGACCCGGAGCACTATCAACGCCTTATTAAAGCCCTAAAAGGGCTAGGATACAGTAATGTGTCCGGGTTTGGTTGGGCTATCCCTGGAAGTCCGTGGATATTTGATTTATTCAGGGGTCAACGAATTTTTCAAACCGAACTCTTAGACGCTATCCATGAACCAGGCAACCATCGAATCATAAAAAGATATGGCAATCTCACTATTGGGACCCTCACGCCTCAGGACCTAATGATTAGTAAGCTCTTCAGAGGCACCGCCACAGATGGGCAAGATTGTATGACCATTTTAAATGCAGAAAGCATCGACCTGAAAGCGTTTGCTGAACGTTACAAAGAAACAGCAGGCTACGACATTGATCCAGCGAAATGCAAAAAACACTTGAACTACTTAATCGCAGAACTAGAAGAGAGTTCAATTGATGCCACAAACTTAAAAATAATGAGCGAAGAATGGATACCGTAGACAACGAACTTTTATACCGAGATCTTGAGCGCTACGGGTACAACCTTGTAAGGCCAATGCAGAGTGACCCAGCGGCAGCCGTGGCAAGGGTACTCAACTCAAATGACGGGCGAGTACTAGAAGGCGTACCAGTTATGTTGAGCAACATGCTTATGCAAGGAGAATCCCTCGATCTAATGCATTGCGAACATTCACTACCCAAGGGTTTGCAAAAACGATTCAGGATACTGGTAGCCATAACGTACTACTTTTTGCTCTGGGTGCCACAAAGCGAAAGCAATAGAAAATTACTACTTAAATATCTAAGGAAGAGCGAGCCTGGACTCCTAGAACAAGTACAAACAAAACTCTCTGAAAGAGGTAAGTTCCAAGTTGGTAATGGAGTCACCCTAGACAGTAATCGTTTGGAAAACACCTATCGCAATTATGTAGTGCACGAACTAATGACCAATCAGGAAAACCTGTCAAAGAGACTGGACGACGAAAGGCAAGCAGCATTTCTTCATGCCCTAAATCTTCTTTTCACAGATAGGCAACGTGAGCTAATTTTCAAACTACTAAACAAAAAAGAGCTTACCAAAACTGAGAGAGAATATTACTCACGAACTGTAAAGCCAAGACTCAAAGCATTGCGCAATACTGACCTTATGTCTCTGGCAGCCACTCTTACCGGTATCTAAATATTGTTGCCTTTCTAACTTCTAGCGCACAACTTCAAGAAGAAGAAGAAGAAGAAGAGAGCGCCTGCAACAAAGACCGCACACGTTCACATTCTTCCTGGACTACTTCGATGCGACAGTCCATGCGTGTGCGTTCGTCTTCAAGTAGTTTCATGGAGTTTCTAAATTCTGCATGTTGCGCCGAATACAGGTCAAGGCGATCCTGCAGCTCCTTGACACGCATCTCATCACCTTCGCGTCGCTCGCTTAAAAATATCTCTTCGTGATAATCGTAGTTCAGCTTACTATTGATCACTTCCTCTCGCATGGCGCTGACAAAAGCCTCTACTTCGAGCCTCTTTGCTTTGAGCTCAGATTCAATATCAATCAAAATCTTCAATTCATTCATAAGCTGGACCGCGCTCATATCTGCGAGTGCAAATCCAGGCACTTTTGCAAGAGACTCGGATGACTCTTTCGCTCTTGTTTCGCTATGCGCAACAGAGTCTTCTAGTCGTTTAAACAAATCAGGAAAGATCCCTCTTATACCAATCTCCGAATCTTTAATTAACGCCGTCAATTTGGCTGACCAATCCTCTTTTGCCTGCACACGCTCCTCAGCCCGTTCAAATATGGACTTTGTCAGCTTGTTACTATCTAGAACAGCACCAATACGCTTTTCGGTCACCGCATTGAGATTCGCCGAACGCTTGTAGCACGCCAACTGCATTCTGAAGCACTCTGCTTCCAATTCTTCCAAACGACTCTTCAGCATCGGTATCCGCACAGACTGCAAACGAGCAAACTGTCGCCACTTTTCCCGTGCGGCTTTGGCGCGAATGTTTAACCTACCCGACTCTTCGATCAACCGATCAGATTTTTCTTTGCTTCTCTCCAACCTACGAGCTAAGCGCTCCGCATTGAGCGTCGTCTTGTCAGCGTATTCCTTAAGCGAGCGCTCCTCGGTCTCAGCAGATTTAATCAACTTCTCACACGCACTTACCAATTGCTGATGCTCTTTCAATCTGTCCCAGCACGACTTTACACGCGAATGCTCTGTCGGAACAAGCTTACGCAACTTAGATGCAAACTCAGCCATCTCTGACGATATTCTATCCAACCCTGATAGTGGGTTAAAAATTTCAACAAGCAGTCTTTCCAATGTAGTGAGGTGTTTAACTCCAGCGGCCTCCTGAAGCCATTGGGAATGATATTCCAGCCGCGCGCGCTCCGCCTGCCGTATTTCTTTATTAGTCTTTTGTATTTCAGCTAGACAGGCTTGAAGTTCTTTATCTACAGCACGACCAATAGCTAACACCGCCCACTTCTGCCTGAGACTGCCCACAAAACCGCCAGCACCTGACTGAGCAGGAGAGCAACCCACAGCAGAATAAGCCGATTCACTAGAATCATCAGAGGGAGAGTGTTGTTGCGGTTTATCCATAGGCTCCGCTGAATTTGAAGAAAAAGGATATCAAACTCAGGTGATATCAAAAGTAGCAAACGAACAATTGCAATATCAACAATCTACCACTATAAGCATCAGGCATGCGTCAGCGCCCGCCATACAAACTGTGGAAGAAAGGGAGAAAATATCAGAGCTGGGTATCATAGACAAAGCACGCCACAAATGCATCGAGGTTACTGCAATGGAAAACAGACTGAAGTGCTCATTTTGTGGCAAAAACCAAGATCAAGTCCACAAGCTAATAGCGGGACCTGGCGTGTATGTGTGCAACGAATGCGTAGATCTATGCAACGAGATACTTGATGAAGAGGGAATACGAAAGAAAAAAGGCTCCGATGCTGCCTTACTAGAGAGTCTCGATCCGGTACCAGGCGAAAAATCTGCTCGACTCAAAGATGCTCCAATTGGATTGCTGGAGACCACCATCGACTCATTGGAAGAATTAATAACCGAATACTGTGACCGCGGCAGCAGAATAGATTCCGAGCCGCTTTACCGCGCACAGCTACTCTTACAAGAAAGTGCTAACGGCAAAACAAATGCCAAACTGCTTCCCACATTACAAAATCTATTGGAGATCTACCAAGGTCGCTCACAACATGAGAGCTGCCTGACAGTCATCGAGTGGATGCGTAGCATTTTGACAGAGACAAGTGCGCCTGCAGATCAACTACAGGAGCTAAACGTACTCACCACAAAAATGTATATCAAACTAGGCAACAAAATAAATGCCGAACGTTGGCTAGATAAAGTCATAAAAAATGATTCTTCAGCCAGCTCCGATACATCCGAATAGTCTACTTATTCTGATCAAACTCCTGGCGTTCCTCTGGGGTCATACGTCTGTAATCCCACTGTTCATCATTGTTGAGCTTTTGATATAAATCACGCTCATTGTTATTCATCCGCTCGATACTGACCTGATCTTGTTGACTCATGCGCTCATACTCATAACGCTCGTCATCAGTCATGTGCTCAAGATCGTATCTTTCTTTTTCGCTCATAATCGCAAAAGCCTCTTTGGATTAACTGCAGCCATTGTATTGCCCATATCACTAAGGACAAGTTAAGCAACTGTGCAAAACAATTGCATTTAGACGACTGGCATTAGGTCTCAAAGTTTCCGCGCTATTGCTGAGCTACCATCAGCTTATGACTACTTGCTCCAAAATTCTGTTGCTTTGATTTGACCAGTCAATTTAACCGGATCTCTTTTGCCCATTTCTAAAAGCACTGATGTAGTCGGCTTATCGGCGCTACCATTGAAAGCACTATTGAGCGATGACACACGTACATCGCTGATGCGTGTGTTGAGCAAATCCAGTCCATTAATGCGACCACCTGGATCTTTGAAATTTTTCAACTCCAGCCAATGTCCATTTTTTGTGACGTAGAGGTCCACTCCGCCCGGATGTACGCGCACTCCCTCTACTGGCCATTTGCGAATAAAACCAAGATACTGCTCTTCGATTGGCTTGGCACCATGAGCATACTGAGGAGCAGGTCTAGCGCCAAGCTCCATGTGGCGGATATTGGCGCTGGTTGCGGCTTGATCTGCCACCCCTGGCGTCACAACCTTGGGTGCTGTGGCTTCAGCAGACTCCCGCATCATCAGATTTGACGCAGACTTATTGCCAGCCACTAGAGCATCATCGGCAAAGCTCGCGCCCTCCCGACCAAACGCAGTCACACCACCTCGCACCAGTCCAAATGTCTCACGAGTGAGCGCTTTGGAGCTGCGCAAAGCTTGAGTCAGAGCAGTCTCGCCAATCTCTATCAGCTGAGGCATTGAGCGCCCCCTGCTAGCCGCTAGCATGACACCGGCAGCGAGTGCTGTGGTAGTAGCAGCAGCTAGTGTGACGGCCTGGTCTGACAGCTTCTGAGATGCGTCCTGTGTTTCATAGTTAGTGCCGCGGCGGCTTTCAAGGTAGAGGTCCAGATTAGACATCGGCATTCCTCCTTTGGGGGAGTTTGAGAATAAATCAATACTCACAAAAAAGTAAGCCGGTAATTACGAAGAAAACGAACGAAGATCCGCTCACCATGCGCTTTTCCGGAGGTGGATTGGTACACTTTTGAAGCAAGCTAATGAGACACTTTGACTGCTCGCTATTCAAAGTCTTCAATTTGCCAATAATTAAGTTTGTAAGCCAGCTTACATCAGGGCGAGTATGATGCGAGTAGATAAGGCTTAAATAAGCGTGCCTCACGAAATTGAGACAACGGTTGAGCTGACGTAATTTTCACCTGGTCTGAGTAACTACGTAAGACAAAATGGTACGAAAATGAACGCTCAAATTAATTGGCTCAACACATCGCCAGCCTGGGGTATGGAAGCAGCAGAACACAACACCACATCAAGCGCTACTCTGTCTAAGCTAGCAGCGCACAATGACCTGGGTGTGCGTACAGCTGTGGCCGAAAACCCCAATACACTCCTATCCACTGTGATGAGATTAGCGCAAGATCAATGTGTCGATCTCAGATATGCAATCGCCGAAAACCATCAGATGGATGGGCATGTACTGCGGCTTTTGCTGGCAGACGACAATCCATATGTAGCACACCGTGCAGAACGCACGCTGGCACGCTGCGCTAACGAGGCAAACATTGTGTCACTGCCGGTAGTGCCAGGAATTCCGAACAGACTGAAGCTCGTTGGTTAAAACCAGTAAAAGCAGACAGCCAGAAGACACTATAGATATTCAGGCAGACAGCCAAACAGATAGATAGATAGATAGATAGATAGATAGATAGATAGATCTAAATATTGCACCGATCCAAAATAGCTTTGGATCGGTGCTGATACTTTAAACAGTCTTCAATTCTGATAGGACTTTGATACGTTCTTCCAGCGGAGGATGACTGGAGAAGAGCTTACCGAGCAAGCCAGCAGGCTTGCTGGAGATCTTCATGCTAGCCAGTGCATCGCCCTGAGGTTGCATACGGTCATAGGTGCGTTGCAGACGCTCAAGAGCATGGATCATCGATGAGCGACCGGCTAGGTTGGCACCCCCAGCGTCAGCCCTAAACTCTCTGTAACGCGAAAACCAAGCAACCACAATCGAACCCAGCAAGAGAAATACTGTTTGCAATACAAAACTGACTACGTAATAGGCGATGCCACTGCCGCCCTCACCGTTATCGCGATTACGAGTGACAGTCCAGGCAACAGCCCGTGAGAGGAATATAGCAAAAGCGTTGACTATGCCTTGCAGCAAAGTCATCGTAACCATATCGCCGTTAGCAATGTGGCTAATCTCATGACCGAGCACGCCCTCTATCTCATCGGCGCTCATACTCTGCAAAAGTCCTGTAGACACTGCCAATAGCGCCCTGGACTTGGTGGGACCGGTGGCAAAAGCGTTTAGCTCAGGGCTCTCATAGACACCCACCTCTGGCATCTTTTTGAGACCAGCTTTGGCGGATAGGTCATGTGCCATAGTCAGTATCGAGCGCAAGGCAGGATTGCTGTTATTGGCATCGATTAGTTTTACACCATAACTCCACTTAGCCATGGCACGGGACATCATTAGTGAAATAATCGAGCCAGCCATACCATACACAAGCGCAAAGATAGCCAGCCCGACATAGTCTATGCCATATTTACTGGTGTAGTTGCCCACGCCAAAGATATAGAAAAATATCGAGCAAGTCGTGATCACAAGGAAGTTTGTGAGCAAAAACAAAAATACTCTTTTGACGATAGCCAATTTAATCACCCCTTCTGGTGTCAATTTTGACTGAATGATTGACGATTTTGTTCCGTGTGCAGGTGTCCGCTTTGAACCTTGCAGATCGCCTGCTGGTTTGATATTTAACCTCACAAGAGTCGGTCAAGTCACCTACTCTTAAATACAGCTTGCCTCAATTTTGCAAGCACATCCCAGGTCTAAATAGTTTTGTAATTAATTGCGCTTATTGCACTAGGTCAATTGTCAAATTGAGAGAGACCTCATTGCTGATAGAAGCAGCGCCAAGCCCGCCGATGCCATAGCTTTTGCGCTCTATCTGATTAGTAGCAGTCGTAGTCAGATGCTTGCGCCCAGCCTTATCTACCGACTCCTTAAGAGGCGTGGCATTTAGCACCACCTCTTGCGGTATGCCATGCAGGGACAGCCTTCCGTAGATCTTAAACTCGCCGGACTTATCGACCTCGATTTTGTTTGAGGTAAACTCTGCAGCGGGGTATTTGCCCATATCAAAAAAGTCTTTGGTCTTGAGGTGCTTATCACGCATTTCGTTGCCAGTGTCCACACTGTCTATATCGACTTTGGCGTCCACAGATGCCTGCGCTAGATTTTTGCCGTCATACTTGACTGTGCCAGAGACCTTGGTAAATTTGCCGTCGACACCCATACCCATGTTTTTAAGATGGAAGTCCAATTTGGAACCAGCCGGCTCGATGGTCCAATCCGACTCAGCGCTAAAGACAGGCATAGCGCAGCCAACAGCGGCAGTCAAAGCAATCGCAGCGCCCAGAGCTTTGAAACTAGTAATCATTGTGGAGACCCTTTGTTTGTTGTACCAGAAGTAAATGATAGTGCAAATTAGGGATCTATACCCCATCGTCCAAAATGTTTGTGCCAAAGTCCGCGAAAGAGTCTTATTCGGTATACTTCAGAACTTAGAAACCACAAGCACAAACCCACCATCCTTTAGCAACAGTCCAAATGCCCGATAAATCCACTATTAACGACTCATCCAATGAAATTGAGCCCCTCGGCTCCCGCCAGTTGCTCTTTCAAGCATGGGACTTGGTTTTAGAAAACTACTGGACGATAGCCATCGCCATACTGACGCACGGATTGCGCAATACAGCCCTGGCAGCGCTAATCATGCTGATACTGATCAAAAACCCCATTTGCCCAATCGTAGTCCTTACAGTTTGGATATTAGCCAATGCAGTCAGCTTCCTTGAGTCACCTCGCATTTGCCTGTCAATCGTCCGTGGAGAACCTGTTGCTCTGTGGACTAAACCAGACTTGCGCGTACTAGCGAGCTGGCTGCTTGCAACACTTTGCGTGATTGCCTCATTGTTCACAGGGTTAACACTTTTTGTCATACCGGGTCTATTAGTGGCGATGTTTTCATCGTTTTACGGCTTTGCGATAGTCGATGGGGAGAGCACAATTCAGTCGATTAAAACCAGCTTTAGCATGACGCGCAAATCAATCTGGCGCATTATCAAGATCTGTGCAATGTGCCTCATACCTATGGCATTGATGCCATTGCCACTAATTGGATTAGACCTGCTAATAGATTCAGTTTTATTGATTGCTCTTGCCATCACATACAATACCAGCAAACAACAGCTTGCGGTGACAAGCGGTGGGCCAATCAATGACAAGTAGGCTTATTAGAACGGTTCTGGCTGCGTTTGCATTTCAGTGCGTCTTTTTGCTTTTAATAATTGCCCTGCGCCTCTGCGTCGAGACCCGCTATATACCAAGCATCGCAATGCAACCCACACTGCAAGTCAATGATCGTTTTTTTGTTGAAAAACTCTCAAAATATCGCGGCGACCTTGTCGAGCGAGGCGCAATTGTTTGCTTCTATCCACCACCGATTGAAATGCCAGGCGGCAAGGATCCATCTTTTGATATTCCGCATATCATGGGGAGATTGACAGGGCTTCCACTATTTCCAAATGATCCTGTTTTTGTCAAACGTATTATTGGTCTGCCAGGCGACCGCATACAAATCAAGTCCGGTACAGGAGTCTTTGTCAACAACAAGCTCTTAAGTGAGCCGTATGTGAGCGCACCGCCCAGCTATGATCTCGACAAGCTTAGCGACATATACGGGCGCTCTATGGACAACCAACCACTCAAGCCATATGGAAATAACAATCAACCAATAGTGGTGCCAAAGGGACAACTGTTTGTCCTGGGTGACAATCGCGACAACAGCGAGGACAGCCATGTCTGGGGATTTTTACCGCAAGAGAGAATAACGGGTAGAGCCTGGGTAATGGTCTATCCGTTCATACAACCTATGCACAGCTCTGATTGGATTAGACCGGTGACAAACCAAGCGACAAAGCTGCAACTGCAACCGCACACAGCTAATTGACCACTGTCGCTTTTTTTAAAAGTTGAGTGAGCATAATCGCGTTTGCCACCACAAAATAGACACCAAAGCCGAGACCGCAATAGCTAACCCATAAAGGCAAAACGTTCTCCCCAGCAGAATTGAGAGCAAAAGCAGTCCCTGCACTCAAGGCCGCAAGTATAAAAGTAAGACACCAACCAGATACGTTATAGACCAAAAAAGACACGGGTATCAGCAGATTGGCTCTGCCGACAAAGAACACCGCCACTGCCGCACATGACACCAAAACCCAAATGAGCTCAAACATTGAAAAAATCTTGGCGGCATAGCCTAATGCGCCAGCATTTTGTATCAAAACAAGCGCATCGATAATCTCAATGACACCTATCAGGCACGACCCACAACAATACAATTTTAGAAAGCTTTGCATAATCCTGACCGACGCTCACTTGAATTATTGAGAGAGCAAATATAGGTCGAGCCTGCCAAGCAATACATATCTCGATGATACAGCTAGCAGACGCCCCGCTTGTAAACCATTATGCACCAATTTGAAACCGTGCAAGAGCAAGCAAAAAGCTAAAAACCCCAAATTGTCAAAGGCACAAATGAAAAATTGCGCGCTCATGGCGCCTGACCTGGTATTTTAGTAGACGGCTCTGTTCTTATTTATCTTTGTAAGATGAGTCACTAATGTCACCCCCCATAGAGTTGAGCATATGAGCGCTGAAACCTGCCAAATTTGCGGAAATACAAAAGATGTAAACGTAGCCGGACATTGTCAGGGGCACGCAAGTGCTGCCGGTGCCCAGGGAGCAGGAGCAGCAAACGCATCGGTCTTGACAGGTGCCAGCCTAAAAGACCAGCTCGACGCCATCCCAACCCCCTCCAAACTAGCAGCTCCCGATCCCGGAGCTGCACCAGCCGCTAATCTCGGTATGGGTATCGGTACTGGAGCGGCCCCAGGTCAATCAGCTAGTACTACGAGAGCTCCACAGATGTCCCCCAGTGCATCAGCGCAAGACCTTGCAGCCATGGGTGGCGCGCCTGGCGCGGCTCCGGCAGGACAAGCAGGCGGCGAAGTGCCTGAGTGGATGCGCAAATTTCAAGCACACCAATCAGAGATTATGCCAGCACAGGGCGGATCTAATGCCGGCAGTGCCGGTAGTGCCGGGAGCAACTTCAGTGTGCCGACATCAAATCCATGGAGTTCGTCAAACAGTGCAGACTTACCAGCACAAGGTAGCAGCTACACTGTAATGATCGGAGCGATAGTGCTAATTTGCGTGATCATGTTTGCTTACATGATGATGAACAAACCACCCGCAACCACGCTTCCCGAAACCACTTCACCGACTAGCCCAGCGACAACAACACCTACATCCGTAGCACCAGGGACAGTACCAGGGGCGACCGTGCCCAACAATAACCCCGCTGGCACAACTTACCCGACAACATATCCTGGCGCTACAGGACAGATGCCAGCGGCTAGCCCTGCGCCCAACGCCTATCCTCCTCAAATTTCACCTAATCCTGTCCCTGGCGCCCCAGCTACAGCATATCCACCACAGATATCGCCCAACCCTGTGCCGGGCTCGCCAGATCCAGCGCTATCGCCAAACCCAGTCCCAGGGGCTCCAAGCCCCTCGCCCAATCCTGTACCAGGCACGCCTGACCCCAACACTGCCGCACCAAATCCGGTGCCCGGCAACAATCCATAAGACAAAGAACAAATCATCATAAGACAAAGCACAAATACCAGGACTGCGTTAGCGCCTGGTATTTTGGTTAGCCAAACTGATAGCCAGAGTGGTCAAGGACTCCGGCAAAATAGCGGCAAAACCTTACCCAGCAAGGACTTAGCGACTTAATCCAGCCCAAAGGCAGATCCAGGCTCCAGCCGGGTACATAATAAGAGTCAATCCAGATTGTGCGAAATTTTTGGAGAATTTGCTATGGACGAAAAGGCCGCCTGCCAGAAGCACGAAAGTGCCATACAGGATAAGACCGGAGCGGATACAAAAGATGTAGCAGGCGATTTGAGCCGCTCGTGTTGGGACAAGCCCGAAAACAAAATAATGATCTTGGGCTCGCCATTATCAGAGACAAATCAAAACAACCATTACACCGCACAAGAGTTAAAGGGCGGTGGCGACAAAGACGGAGCCGCCAAGCTGGGTTTGCCCGATACCAAAATAGACTATAAAGCTGAAGCAGCCGACACACACGGCAATAAGCCACAAGACAGAACCCTTGTACCACCAGAGGAAGCAAAACCTGGAGACGGCACCAGCTCGGCAAATGCTACAGATGGCAAAAATCCCCACCCAGACACCTGGAAGTACGACGATAAAGGCAATTTGCTGCAAGCTGGCGACCGCCTGAAGGCTGAGTACGACGATAAAGGCAACTTGCAAAAGGTCCAAGTGGACGATATGACCTATGAGCGCAAGGGCAAAGATGTAGTCGAGACCACTGTGGGCAAGGACGGTAAGTTGTACAGCTACGTCAATAGGGACGTAGATTCATTTTCACTAAAAGCTTCGGATGAGAATTTTAACGGTGCCAGCAAAGACATAGACATCAAAACAGAAGGCAAGGGCGGCACTTGGTCCATGAGCAAGCCACTATGGGACAGTCCCGAAAAACAAGCTTTTGACCAAAAGTTTTTGAAAGATCAGTACCAGCGATCAATCGATGTAGCCAACAGCACACCAGATCACCCGCATCCAGATACCTGGAAGCTCGACAAAAACATGAACGTCATTGAGGCTGGTAACAAGTTTAAAGCTGAGTATAACCCAAGTACTGGCGAGCTTATGAGCGCTAGACTGGGCGATGAAGAATGGAAGCGCGGACCAGACAACACAATCTTGCACTCTTACAAAAAACGTGATGGCTCCACAATAAGCGATGTCATGGAAGACGTGCGTAGTTTTACAGCAAAGCCATACTCTAACACCAATAACGGACTCCTAGCAGGTATAAACGTAGAAGTAGAGACAGGAAAATCCGGAAGCTCAGGTCAGAAAAAACCCATCTATAAAAAGTGAAGACCCTGCAAAATGGTCGAGCAAGTTAGACTTTTGCAAAAGTCCTATCGAGGCAGTCGCCTGCCTAAAAATCGAAAATTCGAGAGAATTAGGCAAGCATTGCGTAGCATTTGGCATATGCAAACATCTCCAAACGCGTTTTAATAGGTGTATTAGAAAACACCTCATTTGCGACGACCGCATGCATCGCACTGCATACGGTGCATTTACAGTGTTTAAAGGAGATATTAATGACGAGCGCTACCAAAACCAAATTAGTCAATGCCTTTGCCGCAGCGGACCCAAAGGCCGCACTGCAATCGACAAAAATCCCACGCCGTGAGCTACTGGCTGACGATGTACAACTTGAGATCCTCTATTGCGGTGTCTGCCACTCAGACTTACACCAGGCCCGCAACGAATGGGGCTTTAGCGTCTATCCGATAGTGCCCGGTCATGAGATCGTGGGCAAGGTGACAGCAGTGGGCTCAGCAGTAAAAGCATTTAAAGTTGGCGACATGGCTGCAGTAGGCACGCTCTTAGACTCCTGCGGCACTTGCCAGGACTGCCAGGATGACCTGGAAGTCTACTGCGACCAAAATGTAGGCACATATAACGCCCCGGACAAGCATCTCGGCGGCACTACATACGGTGGCTACTCAGAGAGCATCGTTGTGCGCGATAAGTACGTCCTCCATATGCCAGAGGGTCTCGATCCAGCTGGCGCCGCTCCATTATTGTGTGCCGGCATCACAACCTACTCTCCGCTCAAACACTGGGGAGCCGGTCCGGGCAAAAAGGTCGGCATAGTCGGTCTGGGTGGACTGGGTCACATGGGTGTCAAATTTGCCAGAGCGTTGGGTGCTCATGTAGTCCTGTTTACGACATCACCATCAAAAGTCGAGGATGCCAAAAGGCTTGGCGCACATGAGGTAGTCCTGTCCAAAAACGCCGACGAAATGGCAAAACACAAAACGTCTTTTGATCTCATCATAGACTGCGTCTCAGCCGAGCACGACCTCAATGCGTATCTGGATCTACTCAAAAGAGATGGTACCTTAACAATGGTAGGCGCCCCCGAAAAACCGCTGCCTATCAATGTATTTAACCTGCTCCCCAAGCGGCGCAACTTTGCCGGGTCTGCTACCGGCGGTATCAAAGAGACGCAGGAAATGCTCGACTTTTGCGCCAAGCACAACATCCTCGCTGAAGTAGAAATGATAGAAATGTCGCAAGTAAATGAGGCATTTGAGAGACTGCTCAAGCAAGATGTGAATTATCGCTTTGTCATCGACATGCAATCACTCAAAACTGCAAACACCTCTAAGTAAGGATCTAAAAATATGGAAATGCGCACACTGGGCAAGAGCGGACTACAAGTATCCGCTCTGGGCCTCGGCTGCATGGGAATGAGCTTTAGCTACGGACCACCAGCCGACAAACAAGAAATGATCAAATTGTTGCGAACTGCTGTCGACAGAGGCATAAACTTTTTTGATACGGCAGAAGTCTACGGTCCGTTTATCAACGAAGAGCTAGTCGGAGAAGCCCTCTCACCAATCCGCGACAAAGTGGTAATCGCTACCAAGTTTGGCTTTAATCTTGATCCCACTGGCAAAGAAAAATGGCTTGGACTAAATAGCCAACCAAAACACATCAAAGAAGTTGCTGAAGCCTCCCTCAAACGTCTCAAAATCGACGCTATCGATCTCTTTTATCAACATAGAGTAGATCCTGATGTACCGATAGAAGAAGTAGCTGGAGCAGTCAAAGAGCTAATCAAAGAAGGCAAAGTCAAACACTTTGGCATGTCTGAAGCAGCCGCCGACACTGTCCGCAGAGCGCATGCAGTACAACCAGTGGCAGCGCTGCAGAGTGAATACTCGCTCTGGTGGCGCCGCCCTGAGCTAGAAATCCTGCCGATGCTGGAAGAGCTGGGCATTGGCTTTGTGCCATACAGCCCTCTGGGCAAGGGATTTTTAACTGGCAAAATCGACAGTAACACTACATTTGGTAGCACAGACTTCCGCAGCACGCTACCGAGATTTACACCAGCAGCACTAAAGGCAAATCAGTCAATGGTCGACTTGCTAGCTCAAATTGCTAAAGAAAAGAACGGTACACCAGCTCAAATCGCTCTTGCCTGGCTACTGGCACAAAAGCCTTATCTCGCTCCGATACCAGGTACCACCAAGCTATCGCGCCTGGATGAAAACCTCGGCTCCCTCAATATCAAACTGAGTGCAGAGGATCTGGACAAAATTGAGAGTGCAGCTGCCAAAATCGAAGTACAGGGCAACCGATACCCTGAGCATTTAGAAGCAATGACTTACAAATAGACTGTCTAATCGCAACATTAAGGACGCTTGGTCGAACTGCCAGACTCTTTGACCAACCCCTTACTGGAAGATTTCTTAGGCAATTCAGCAATACCAAGGTCTTCGGCAATATCTCTCATCGCTGACTGTTGACTATCATCGAGATAAACAGCACCGAGCGTCTTTGCCAAAGCCAGATTTTTAGGTCTCTCAAACAAAGCCAGATCTCCCTTAGTCTTGCTAGCATTTTTGAGCTTAAATATCCAAAGCGGCTTGCCGCTATCATCAATAACTCGCAATCCAAGAGGAATACCGTCTGTCGCCAGCTTATATCGCTCGGAAAAATACATCTGCGCAGACGCCACTGCTCCCGGTGGCAACGCCAGTGACTTAGTTTCATACAAATCGATAGAACGCGCTGGTACAGCATTGTCGGTCTGCAACCCACTTATTCCACTAGATTGATACTCCTTGATCTGCAAGGTTTTACGAGTCACCTTGAGTCCGTACCAGTTCTCTTCAGGACCACTAGGTCTTTGTAATCTAAAATCGTATTTGGCTAGATTGTTACTCTTGCGAGCGAGTTCTTTGATACCTGGCGGCATGTCATAAATGCGCTTGACCCTAGTACTAAAATAGGCCGGCTGCCACTTAGGTGAAGTGGTTAGGAGCACAAGATGGCGGAGATACTCAATGCGAACACCATCCGGTTGAGCATATATGTAAGCTTCGCCAGCACCAGTGTTATAGGTCAATAACCACAGCGGTAGTTGTGCAGCGATACATTGACTGCTCAAAATCAAACCCAAAGGTAAAGACACTGCCAAACATCCAACCTTTTTCAACCTTTCGCTCCTCAAACTTTTCATGTCGCTCTTACACCAATGAAACTGTATGCTTCTTACCATAACTTGGCATAATACAATCGCCATGGTCGAGCGGAGGGCATATGTTATTTGTTAGTTTAGGCAGTGAACTCAAACGCGTACAAAATGGAAAGAAGCAAACATTTGAGTGCGGCAAATGCAAAAAACAGACGACCTTTTATGAATCCTCCATGGATGATAGCCTTAAAGCGTTTCTGGTTGTAGAGCTATACAAGCGCTCCAAGCGTGTTATGCAGTGCGGAGAATGCTTAAGTGCTTGCGATTATTACTCACTGTTTCCATTAGAAAAACAAGCCGAAGAAGAAGCCGCACGCAAGGCCGAAGCAGAGCGCAGGCAGCGTCAGGAAGAAGAAGCCAGACAGCGCCAGGAAGCAGAAGCCAAAGAGCGAGCAAGGCAAGCAGAAGAAACCCGTAAAAAATACGAAGCCGAAAAGGCACAAATGGACATGGCTGTAGATGATGAGCTAGAGCAACTCAAAAAAAAGATGGGTAAATAGCCAGATCACGCAAGTAGTAACACAGCAAACTGTGAAGTGTTGTTTGCATACAACAAGCAATCTACCGGCCTCTAAAATAGGCGAGGTGGCATGATGGAAAAACTAAAGCCAGAGGCGCGGTTGTATGCAACAAAAGTCAGGCAGCAAATCCATCTGGTCGAGCGCTAAAGCACCGCCTACGGGACTTATGTTAGCCTGGCTATTTCCCATTTGGTGGCTCTACGGCTATCTCATAACACTAGCGTGCCTGACAAAGCTAACTTACCGGCTGGGCACGCCTCTCGCCTCATTTACACCGCCGCCACTGCCCTATATCATTTACGCCGTTGTGCCAGTTGTACTGGGCATCTACATGTTTTTAAATCATGCATGGTTTAGAACACGTTTGTTGCCAATGTTGCTTGTATGGTTTTTAGGCTGGTGTGCCCTAAGCATCACCCAGAGCAGCTTGAGGATGGCAATTTGGCGAGCAATGGACTGTCCAATCCGCTTTGAGCTTGCCGCTGTAGAAGCTCATAAGATAGGTAGTTATTTGCCCTGGCGCTGCGATGACTACATGAATGATAGAGCCTCACTCGTCCTAAAAGCGATGGGCGAAGGCGAAATCAGCAATAATCCACCGTCCAACTTTGTATACAGACTGCTTGTCTTTCCACCCGGCATAAGAGGACCAGTAAGCTGCTACTCAATGAATAAAAACCCTGATGGCACGGGCACTCTCACTTGCAAGACATTTGATTCTGAGTCTAGTAGATTTGTATGCGCTGATGACAAAGCAGAACCGTTTAAATATTCCACAGAGTCCTACTTAGCTTCTAAGGCAGTGATAGATAAAGCTCTACAGCTAACAAAAGATGCTGGTATGTTTTACGAGAAAAACAAATATCGCTCTTATTGGTGCATCCCGGTTAGAGAGCATTATTTGCTGGAGTTTAACCTGGATGGCAAATACTATTACTACGACGCTCAGGGGCGTGAAGAAGACAACAGACCGGCACCATTTATAGAGCCAATTCCGCAATGCATGAGCGAAATGGAAGCATTAAGCCGAAGACTCAGCTATTTGCCTAAAATGAAGTCTCAGCAGTAGCTACCGCACATGAAATCTCAGCAGAAGCTACCGCACAGCAAAATAACACGGCGGTAACTACCACCTCTAACGCTAATCAGCATCCAGCTTAATGCCTAGCTCCAACTGTTTCTTTTTTGACAGCGCTCTGGCAATCATCTCGTATGAGCGCTTAATGCAATCCTTGAGCCCGTCGTCACTGAGACCAGGCTTGCCATAGTGCTGTATCCATTTGAGTCCACGCGAGGCAAGATAGGGCGCGCCACGCAATCCAGGTCTGTCCTGCAAAATCTCAAAATTCATGTCCGAGACTTTAAAGCTAATGGCAAACTCGTCCTCGTCACTGTCTTTCCAGCCGCCTATGGCAAAGACCTTGCCTCCGACCTTCCAGACATGCGATTCGCCCCATTGTTTGACATAAGTGGTGGCAGGCAGCTTTTTGCAAAAGGCGTTGAATTGTTTTTCGTTCATTGGCAAACCCAATCAATTGACGGTGGATCGACTTTGCTTTTCACAACTCTTTCACCCCGTCGCCAATATCATAACCTTACTTACTAATTTATTTTCTTTAGGTCCATAAAATGGCGCATGGTTCGGACAACCAGCTAGATAGCCAACCAGAGTCCCGGGTAAGCAATCCTGGCGATGGCGCCATGGCAAACACCGCAGCTCAGAGTTATTCTGGCGGCGAGTTTCAATCAATGTCGCAAGGGGCTTACGCCCAGTCGGCTAAAGATAGCCAGGACATGAGCAAAGGCCCAAATGCAACCCTGGGCGATTTGCAGATTACAGGCGCAAACAGTACCAAAGCCTCCGATGCAGGCATGGCGTCAGCGGCCGATAGCAACAAGGCTACGGATGCAGGATTGCAGCCGGGAGCAAATCCAGGTAACAGCTCTGACGCAGGCACGGCACCCGGAACAGATCTTGGCAAAGACGCCAACTCTAGCACAAAGCCAGAAGCCAACAGCGTTAGCGACGCCGGCGTAAGCGCCCCTCCGACAGCCAACAGCGTTAGCGACGCCAACTCGGGTCTGCCACCCGGTGCCAACGGCGCCAGCGATGCCAATTCAGGTCTGCCACCCGGTGCCAACAGCGCCAGTGACGCCGGTGTAAGCGCCCCACCAAATATCAACGGCGCCAGTGACGCCAACTCAGGTCTGCCACCAAGTACTAGCGGCGACAACAGTCTTGCTCATAGCAGCGGTGAAAGCAATCTGCACCCAGGATCATCCAACAGCTCAAGCAACGGCGATGCGGCTCTGCACACCTCAAGCGCCAGCTCAGGCAGCGGCGATGCGACTCTGCACAGCTCAAACGCCAGCTTGAACAGCGGCGATGCGGCTCTGCACACCTCAAGCGCCAGCGCAGGCAACATCAATGCCGCACGCAGCAATGAAGCAGCGCTGCAAAACTTTGATCCTAAAGGCGACTCATCTCCGAACAACCCACCCGAACTATCGCGGACAACAGATCATCCAGAAGCAGCCACAGGCAATGCCTCTGGGTTTAACTCCAACGAGGCAGCAAGTGCCAATGTCAATCCCAACCGCGAGCGTAACTTTGAATCCTGGAATGGCGGACAGGTAGGCGAAATGCAAGGCGCAACCGCTGGTGAAAAACTGGGAGATAGTCAGGGCGCCAGACTGGGAGATAGCCAGGGTGATCGCCAGGGAGACAGCATAAAGTCTCCTCAGTCGGCCGATCGATACGGCGTGCCTGAGACAAAATTGCCAACTCCCGAACAAGTAAAGAACGCTCCCGTCGAACAACTCCAGCAGATGGCAACTGAGTCGCGCAAAGCCACAGAAGACTATGTCGCACAACAAGGCAATGCTATACCGCACCTTGGCTTTCACGGCACAAGTGAAGGCTCAGCCAAAGGCATCACGAACCGACCACAAGGTGAAATCTGGGTGGCAGGCGCCAAGCCAGAAATGACAGCCCAGGGTGTGAGTCAGCATGTACAAGCCCTCAGTGATAGTACGAGGATATCGCAAGGTCATGCTGAAAGCCCCAGAGTTGGTAGCAACGGCGGCTCAGGACCAGTGCTGGTATTTAACACCAACAACCAGCCTGAAGCATGGCAAAAGACTAGCGGAGAGTCTGGCAATGCAAAATACGGCATGCTCGACCTCCAAAAGGCGATTTGTTAGGGCAAGTATCACGCGAGCAACTGGATGATTCAAAGAAAGAATTAGAACCTCTGCACGGAGCCCTCAACGAGAAAGGGGCTGAATATCAAAAGCAACCTGGCGGACTGACTGAATCCCACCTCGATGAAATAAGAGCACGTGGACAGGCGGTGGATTCAATGCACCGCGATCGTGAGCTACAAATGTATCTGGGTGTAGTTGCTAAATCCAACTCTGAGAGAAGCATTGCTGCCCAACCGGAGCAAACCCCTGCCAATCAGTCATTCTTCTCAAGAATGGTCTCTAGATTTCGCGGTAACTCCTGGTAGATAGCAGTTGCCACAGACCGCTTTTCTAATCGTGTAAAGCAATGCAGTAGATTTGGAACCGGACAGTAAAACTCCCGTCTAGCCGATCAAGACGGCAAATATAGCCGTGCCCATAAGAGGATTAAATGATGAATAAACTGCTGCCTAGCACATTGGCAGCTGCACTTGCTATTGTGGGCATGCTGTCAGCTCAAGCCGATGAAGTCACAACAACTACAACCGTCACTCCGCCAGCAGCGCCAGTGCAAGTACTCAATAGCTATATGAAGCCTGTGGTAACTCAAACCAAGAGTGTCACCACCCCTGATGGCAATACCCAAACATCAACTTCGCCATTGATTATGGAGCGTCACGAGACTGTTGCTGTACCAACGAGTGAGACCACGACCACTACGACCACTGCTACACCAAGAGTAGTGGAAGAAACAACAACTGTACAGCCAGTAGCAAAAAAAGCTGTCGTGCGCCGCGCCGTTAGCAAAAAACGTTATGTAGCGCGCAAGCGTCACCATGTCGCCCACAAAGTAGTAGCGCGCAAATACGTCGCCCCAAGAGCTATTGCAACTACCAAAGTGCGCACAGTTGTTGAGCCGCAAGTGATTCAACAGACTCAAACGGTTGAGACCAAAGGCGTAATCGTCGATCGCAAAGACCCATCGCTTGAGCCGTAAGATCTAATTAGATTGGTTTAGATAACAAAGACTTGCAAGACAAAGCGACTAGAAGCACCAATAATTTACCGTCCCCGGGCTTTCTTGGTTATCTTTTTAATTGCTTCGCTGACATTTTGATCAAAGGTCATGCCTTGATCCAACTTCAAAGAAGCCTTAAGCTGCGGCACTACATCCTTTGCCTCTGGACCTATTTCGCCTAGAGCAGCCGCCGCTGCCTCTCGCACTGCAGGCGAGCTGTCTTTGAGCAACTCGGCAAGTTTAGGCACAGCAGACACAGCCTCGCCACCAATAAGTGTCAATGCTTTTGCAGCGCCCAGACGAGCACCATCTACTTCATCACTCAAAAGACCAATCAATGCTGGTATGTCGTGATCTGTGCCACCGATGCTGCCGATGCTACGAGCAGCGTCGCGACGCATCTCCGGGTCGCCCGTTTTTACAGCCTCTATGAGCACACCAACAGCTTCCTTTGCCTGCCCACCAAAGTCTCCGAGCGCCATCGCCGACAAGCGCCTGATAGTGGCATCATCGTCAGAAGCGACCATCTTAGCTAGCGCCGGCACCGCAATCTCTGGACTCTGTCCGATGCTACCTAGAGCAGTCGCAGCATAGCAGCGGTCGTATCCGAGGTTGACGTCGGCCAGGCAGGCTACGAGGTCGGGTACAGCGGCTTTGGAGTCAGGACCGATTTTACCGAGAGCCGATGCTGCTTCACCGTAGGCGATGGGATCGTGCAATAACTCAATAAGTGCTGGGATAGCCGGTTTAGCGTCGATGCCCATCTCAGAGAGATGGTAGGCAGCCTGCTTGCGCGCCTGGGCGCTGTCGCTATGTAAGAGGGCGATCTCGGCATCTACATCAGCCTTGCGATATTGCGATGCCATAGCAGGTGAATCTTGCAAAACACAATAGGCCACGCCAGCAAACAGACAGACACTGGAGGCAGCCCCAAGTGACACAGCTCCGAGGGACATAGCCAGGCTGAGCCCTGAGTGCAAAAGCTTTGTACATCCCCTGGTCATCATGATTATGCTCCGTCAAAGTGAGGTAAGGTTGTGACTTGTGGATACTTTACGGCAAAATCGGAGGAATTAGATGGGCGCCGTTAGACCCCGCTGGCGGGCGCGAAACCCTTGTAATAAGAGAACGATCCCAAAACGTATGAAGTTTCGTATGATAAAGTAGCAGTATGCAATCATACTGAATCGAAAGGTGGCGTAATGGTTTCCTCAGACCGCAAAAGATTCACAGCAAGCGTCAGAGAGCAACTGGTCGACCTTGTGGATCAACACGCAGCAAAGCTGGAAGTAACTCGCAGTGATGTTATTGAGCAAGCTATGGAAATGTGGCTGCAAAAGCAGTCAGACCTGGAAGAAGAAGCATATTTCCAACACGCCGCTGAAGAAATGAATGCTGATGCCAAAGACTGGAACACACTCACCAGCAAGTCTCAGCGTCGCAATAGGAAACAATAGATGCCGACCGAAAAGGCACAAACTACAACCGAAAAATATCCCAAAAGAGGCGAGGTGTGGCTAATTAGCAACAATCCAAGCGTCTCAAATGATCCACACTTACCGAGACCTGTGGTTATTATCTCCACAAATCCTCGCAACAAGAGCTGGGAGAGCGTGCTAGTAGTGCCTCTCAGTACTAGCCTTAGCAACACACATCCAAAATTCCACAAACTCATTCAAGCAGGTGTCGGCGGCGTGAGCCGAGCCTGTCATGCAAGATGTGAGCTAGTGAGCAATTTAGAAAAGTTCAATCTAGATAGTACGACAGGACCGCTTGGTACACTGCCAGACAATTATATTTGGGAAATTGTGCGCGGAATAAGAGCATCGATAGGCGACAACCCGGATTATTAGAAAGTCAACGGCCGCCGGACCTCGTGAAGAGATTGCGGCGAGGGAGTAGGAGATAGCGAGTTACCTCACAACTCTGATAAATCGGCGCTTAGCGACAATTTTTGTAGCAACATCAGTGCCTGCTACAGAAATACAAAGCGCCCAATCAAAAAGGGAGAACGAGTAAAACACCGCGACTTGGGACTTAGGTTCGCGCCGCAGTATTTTCCAGACCCGAACAATGAGTATTACTAATCAAGTAAACCCCAAAAGCACTCAAAGCAAAAGTACTCAAAACCAAACACACAGTATTTGCGCTTGGATAAAATACTGACTCTCCGCTAAGCGCTTGAGCAGTTAGCAGTATCAGACAAGCTATATAAGTCAAACCGATGTTGTGGACCAAAAGAGCTTGCGCAGTGCCGCTCCATCCCGACAGATAGCGCCTCACGGCAAACGCCACCAGAGGCATAAATTGCAGCGCATGCAGACCAAAGAAGTGTGCTGGTCTGAGGTCACCTCCACTGGTACTCCAGCCAAGCCAGGGCGAGACACCAACATGCGCGCCCGCTATATGCAAAGCGCTATGGCCCTGATCTAAGAGAGCAAGATGGTGCTCACCAGGCATAACCATCATCAGTCCCGGTATCATGCCGAGTGTGGCGATAAAAACCGCCCAACGCAAAG
Source organism: Candidatus Obscuribacter sp. (assembly GCA_016718315.1). Taxonomy (GTDB): domain Bacteria; phylum Cyanobacteriota; class Vampirovibrionia; order Obscuribacterales; family Obscuribacteraceae; genus Obscuribacter. The sequence continues at coordinate 509,413 of JADKDV010000004.1, read as the reverse complement.
ATGCACCAATAACTTGAGGTAGATTACGCTGCTTACACAACAATACAAGCGTAATTGGCATCATTAACGCGACCGGCATAATTGCGACCTTTACGGCGATCATCAAAATCAATCCCGGTAGCTGTGCCAGGACAGAGTCGCCATGCGCTGAGGCACCCAATGATGCGCACAAGCCGCTAGCCTGCACCGCCAGCGATGTCAACTCAACCAAAGCGCCCCAAAAGGCAAATCGAGCAAACCCATTAAAAATGGGCTTGTAAATCCCCACATAATCAGCCAACCATAAAAGGCTCGTAGCATAAGTTGCTATAGATAGCCCAAACTTGCACGGTTTAATCCATGCATACTCGCCAAGCACCAAATGGTGATCAAAGCAGAGACAAATAGAACCCAACACAAGATATGCCAGACCAATAGCCAGCATCAACGCCAGATGGTAGTTATCTCTCAATCTAGATCGTAGCGCTGGGTGCAATCCAATCATCTAAGTAACCCAATTGCGGCAGCCAAAATGGCAATAACTGATTCTGTCTATCTGGCCCAACCCAAGTGACCCAGGTAATTGTTAGGACGTCGTCTCTTTCAAAAAAGTTCAAACGATCGGCAAACTTTTAAAATTCGCAGTTTCTATCTGCCAACTACCAATCCAATAATAGTTTTGCCGCGTGGGGACTACTGGGAGCATAAGCAATTGTCCCAACTTAGTCACACCAACACTGCTATAAACGTGCCACTAACTTACCAATCAACTCTTTAAACTATCAACAAGCACAAGGAGATAATTGCAGTCGATTACAGCAAGCCGCACACCCTTCGGCTTGTTCACTGCCAGCCGCGCGTAGCGATACTGGTATAGCCAAACACATCCGGACAGCAACCCAATGGCACCATTTCCGGTGCTATCTAATACATACACACGCAAACTTACTAAAATCATGACCCAAAAACACAATAAACAAGACCGCGCGTCCATTGAGACGGGTGGCAGATTAGAGTCGGCCTATGAGGCAGACATCAAAAACGGAGGCGACTGCTCACGACTGTTACAAGAGCTACAACAAATCCCCAAAGACCAGGTAGCGAGCGCCTTAGCAGCAATGCACAAGCAAAACAAAGACGCGCGCAAGCACGACGCGACGCTACCGACCATGACATTTGAAAATCACGGCGGCGGTCGATATAAGCTGGGTTTTGACGGTTGCAAACAGTGAGGACACTCGACAACACAGACTTATAGTGCGCCAGCCCAACTGCCAGAAGAGCCCCACAAAGGAAACAGACCAGCATTAATCTAGCTTTTTCAAAAATCGACTATCCTTTTAGGTCGTCATTTAAGAGTCTGGAGTTATCAATGGCATTTCCGATTATCCCATCCATGCGACTGCTCAGTGGCATAGCCACAGCTGCGACCTTGTTGGTTGCCAGCACGCAGCAAGCGAGCGCGGAAGTGCCTAAAGATTTTGACGACTTTGTAAATAAGTCCATGCACAAATACAACGTGCCCGGCGCCTCGGTCGCTATAGTCGACGGCGACAACGTCGTCACACGCGGCTACGGTGTCCGTAGCGTCGACAAGCCCGGCGCAGTCGATGCCGACACGCTATTTATGCTGGCATCCAACTCCAAACCCTTTACAGCAGCACTGCTAGCCATCATGGTCGACCGCAAAAAGATTGACTGGGACGACCACGTCATGGACTACCTGCCAGAGTTTGTGCTCAAAGATCAATACGCCACGCGCATGAGCACACCCAAAGACTTGCTTGCCCACAGGACAGGCTTACCTGCTTTTACTGGTGATGGACTGGAGGCGCTCGGCTTTACTCGCCAGGAAAGTCTGCGGAGATTTAGATTTATCGAGCCATCTTGCAGCTTCCGAGCCAAAGCCAATTACTCCAATCCTGGCCTAGTATGCGCCGGTGAGCTAGCCGCACGCCTCGGCGGAGATAGCTATGAAAACCTCATAAAAAAGGAAATCTTTGCACCACTGGGCATGTCTCGCTCCGGTGTAACAGCAAAAGATCATGATACCGCCAGTAATGTCGCAGAAGCCCACATGCCCTTGCCCACAGGCGGATCAAAAGTCGTCCCCTGGGACAGCAGCGATACCTTTGGACCAGCTGGATGCCTCAACTCCACAGCCAAAGACATGGCACGCTGGATGCAAATGCAACTCAATAAAGGCACCATCGATGGACACCCAGTGATCTCACCTGAGAGCATTGAAGAGATGCACACACCAGCCATGGTGGACGAGCCATCATTTAGCGAAATGGCTCCAATAGACAAAAACTCAGGACTGAGCTACGGTCTGGGCTGGGGCATCTATCACTATAAAGGTCATGTAGTATTAGAAAAAGGCGGTGCGCGTGCGGGTATGCGCTCGGTGTGCATGCTAGTGCCAGACAAACGCATCGGCGTGACTGTACTCTCAAATCAAAATCTCAACGTACTGCCAGAGGCAATCCGTGCTTATGTACTCGACAAAATGGTGGCACCAGCTGACTCAGATCTGCAAGCATCGATAAGCGACGCTAACGAACAAATCAAAAAGATGTTTAGCGCACCACCGCTCGCCAAGCCGACCTCCAAGCCAACCTTGGCACTCAAAGGATATGCTGGTGATTATGCAAATGATCTGTATGGCACAGTCAAGGTCATCTGCGAAGGCGATAAACTCAGATGGGAAGCTGGTCCAAGCAAAATCACAGGCACATTGACTCACGCTGGCTACGATACATTTGAGCTAGCCTGGCCACCAGGACGCATATCACTACCGGAAGATGTAACCTTTACGCTATCGGCAGACGGCACACCGACACAGCTGACGACTGAGTCCTTTGGCTTGCTTAAGCGGGTCGGGAAATAACCGTGACGATTGAAGAAACCGTCAAGTCCTGGCTAAAAGATCGGTATGTAGATGAATTGTGGGTCGCAAGCTCAATTGTGAAACTAATTCTGTTAGACCAGAGTATAGAGACAGTCTCACTTCCAGTGTTAGAATTGCGCCTTTATACATCAGCCAGATTATCTAATCATCCTAGCTCTATTAATATATCAAGCCCATCTATCGACCCGGGCATAGTGGAAAAAGCTGAGACCGTAGCAGCATGCTCTCTAATCCTCGGTACAAGCATCAAAGACATCCAACTGGAACCAAACGGTATTTTGATTCTTGGTTTTGACAATGGTCTCTCCTTAACCGTTTTAAATACGTCAGATTCAGTAGAATACAGCTGGGTTATTTGTGAACCACAGTACTCAGAGAACACACCAAAATTTGAGGTGTTCTGTTCAAATGATGGCAATTTGGATGAGTACAAAATTGGTTAGCATCCGAAGCTGCAAACATTCTCTTGCTGATATCAATTCCGCCGCCCCCCATGATGACACATCGGCAGTTAACGCACTGAACAACCTCAGACTCACCGCTCCCACAAGACAGTATCTTCTTTAGAATTTACTGAGGCACAGTAGCTTACTTTGCCATCGCTATCAAACTTAAAGTGGGCACCATTGTTATCACGATCCAAGAGCGTTTGCTCAACAAGCTTTTGGGTCGCAACATCAAAGCGAGCATGCACATTATGGCTTGTGGTCTGCTCTATCAGAGGAAACTCCACAGCCGATCTCGGTTGATCAAGTGACTTGTGTTGATCTTCTTGTAACTTAGACCAATCAATGATCGAAAAACCCGGATCAGACTTATTGAATACCTGCATCCACCTTATGCCCTGACCACTGGAGTCCGGCATATAAATTGCAGCATTGCCAGTTACCAATACTCCTTCCTTAACCGCAGAGGGGTTGGCTTTTTGAGCAGCGGCAAATTCTTCAGCAAGTGGTGATGGAGGCGATTGAGGCTCCGGCTTAAGGCCGCGACACTGCTCGGGAATCTGAAATTGTTCGCCCATTGTTTATGAACCTATGATGTGGTGAGAGACAGCGATGATATCCCGGTCTAGTGCCACGAACAATACGTGATACCACTAGTGCAGTGCAGCACCTCACACAGGCACAGTAACACGCACACAGAGAGGCACGCACACATACATTGCTCGCACTTAAAAAATGCAGTTCAATATCTCGACCAATTTTGCAATTAACAAATCCATTACAAACTCTGGTCTATCTTATTCGACGAAGCCAACTGCTCACCCTCCCCACCAGTGATTTTTCACAGCAGCAAGGATTCGCACCCCAATACAGCATCTTTTCTTTAAAGGAGATATTGGGATGGGAAATAATTCTTTGCGTGGCGACGATAACAACGCAGTCAAAAACGGCAGCGCAGAGACCTCAGATAAAGGCTCACAATTAACGAGCGCCTCAAACGCACTGCGCGAAGATCATAATCGCTCTGTTTGTAGCGGACCTGGTGCAGTAGAAAAAGTAAATGAAAATAACTTCTCAAAATTGGCACTCGCTGCCTTTGGCACAATTGACGTAAATAGAGACGGCATTCTAGAAAAAGGCGAACTTGAACATTCCCTAAAAGATAACGGCAAAGTACCATGTGCCAGTCTGGATGCGATGCGCACTATGCTCAACAATTTCGACGTAGTAAAGTCATTCGAAGGACTGGACTATTCTCCAGTAAGACACAATGAATACGACCGACGTCAACCCGGAATCTCAAAAGAAGACTTGCTGAAATTTGACAAGATTAGGCATGGCGATGGCTTCTATGGTGGCTATGCCAAAGATAGCATCTCAAATTGGGCGCTCGGTACAGCAACTATTGGCAGTGTACCGGCACTCCTTGGTGGAGCTGGAGTCGGTTTTACATACATCGGCAATGGAGCGGTAGCTTGCGCTATCGGCATGACCGGAGGACTAGCAGCTGCCGCTGCAGTGGGTGCCGGCGTTGGAGCCGGTATCAACTATTACAGTTACAAACACAATCACGTGCCCAAAATACGGACGTTTTTGGATGATATCAATGCCGGTGACAGGCTGCGATCTAAGATCTAAGTCGGCAAACTAAAACTTACGTGTTCTGGCTTTTCAAATAGTAAGCATCAAGTGCAGTAAAAAACAGCGCCAGTGGAGTGACGCTGTTTTTCTAATAGAGGTCAGCGAGCCGACCCATTATTCAAACCAACATTTACGCAGATTTACGCTTTGGTTTTTGGGTTGGCAATTTGCGTGGAGCACTGACAGACTTAGCCCTGATCAACTTGCCTCCAGCATCCTTCTTATCTTTAGCACTTTGCTTATTGCTAGCATCCTCGTCATCTTCAGGAGAGTCAGACTCTTCGTCTTCTGCTTCGCCGACGATAACTTCGTCTCCAACTTTTAGAGTCGACTTCATTGCTGGCAAGCCTTCTTTCTTAAGTTCGTTTTTTCTTTCCATGGCTTCATCAGCCAGAGCCGCCAGATCCTGCCCACTCTCTCTGAGCATCTCAAACATTTCCTTCTCTTCTTCCTTGACGTGATGCTCAATCAGTTCACAGAGCACGGTCATTTTTGACTTAAGCTCATCACCGTTAGATTCGAGATTAGCAATTTCAGCCATCATATATTTGACGACTTTGTGTTCGTTTTCAGCTTCACCTTTAAATTCTTCGCCGTCCTTACCCTCTTCATCCAAAAGCGGGTAGACGATTTCTTCTTCTACTTTGGCATGGATAAAAAGCTCAGTCAAAATCTGCTTGACCAGCTTTTCCTTTTCGGCATCTTCTTCGGCCTTGCTAAAGGCAAAAAACAATTCTCTCACCAACTGGTGATCTTCGTGCAAGAGGACAGTAATGTCCATTGATTTAGTGCGAGCTGGCATTTTAAGTCCCTCATTTTTCGCAGTAGGAGTTATACCGTTTGCGACCGATTAAACAAATGAGGGTTCCCTGCCGAGTTTAAGATCCACCCAAAAACTTCGCCAGATATGGCGCTGTTTTACTTTTGCCGGGCTTGCTTGCAGCCAATCTCGCCAGCTCCTGAGGCGTGCCCTGGGCGACGATGGTGCCGCCCTCGTCCCCAGCTCCCGGGCCTATATCTATCACCCAATCGCTGCCTGCCACCACACGCATTTCGTGCTCGACTACTATCACTGTATTGCCTGACTCTACCAACCCATCGAGCTGACGCATCAACTTGTCCACATCGGATGGATGCAAGCCAGTAGTGGGCTCATCCAACACATAGAGTGTGTCACCGCGCTGCATACGCTGCAGCTCAGTGGCGAGCTTGATGCGCTGAGCCTCGCCGCCGGATAGCTCAGTAGCTGGCTGACCGAGCCTGAGATAGCCGAGACCGACTTCGCGCAGCACTGTAAATGCTCTGCGCACATTGGGCTCGTCCTCAAAAAACTCCCAGGCAGCGTCGACAGTCATGCCCAGTACTTCGGCGATATTTTTGTCTTTGTATTTGATGTCTAGAGTCTTGGCGTTATACCTGGCACCATGACAGGTGGGGCAGGGTGCGTAAACGCTAGGGAGAAATAGCAACTCCACCATCACCGAGCCCTCGCCTTCGCAAGTCTCACAGCGACCTTTGGCGACGTTAAAGCTAAATCTACCAGCGTCATATTTGCGAGCCTTTGCTGCTTTGGTATTAGCAAAGAGTTTGCGCACATGATCAAAGAGCCCGGTGTAAGTAGCCAGATTGGAGCGCGGTGTGCGACCGATTGGCTTCTGGTCAACGACCACGAGACGTTTGACCCCCTCCATACCGCCAATGATGCTACCACTGGTGGTGACCACGGCAGTACGCTCCAGTTCTTCGCCTTCGTCTTCTTCGCTTGGCAGTGGATGTCCGAGCTGCTCGGCCACCAGCTCAACGAGAGCCTGACTGATCAGACTGGATTTGCCGGAGCCAGATACCCCGGTTACTGTCGTAAACGTACCTAGGGGCAAAGAGACATCGAGCTTGTCTAGATTGTTGCGAGTCACTTTGCTGAGCTTGAGCCAACCAGTTGGCTTGCGCGGCGCACGAGTGGGGACAAAAGCATCAGCGTAGAGGTATTTGCGCGTGACTGACTCTGACACATCGCGCAGTCCACCGGCTGGCCCACTGTAGATTATGTATCCGCCCTGCTCACCGGCAGCTGGTCCGACATCGACTATCCAGTCAGCGCGAGCAATGACATCGAGATCGTGCTCCACCACAAAGAGCGAGTTACCAGATGCCTTGAGCATAGCCAGCGCCGAGAGTAGCGCCTCAGTATCAGCAGGATGCAGACCAGCAGAGGGCTCATCCAACACATAGACCACGCCAAAGAGATTAGATCTCACTTGTGTAGCCAGACGCAGACGTTGCAGCTCACCAGGAGAGAGTGTTGGCGTGCTGCGCTCCAGCGCTAGATAACCGAGACCGAGATCGAGCAAGACATCGATGCGACCATTGAGATCCTGGGCGATACGCTGCGCCACTATCGCTTTTTCGGGATGATCTTTTGCCATCTTTGCTAGAGCCGGTGCCGTGCCATCAGTGTAGTCGCGCAGCAAAGCACCTAATTTTTTAAGTGGCAGACGATTTATCGAGGCGATATCATAACCAGCAAATTTGACCGAGAGCGACTCACGGCGCAGACGTTTGCCATCGCACTGCGGACACTCAGTGCTGATCATGTATTTCATCACACGCTTTTTCATGGCAGGACTTTGCGTGTTGGCAAAGTTATAGAGCACATGCCGACGCGCACTACTAAAGTTGCCGTGATAGGACGGCTCCATTTTGCTTTTAATTGCTTTCTTTACTTCGTCCGACTCAAAGTTAGCGTAAACAGGCACCACAGGCTGCTCATCGGTAAAGAGTATCCAGTCGCGATCTTTTTTAGACATTTCGCGCCAGGGCTTATCGATGTCATAGCCCAGGGTGACCAGCATGTCCTTGAGATTTTGTCCGTGCCAGGCGGGCGGCCAGGCAGCAATGGCGCGCTGGCGGATAGTGAGCGTGTCATCAGGGACCATGGACTGCTCGGTCACTTGGTAGATACGCCCCAGACCATGACAGTCGGGACAAGCACCAGCAGGGGTATTGGTACTAAAAGCCTCAGCCTCAAGATGCGGCTGATTGGCTGGATATGTGCCTGCGCGCGAGTAGAGCATGCGCAAGAGATTGGAGAGAGTAGTCACACTACCCACCGAGGAGCGGGTCGAGGGGGCGCCGCGCTGCTGCTGCAGTGCCACAGCCGGCGGCAGACCGTCTATGTTGTCCACCTCAGGCACGCTCATCTGGTGAAACAGCCTGCGTGCATAAGGCGACACCGACTCCAGATAGCGCCTTTGCGCCTCGGCGTAAAGCGTGCCAAAAGCTAAAGACGATTTACCCGAGCCAGATACACCGGTAAAGACCACGAGAGCATCGCGCGGGATATCGAGGTCAACGTTTTTGAGGTTGTGCTCACGGGCGCCGCGCACATGGACCAAACCGCTGAAGTCATTGATATGGGACTTTTGACCCCGAGATTGAGGCGCCGGTGATGATTTGCCCCCGGTCGATGGTGCCGTCGACTTTTGGCTCTTCGATTGTGCAATATCTTTCATCTATAGATCTTTCCTGACCAGGCAAGACCATGCCGCCTGATTTATGCACCAATATTAGGCACCCATTTTGCCCGTCCAGCTGTCGAGTATAGGCTCCACCAGCCAGATATGTTTTAACACACGTAATGTAGCCCGGTTGACCTCCTGGTGGGTTACCCTGGCAAATTGTTAGAAAAGGCTAAGATCCAATCTCTCAACCTGAGAAGGGTTAGCTAGTAGCCCGCCGGATACTCTTGTATACTCCCCTGACGGTGCCACTGGCGCTGCTTTGACCCCACGCAGGACGATACCAGAGATTGTTATTTAACAGCTTTGACTATCTGTTGTTTTTGCCCCTGGTAGCACTTTGTTACTGGGTCTGCCCGGCACGTTTTAGAGTTGGGCTGCTTGTGGCGGCTAGCTATTACTTTTATATGCATGCCTTTCGTATCTATGGGCTGCTATTGCTCGGGCTCACTGCCTGCAATTATGGGCTGGGACTGGCTGTCGCCAAAGCCGCCACGCACAAGATAAAACGGCTTTTGCTTATCGCTGGCATCGCCTTTAACCTCGGCATGCTGGCGCTCTTTAAGTACACCAATCTCTTGCTCGACACCTTTAACAGTGCCCTGGCGCACCTGGGCTCATGGACCCACTCAGCCATGTTGCACAGCACGGGCGTAGCCGACCTGCCTATTATTTTGCCCCTGGGTATTTCGTTTTTTGTTTTTGAGTTTATTCACTACCTAACTGACGTGTTTAAGGGTAGTAAGCCAGTCAAAAACCCTTTGCGCTTTGCTTTGTTTGCCTCATTTTTCCCATCCCAGATAGCTGGTCCTATTAAACGCTATCAGGACTTTGACAAACAGCTCGACAAACCCGCCACCATATCCGGTGACAATATTTACGCTGGTCTCTGGCTTATTGCTCAGGGTCTATTTAAAAAAGTTTGTCTCGGCGACAATCTCTCACCCATTGTGCAGGCTGGATTTAAAACACCAGAGCTACTGAGCACAGGCGATGCCTGGCTGGCTTCATTAGCTTTTGCCTTCCAGATTTATTATGACTTCTCTGGTTATACCGACATCGGTCGCGGCTCTGCGATGTTGTTTGGTTTTTCACTCCCCGAAAACTTCAACATGCCCTATCTGTCCACCAGCCTCAAAGAATTTTGGCGCAGATGGCACATCAGTCTGTCGTCCTGGCTCAGAGACTATCTCTATGTGCCGCTAGGTGGCTCGCGCAAAGGCGAGGCATCGACTATGGCCAACCTCTTTACCACAATGCTACTTGGTGGATTGTGGCACGGAGCTTCCTGGACTTTCCTATTGTGGGGAGCTTTTCACGGAGCTGGTCTGGCTGTCAATCGCGTCTTTGATCAGTTTTTAGCCAAGCATCAAGCCGTCAAAGCAATCTGCGAAAGCCTGCCAGGCAAGGCAATCGCCTATGTAGTGACAATGGTGACAGTGCTGGTCGGCTGGGTGCTCTTTTATGCCCACAGTCTGCCTCAAGCTCTCGGCGTGCTCAAAGCGATGTTTAGCCCACAAGCAGGCAGCGTAGACTGCATGGTGGTGCACCAGACAATGCAAAGCTCGATACTGCCAGCAGTGGCTGCCTATATGATCGTAGTAGCAGGCATCAAACTGCAAAAAGCGGCAGCAAAAGCGGGTGCCGCAGGATCCAATGGCGCCAACGCAGTCAACGGAGCCAAAAGCTCAAACACCATCATCTCAGATAGCGCCACTTCAGTGGACCCAGCTCCATCCCCCTCATCTCTGCTTACAAGCATTGCACCACCCCGTGTTGTGCTCCACGGATGCGCTCTGGCAGCAGTATTCGTTATCACCCTTGAGCTAGCACCTAGATTACAGTCACCCTTTATCTACTTCCAATTTTAATGACTACCAACACGACTACCGAGGATAGAGTCAAAGCAGCGCCGAGCGCTGGCAGCGATGCACCTCCTCAGGCGCCCACACGCGCGCCACTGACAGTCGGCAAAGTATTTGTCCGCACCATCGCCACAGCTGCCTGTATTGCCCTGGCAACACTCTCTGTTGAGGCTATTTTTGCCATCACAGACCTGGGCAACGAAGAATTTGTCAGTCCTGATCCGCTCTTTGGTGTGTCACTAATCAAAGGCAAGTCAGTCACCTTTAGATCAGAGGGCTTTAGCCGCAGCAAAATTAGCTCTATCGGTCTGCGTGATGTCGAGCATACTGTCGCCAAGCCAGCTGGTGTAAGTCGCATAGCTTTTCTCGGTGACAGCAAAACCGAAGCAATGCAAGTGCCCCTCAATGAGACCTTTGTCAAAATAGTTGAGGACCAGCTCAACAAAAAAGAGCAGACAACAGCTCAAACATCTGCTGCTACTGCTGCTCCTGCTGCTCCCACTACTACTGCTGCTACTGCTATTCCCGCTGCTACTGCAAAGTACGAGACTATTAACTTTGCCACCTCCGGCAATGGCACACTCGTAGAGCTTTTGCATTACATCCACACTGTCAAAACCTACAAACCTGACACCGTAGTGCTGATATACAACTATGGCGACTCCGGCGACAACGGTCAAAACGGTGCAGCCAGCAGCTTACTTGCCAGACCATCAGCATCATTTGACAAAGACGGACATCTCAACGTCTCCTACCAGCTCCTGGACAACTGGTTTGCCAGTGATACCACGAGATTTAAAGTGGCCAGCGCCTGGCTGCGCAGCCATAGCAGAATATTTCAACTGGGCACCGATCTGGATCTCAGCCTGCGCGGTGACTCCAAAGGCTATGCTGCCTTTAGTGACGCGGTGATAAAACCAGCCTGTATGGCTATCGGCAAAGCCCTGGTAGCACCAGGCAAAGGTATGACAGAAGTAGCCAACAAAGCTCAAGCTGAGCGCGACTATCTCATCTCCGAAGTTACCCGCCTCGATAAAGCAGTGCCGCGCACACCAATAGTCGCTCCACGTCCCGACTCTCTCAACCTCCACGCCGCATCAGTCGAATCCGCTGGATTTGCCGCAGTAGATACCATGTACAGACAAAACATGGAGCTAACCGGGCGCCTGGTGGAGCTACTTAATCAAGCTTGCAAAGAAAACGGCACTAAATTTGTAGTCGTCACGCTGCCAGCACCAGACAACAGCACCTTTTATTTTTGGGAAGTCCGCGCTTTGCAAAAATTAGGCGAGCGCCAAGGCTTTAACGTTGTCGACTGTAATAAAGACTTCCCCAAGATTGCCGCCATGGAAGCCAATCCCTATTACTACAGCGCGCACCTGGCTACTCCCGGTCACAAGCTATTGGCCAAGATCATCACAGAGGCATTGACCTCCCCGACAACACCCGCCACAACCACCGCCGCAACCACTTCAAAACCACTAACCCAAAAGCCATAGTCTTACCCCTGGGGAAATGTTGCCATCGATCGGATAAGATAGGGACACTCCCTCCTTAGTAGACGATGAACAAAGACGACCGGTCTAGCAATAAAGGCAAGCCCGCCAGAGGTCAAGTCCCCCAGGACCAGGCCAGCACAGTCGTGTCCAGCGCGGACGATGCAGACAGCCAAGACTTGCTCTTTAAGTCGGGCGACATCATCGACAATGACTACACGGTAGTCAAACTCCTTGGCAAAGGCGGCGCTGGTCAGGTCTATATGGTCGACCAGATCAAGCTCGATCGCAAAGCCGCGCTCAAGCTACTCAATACCAATCAAATGGATGAAACCGCCTGGAAAAGATTTCAGTACGAAGCGCAGCTCATTGGCAAGCTCATCCATAGCAGTATCGTCCAAGTCTATAACTTTGGCATCCACCAAAAACAGCTCCCGTACTACGTCATGGAGCTTGTCTCAGGAGATACGCTGGCTGAAAGTATCGAAAAATACGGACCGGTAGGAGCCACCGAAGCTGTTGACCTCTTTATCGATGTCTGCTCAGCGCTTGATTATGCCCACAATCGCGGCATCATCCACCGCGATGTAAAACCAGCAAACATCCTCCTGGTGCGCGGCGAGGGGCGTCACGGTTACCGGGCTAAATTACTCGACTTTGGCATCGCCAAACTTAAAAGCCAACAAAATTTGCAGACACAGTCGCTCACCATGGCCGGCGAAGTGGTTGGTAGCCCGCTCTACATGAGCCCGGAGCAATGCTCGGGCGAGGGTGCCGACGAGCGTAGCGATATTTATTCTCTTGGTTGCACGATTTTTGAGACTCTCACAGGTCAGACGCCATTCAGGGGAGCCACTGTCATGGAGACAGTGATGATGCACTTCCAGGCGCCACCACCGGCGATGAGCAACTTGATGCAGGGCGAGTATCTGCCAAAGCGCCTGGAGGAGCTGGTGCAAAAGTGTCTGGCAAAAGCTCCAGACGATCGCTACCAGACCATGGCAGAAGTAGCCAGCGAGTTAGCGGCGCTCAAAGATACAATGGCACGATCAGCTGGATTTGCCACACAAAAGATAGAACAAAGCATTCGTGCGCAGGGACCTGATGTTGAAGAAGACGTTCTCAAAGGCGAGCACAAGCGCTCAAAGACCTTGCTTTTAACCACTATTTCTATAAGTGTTTTGGTGGCAATCGGTGCCGGCGTTTGGGTATCGGGCAACCTTAAAAAACAGGGTTTAGATTCTGTAGAGAATACCCACCTTCAAGTGAGTCGCCCTGTGCCAGACTCTAACTTGACCGTAAAAGACCCAGCCCAAAAATCAATTGCACCAAATTCATATCTGCAATACCCCATCGAAAAACGCGGATCTCTCCTGATTAGACACTACAAGCTGCCGGACAAAACGACTTTGCTAGGTGAGCTAACTACCCTTGATACAAAAGCACTCATAGCACTGGTAGACAAATTTGAAAGCCCACTGGGTCAGATTTGCTACATTAAGCCATCGCTATTGGTTAGCGAACACCCCGAGTACCTCGATGGCTTTGATGCCACTATGCCTAATGGCATAAGCTTTGGTCTGGAGGCAGACAACCTTATAGATAGACACGCTGCCAACTGCATCAAACACCTCAAGCAATGCCAGTTTATGTTTGATATAGACCTGAGCAATACCGAATTTGGTGACAGTGATTTTGTCTATCTTGAGCCCTTTAAACTCCTGCGCAAACTAAATCTGAGCCAAACCAGTATCACCGCCGCTGGTGCGGCAAAAGCAAAGTGCTGGGGCGTAGTCACTGATGTTTTCTTTCGCTCGCTCCCAGATGATCCAATGCCTCTGCTCAAAGAGTTAGCCAGACGCAACAAACTCTTGCACCTAGGTATATCCCACAATGAGCTAACCGACGAACACATGAAAGTAATCGGGTCAATGACAAACCTCATAGCGATTGATTTTAACCAAACTGGCCTGACTGACGACCAAGTAGCCTATCTAGCCACATTGCCAAAGCTAAAAGGCCTATATCTACCGCACAATAACAAGCTTACCCCCAAAAGCATCCCCAACTTTGCCAAATTAAAACACCTCGAATGGATCAATATGCCAGAATGCATTGGCTGGACGACCAAGGACAGAGAAAACTTTAGAAAAGCTCTGCCCAACACAAGGGTAGATGGTTTTGCCTTTGGCTACCTCGACAAAAAGACTCCCGGTCATCTCAAACGACTTGAAGAGAAAAAAGCCCTTGACGATAAGATGAAACAACTCATGAAAGAAAAATTTGGACAACAATAACGCTTTTAAAATCCACCAGTGGGTGGGCGGCACCATCGGCATCTATATGCTGGTTATGAGCCTGAGCGGCACCGCTATAGTTTTTGGTGACGACTTGACACAGCTCGCCAACGAGCCAGAACAAATACGCCAGCTCAACGCCTATCGCGCCACCACAATGAATACTCCACCCGAGGCACCAGAAGCCAAGCAACTGACTATCGGTGGCTTAATTAAAAAGGTCGAGCAACAAAAGCCTGGCGGCAAAGTGACTGCGATAGACAATATCAATCGAGGGCGCCTCCCACTAACAGTCAACCTCAGTGGCAAAGACGGCGGCAGCATTTATATCGACAACATCAACGGCACAGTTTTAGGACAAAATCACGAAGTCCCGGCTGTCGAATGGCTCATGGACCTGCACCACAATCTGCTACTGGGCAAGACCGGCCGATTTATAAACGGCTTTGGTGCGTTGATACTCTTTGCTATCACCATCACCGGTATCATAGTCTGGTGGTGGGGACCAAATATAGGCTCGGCATGGCGCAAGAGCTATGTTGTAGCACTGCATAAAAGCGGACTCCCCAAGGTGCGCAGCATGCACGCAGTAGTCGGTATATGGCTGGCTCCGATGCTTTTGATGGTAGCAACTACCGGGCTGTATTTTGGTTTTGAGGATTTTTTCAAACCATTGCTCTCTGCGGCATCGACAACGAGTGCACCGTCCAACCCCACCGTCGACGAGCTAGTGACATTAGCAACAGCCAGCGCCCAGGGCCACGCCGTACCAGGCACGACACCACGCCTGACAAAACTAGCCTTGCCCAAAAAAGCCGGGCGCCCCGATGCGTCTCTGGTTTGCCGATGCAAACGACCTACCCAGCGAGGTCTGGATCAACAAAGAGAGTGGCAGCATCATCACCAGCAACGGACCATTTAATTGCGACAACAAAAGCGGACTAATGGTTTGGTTTGTCCGTCTACACTTTGCCAAATTTGCTGGCATCTGGAGTAAAATCCTCTGGGTCACAATCGGCTGGCTGCCAGCTTTGCTCTACGTAAGCGGCATCTATATGTGGCGCCAAAAGCTCAATGCGCGCAAGTCTAAGTCTAATCAGCCAGAGATGTAAAACTATTAGACCGATACTACGTATACAAAAACAGCAGGACTCAATAGCAAAAACTGCTAACAACACAAAAACAGCCAACAATAGACAGGCAACAGCAAGCAGGAGAGGTAAGCGATGGTGCGCCAGGCAAAGCAAAAAGGTCTTAAATCCGCTACACACCGTTTAGCACTAAAAGCCCTCACATCGCTCACAGCTCTCGCCTCGTTTACAGCGCTTTTATCAATCCTCCCTTGCCCTTTACCAACCGGGCTCTCCATACCGCCCTCCGGGCTCTCAGCGACGCCCACTGAGCTCTCTCTGCTGCCCCCGGCTGCCGCCCAGGGAGCAGCCACCCAAAGCAATATCGCCACAGTCAAAACCACATTTGTCGACAAAAGCCGCAACAAGACTATCGAGATGCGCGTCACCAGCCCAACAAAGCCGGGCAACTATCCAGTCATTGTCTTTAGCCACGGCGCTGGCGGCTCCCGCGACAACTATCTGGGTCTCATCGATGTCTGGGCACCGAGCGGCTATATCTGCCTGCAACCGACTCATGATGACTCCATCTCTTTGATGCGCCGCACCAACCCCACCGCCAATATTGTCACTGCCCTCGACAAGACCAATGAGCACGCCTACTGGGTCAGCCGCGGACGCGACGTGGCAGCCGTCCTGGACAATCTCGATGTGCTCGCCAAAAATCTCCCCACAGGCGTCACCATGGACAAACAAAACATCGGCGTCGGCGGTCACTCATACGGCGCCTTTACTACGCTGATCTCAGCAGGAGCACCAGTCCTCATCCCCAAAGGCGTCGTGCCGGGTTACGGCGGTTTGACTAGCTTTGCTCAACCCAGAGCAAAAGCCTTTCTCGTACTCTGTGGGCAGGGCACAGGCAAAGTAGGTTTGTGCTTCCCCGACAAATCCAGCTATGCCAAAATAACCGCACCGATGATGGTCATGACCGGCTCCAAAGACTTTGGTCAGCGCGGACAGCAACCGACCTGGCGCATGGAGTCCTACACAGGCTCGCTACACGACGGCAACAAATATTTGCTCTACATTAACGGCGCCAACCACATGACCTTTGGCGGCAATGGTAACAGACTATTTAAACGAGGCAGCGACAGCAATTTATTTGGGTATGTACAGCAAGGTAGTTTGAGCTTTTGGAACGCATATCTCAAAAACGATGCCACAGCCAAGCAAGCACTCATCGACCAGCAGCTGAGCAAAAATAGCGGCGGCGTAGTAAAACAAGAAAATCACTAACGACAAACAATTTTTGATTGCCCAATAACGGTCACGCTAGAGCGCTACGCTGGTTAAGTCGATATCGCGACTTGCCAGGTATATCCTGCAATCACTTAGTCTAAAAACCAAGCCGACAAAGGGAGCGCAAATGAGCACAGAGAGTGACAAACTTTATACCGCTGTCACACAAAATGACGTTGAGACAGCAACCAACCTGTTAGCGGATACCTGGCAAAGAGGTGGGACCTGCGCTGTGCGGGATCTTGCAAAGGAAGCCACGACAAACAAAGAGGAGTACAGCTCAGTAAGCTTTAACATAGAGCTAGATCCTAAGCGCAATGAAGAAACAATTACTGTCTCACATGAATACAACGCCAGTGCAGGTCATACCCAGCCAATCGCTGGCATCACGGGAAATCGTTGCATTCGCTAACACCTGAATGGTCAGTATAGTTGGGTCAATGGCGCGGCATTTTGGCATCTAGTGTGGTCGTGCGCAACAATCACATAAAGGCAACGCAAAGAGCTACTTAGCTGGGATAATTAGAAGTCAATCCAGGCATCCCGATTAATCCCAACCGAGACATATAAATGCTGACAGACAACAAACGCTTATCAAAAAAATCATTCGGAGTTGCACTGGCTTCATTATTATCGCTAACGACCACAGCGGCTCATGCCGAGCCTGCGGCAGCCACCAAAACCAATGCCGGGACAAAGGGCACTAGCAGCTCAAAGCCAAATGCTGCAAGCTCCACCAAGGCCAAAGTGACGCCTCTTAAGTCAAAAAAAGCCACGAGCAAGGGAACAACAAGCAAAGTACCTGCCAGCAAAGACTCTGGCAAGGTCTATCAGATCAAAATCAAAGTATTGAGCGCCAAAGAGCAAGAAGCCTTGCTTGAGGAGCGGTTGAGCGGAGATACTGTTGGCGCCTTTGGACCCTTTTGCAATATGTTTTTTGTGAGGAGTAAAATCGACACAAGCAAAGCAATCGGCCTCATGTGCAAAATACCTGGTGCAGAGTCTGTAGACTTGGAGCCTGCCTTTGCGTCAAATTACAAACCGACTTTGCGTGAGCTGCTGGATACGCTGGCAGCGCAGCTCAAGGCCCGCTGGGTCTATGCTGATCGTAGTCAGGTCATGGATAGCACGATGCCTCCAGATGGCAAGCCAATTACCGATATAGCGATATTTGACTTTGTACCAGCCGAGTCCAAATTTGACTGCGAGATGACTCCAATAGACGGTTGGAAGGTCTCGCCTCAATCAAACTTTGTTATGTACGTGCCACCGATTGCGCCGATGGCGATGGACATGCACGTGCTGGGCAAAGTATCAGCAAGCGATCCAACAAAGCTAGCAAAACTCATTGCAGACACGCCGAGAGATTTTGCCCTGGATCAGTTTCGCCGATTTAAACCTCAAGCCAAAGCCGAGGACTTAAAGAAAACAAAGGTAGGCAGCTACGACGCCTATTTTTTTGAGACAGCATTACCACCCTCAGGCGAAGAAAAGGTGCACTGGCGGCAGTGGCACTTTATGGTAGGCAACCAGCTCTACTATGTAATTAGCACGATTATCCCATCACAGGAAAAGCAGCTTTATCCAGCTGTAGAGCAGATGATCAAGACTTTTAGAGAAAAAGAGAGAACACTTAAACCATCGTTATAGCCGCTTCCATGTCTAGACTCGGTTTCCACAAGAACTGATATCTGTTCAGAGTCTATGTATGCAGGCAGTATGGGGCGACAAGGAGTAAAATATCATCAAGCTCAGAAGTAACATTAAAGAGACAGATAAATAATCGTGATTCCCAATCTATTCGACAGAATAACAGGCATTATCGGAGAGCCAATCGAATCTGATTTATTTAGAGCATTTGTTTCTGATCTGAACACACAGCAGATAGAAACTCAAATCGGTGATGCTTTAGATATCCTATTCCCAGACTATGGCTTGGAGATTGACGTCCAAGAAAATATCGTCCGCTCCTCAGCAATCCACATCAATACGCCATCAGTTAATAGAAGACTCAAACTCCCTAGCGCTGCAAACTGTATCGATACTCCATCCAAACATATCGTGCTCAAACCCTATACCTCAACCCTTCTCAGTGGCGTATTGCCGACAGATAGTCGTCAAACGCTGTTTCAAAAGCTGGGCAACCCTCTCCGTACAAGAAAAAGTCCTGGCTCTTTGAAATCCGAATGGGATATAAAATATACTTATGAACTTGATAAAATACGCATCAGCTTTTGTTTTGAAGGTGAAAGCGGGCCCATGGATCTGGTCTCGGTTTGGCTTATCAGATCTTATTAAGACGAGCAACAGTTTTCGAGGAAATACCATTGCCGGGTCAATCAGACTCTAAGAGAAAATGACGACTAGGAAAGAGAACAACTGGGTCGACAATCTTGCAGCTCGCCTCGTTGAAACAGGCATTGCCACAACGGAAACCATAAAGGGTTGCTCGGAGGAAGAACTTTTGGATATAGAAAAATTCTACTCCCTCAAATTACCCGAAGCTTATAAAGACTATATGCGCAAATTCGGCAAAGCCAGCGGAGATTTTCTGGGAGAATGCGGCATCTACTATCCAAACATTCTCAAAAACAGAAGGAGAGCAACGACTCTTCTCAACAACAACAACACTGACTACAAGCTGAAGTGCTCAGACTTTGTTTTTATCACACGCTATGGCTACCAATTCTACTTTTTCGATACTGCTAACAAAAACCCCAATCCACCGGTCTTTCGCTACACAGAAAACAGAGACCAACCAATGCTCCTGGCTGATTCGTTTGAAGCAGCAATTACAATGGCGGCTGACGAATATTTTGAGCTGGCAAAAAATCCACTCTTAAACGTAGATAGCAAATTTGAAAATTAAGGGATAGATTGGTCTCCACCCTCTAAACACTGACCTCACCGCTATGCTTTGGCATGACAAAACTGACCGCTACACCGATTAAATACACACTGGCAATTAACTCCGCAGCGTGAGCATAGGAGCCGCCCAGGGCAGCCACCAATTGTCCGCTCAATAGAGCGGCGATAGCAGCAAATATACGCCCGCCTGTGATGCTGGTAGTGACACCAGTGCAGCGTATTCTGGCTGCGTACAATTCGGGGATGTAGACAAAGAGCAGAGCAAAGAGCATCTGTGCAAAAAATCCAACAAAAAAGACAATACTCAGTAGCGACGCCCCGTATTCTTTGACTGTGCCAAACAGTAATACACATGCGATAAAGGCACAGAGGTTTGCCAGTCTAAAGCTCCTGGCATAACCTATCTTGCAAATCAACCAGCCGCCGATAAGCGAGCCAATCAAACCGCCAACATTCATCACGAGAGCAGCCACCGAGCGCTCCTGCACCGCCGTACCACCGACTAGCTGGGTGACCCAGGCTGGCATCCAGGCCAGCACAGCCCAGTAACCGACGATAGCGGGCGTAGACAATCCAATACCAGAGAGAGTTTTGGCAAGATTGTCTCTGCCAAATATCTGAGGCAAGGTAAAGTTGTCCAACCAGCTAGCGCCGCGCAGAGCGCCAAACAAGCCACTTCTCTTAGCCTTATCATTAGTCTTATTAATCAGTACTTGCAGACGTCTATCAAGCTGCGCTTTGACAAAGTGCTCTGGCTCATGGAGTCTTGTTCTAAATATCAAAGTCACAATAGCTGGCGCAACACCAAGCAAAAATAGCCAGCGCCATCCCAGATGACCAAGCCATAGATTGGCAGCAGCAGCAACAAGGTAGCCACACGAAAAGGAGCTAGCTAAAAACGATGCTGCATGCATGCGCGAGCGCCCCTTAAATGTTTCTGCCACCATAACAGCCCCGATGCCTATTTCGCCACCGATGCCAAATCCTACTAAAAAGCGATAAAAGGCAAGCTCCATCCAGTTGTGGCTGAGCGCACACAGCCCACTAGCAAAAGCATAGATGAGGATAGTGGCCAGCATGATGCGGGTGCGACCAAAATAATCAGCAAGTATGCCGCAGCTAATGCCACCGACGACCCAACCAGCAATAAAAATCGAGAGCACCACTGCTCCCACCGGAGCCACTGTAGTAGCGGCACTCGATCCTAAAAGCTCACTCAAACACTGATGCATTACTAATACGTAGATAGATGCATCCATACCGTCAAACATCTCGCCAAGCCATGTTGCAGTTAATACCTGACGACTGTGAGCGCTAGCTGTTCGACTTGCACTAGACTTGTTTGATAATTCCTGACTGGTTTGCTTAGCTACTCTCTGTGCCGCTTTATGCTCTATCTTGCGCATTCTTTTGCGCAAGAGCCGCTCCTCACGCAGGAGCCGCACTTCCTCATCGAGGTCCTGCTTCTTTTTAGCCTCAAGCTCAGAAGTCGGTACGAGAAAGTCTTCGGCCAGTGTAATAGTAAAACCTTCACCAAGATGACCGCCGCTGTAAACTGGCGGTCTCAGCACCAGTAGCCGCTGTTCACTCTCCAGATCTGATTGAGCGCCAAACTTATCCATCGTAAACTGATTCATTTACAGGTCCCTATTGAGCAGTAAAACCCGATTAGAAGACGTTTTTAAACGTCAGCAGCAATGTCAAGACAAGCCTCAGGATATCAAAATGTTGCGAAATAGCTATACCAAATGTTTCGTAGAATCCCCCGTGGACAGCGTTTAGCACGGATCGAGACGGATCCGGTGAGACACTTTAGCGGACTACTTACGCACCGCCCACAGTGGCATCTTTTATTAAAAGCATATTGCTACAAAACAAAAATATGCGAGTTCCACTTTTTGGCTCAGATCAACTTTTGGCAATGTTGATTGCCCCTACTACTGGCTGGCGGTCCCAAAAGATTAAAGATATCAAGGATAAGCCCGGCGAGATATCAAGCCCATATACGAGAGCCGTCAAGGTGATAAACTTTGCCCCGTTAGGCAACTAGGGCTAATGCAATGAAACATCCTTTTCAAAACTTTCAAGTCGACCACATGACGCTGCTCTTGCAACCAAAGTTGTACAAAGTTGCGTATGCACTCTTTGGCGTAATTTTTGGCGTCAGACCAGAAGACATCCTTTACGACAAGCGCAAAGAATGGGTCAAAGGTGAAGGAGAAAAATCTCTTACTTTTGCCGTCTGTGTCGGTCAGGGCGCAAGCGCTGAGCCTGAGTTTAACAAGACCATCATGGCTATCGTGCAACCCAGCGAGCCTGAGTCACAGCCATCCCACGTGCGTGACATGCTCGATGACCACAAATCAGCAGCCCACTGGCAGCACATCGCACTGCGCACTCCAGACCTGCTTGCCTTCCACAAACACGCTATCGAGCGCGGCGTAAACTTCATCACCCCCATCCTCAAAGATGATGCTGATGATTTGATTCAAGTATTCTCCGGCGAATGGTTCTTCCCAGGACAAACCGCCAGCGGCATGTTCTTTGAGTTTTTGCAAAGAAACCCCACCGACGAGAGCATGAAAGTTGTCGAAGAACAAAACAGAGAAATGTGGTTCCGCGACAAGACCTTCCTCGGTCTCTATGGTGAGAAAGAATCCGAGTATCAAAGCGGCAAAGTCACACCATTTATCGACTTTGACCTGTTTGAAGCAATCCACGACAAACTCAAAGACAAAGAAATCTGGCAAATCACTCCTGCCGATATGGATGAAGTAGAAGCGTTGATGTTGGAAAAAGGCAAAAAACGCCTGCAAGCAACAGCAGCCAAGTAAGCAACTTTGAGTAACCGGTTGCATTAATGCAATCAGTTTATTCCCTGTAATTAATTGGTTCTACGAAATCGGTCATTTGACTAATTGCAAAAGAGAGCGGTCCACCTGGGCTGCTCTCTTTGTTTGATGGTTGGTTGATGCCAGTAAAACTCCTGCGAGTCAGGTGCTATGAGATTAAGTCTGCAGGCTCCATCCTGCCACATAAGCTCGGTGCTATCTATTTTGCAAAACACCCTTTCTCAACCTGCTCTCAAAAGCCTCGACTTCTTTGGCTTGTTGCGAGGAGCGCGGTACTACTGCACCGTTCAGAGCACGCACGTATTGACTGTAGCCAAAAAAACTTCGACCATAAAAGCTGTCTATCTCTTGCTCATCATGTTTTTTGACTACTTCGTACAGCACTGGACTGACTCTATAAAGGCGCAGTCGGCTCTCGATGCTAGTGCGAAAGTTTGTCAGCCCCTCCGCAAACATTTCTGCAGGATTTGAGAAATAATATGTAGGCGGCCGAACAACAGCATTGCCCCTGACTTCATCGTATGTGAATGTTTTAGCTTGCCCGAGATCTGAGACTAATTGACCATTGTAGCCAATCAAATGTTGGTCTTTAATGCCCACCCAGGCGGTATTTTGACCACAACCCATCCGCATATTGAAATATTTTTCGCCATTAGTGCCTTTGAGGCCATAAGCAAAATTAGTATCACCTTGCGCCAAAGATGACCAGCCAAAGGTCTCTGGCAATCCGGCGGGCACCAATGGGTATCCTGCCCACAAATTACGCTGACTATTATGAATCAGCTCATGCTCAATAACGTAAGCAAGATTGCGACCCTCTGCCTCAGTCACGTCTTTTAATGTCGGCGGCAATCTACTGCCCTCCGGTGTCACATAGACGGCAGGTAATTTATCTTTGTCCGCAACCATGTAAACCCCTAGCGCCGGCTTATCTCCATAGACAGCTTTAGGCAAAAGGTTTTTATCAAGGAAGTACACCTTGATACCACTATCTCCGTCCTTTGTTAACTGGCTTGGGCTGGAGTGCTCAAGGGCCTCACGCATGGCATAAACATCGGTAAATTTTGGCTGTACCGCTCGTATTTGCTCTCCCTTTTGCGTCTTACAATCGCTCCCTTGCGAGACCTGCGTGTCCACAAACTCACCGGGCACTGCAAACTTGATCTTGTATTTGCTCTCCAGGTCGCGCATTTCACGCTGTAAAATCAGCTCTAATTCCTGAGTTTTGACTGGAGTAACACTTTGATCACTGCTCAATACCACTTGATCTTGCCCGCCTGCGCGGTAATAAAATTCCGTTTTACCTTCGGCTGTGCGCACTTGCAGCCCCAATTTTTGTTGAGCTTCGGACGAGATGGTGGAGTGAGCAAAAGCATCATTGACTAATGCACCACGAGCCTTATCGGAGGCTGTTACGCCATCTAAAACCTCTCCAGCACTTCGTCTGCTGGCATCTTTGTCCGAACCACTATTTGGCTCATCCAAGTAGAATTGATAACGCTCTGTATCAGCCACGAGTACTCCGGGAGGCAAATCGCTAGCGCAAAGCGCACCCTCACAGACTGACACACCAATTGTAATCGATCTGTAAAATGCACATGGGAATACTCCCCCACTGCTATTAAGCCCCAACAGCCTTAGCTTCTTCCTCAGCCATGAGTAGACCTTTCTCGATGTAGATCGGGCGAGTCGCCTCTCTCAGTAGAGGCACATGCAGGGCAAAGACTACCGAGACAATAAAACAATAGATACCGCAACCCATAAGGGTTTGCGATAGCCCAATGCGATCAGCAAGAGCGCCAGCGGCCAGACTACCGATTGGCGCAGCGCCCATAAATGCCATAGTAAACAGGCTCATGACGCGACCGCGCTTATCCTCCTCCACAATGGTCTGCAAAATAGTATTGATGGACGCCATCTGTATCATCATGCAAGCACCAACAAAAGCAAGCACTATCATGGCTGGCCAAAAGCTATGGGTCATGGCAAAGATCATCATAAAAATAGAAAAAGCAAAGGAAGAACTTACAATCCATTTACCAAGACCAAGCACAGACTTGCGCGTAGCTAGCATAAAAGTACCGCACAGTGAGCCAATTGCAGACGCCGTCATAAGATAGCCGAGAGTATTAGAATCGCCCCCGATAGATTTGACGTACACCGGCAATAGCATGGCGTAAGCCATACCACCAATACCAAAGACTCCAAGCATCAGGATCAACGCTCGCACACCGGGGGTGCGCATCACATACATGAGACCTTCTTTTAGCTCCGCGCCTATCGATCCTTTGGTCACTTTATGCTGATTTTTAAAATTGCCCTTTATCAGAGCCAGCGCACAGACAGGCACGATATAGCTTATTGCATTGAGCAAAAAGCAAGTACCGGTGCCAAACATAGCCACGACAAAACCAGCCAGCGCCGGACCTATTAGCCTCGTAATATTCATCAAAGTGCTATTCATGGCAATAGCACTGGGCAGATCTGATTTTTTCTCCACCAGATCGTAGACAAATGCCGAGCGCGTCGGCATATCAAAAGCATTGATCACACCGGCAAACAAGCCAAGCCCAATGAGGTGCCAGACCTGCACTTGATGGGTCAAAGTGAGATATGCCAGGATAGACGCCTCCACCATGGCCAATAGCTGTGTGGTGACAATTACTTTTTTGCGATTGAGTCGGTCAGCAAACACTCCAGCAAAAGGCATGATAAGGAGCGACGGCAGCTGACTGGAGGCGCCTACAACGGCTAAGAGCAGGGGTGAATTAGTAAGGGTGTAGGTGTACCAGGACAGTGCCACTTGCTGCATCCAGGTGCCCACCAGAGAGACAAATTGCCCAGAAAAATAAAGTGCATAGCTGCGATTTTGAAAAACTGCAAACACTCCGCCGGATTTTGGACTGTTCATGGCGGGTTTACCTTGATTGCTCACTGTGGTTTGCATAAATGCCTCTTAAATTACAGTGAAGCATTAGACGGCAGCATCTGTCAGGAGTTTCTAAATGACTCCTTTTATCACGTCCATTTAACAGTATCCCCATGACAGCCATCTACTAACATTGCCGACGCCATCAATAAATTCCTATGCCCAGCCTGGCTTTGCAAGCCACCAACCATACCGTTGTATGCCATGCGTATACCATCAGTATGCAATGTGGAACTGACGAGCCGACCGTCAGTCTTGCATAAAACGGTAGCGCATCATCACGGCATGAATGAGCGCAATGGGAGTGAAACGGAGAGCAATGAT
The DNA here is from genome assembly GCA_016718315.1 of Candidatus Obscuribacter sp. Taxonomy (GTDB): domain Bacteria; phylum Cyanobacteriota; class Vampirovibrionia; order Obscuribacterales; family Obscuribacteraceae; genus Obscuribacter. The sequence continues at coordinate 483,921 of JADKDV010000004.1, read as the reverse complement.
GGAAGTGAAACTGAAACCAGACGCCCTTAAACGATATCGCGACATCGCCATGTTACTGATGAAGTACGGCAACTCAGACTTGATGAAAAGCGACGTCATGAAAAACGCAGTCGACCTCAAGACAGAGACATCATCATCAGTGCCAGCAAAGGCCGAAGAACTGGCTGGCGACCTGGAAAAAATGGGTCCGGCTTTTATCAAAATTGGTCAGGTGCTCTCCACACGCCCAGACTTTTTACCTGTTGCATATACAGAGGCGCTGGCAAGACTGCAAGACCACTGTGAGCCGTTTTCATTTTTAGAAGTAGAGCAGATTATCGTCACAGAGCTTGGCGTAAGGCTCTCAAAGGCTTTTAAGGAGTTTAATGCCGTGCCTGTTGCGGCAGCATCGCTGGGTCAGATACACCACGCTGTTATGCGCGATGGTCGCGAAGTCGCAGTCAAAGTACAACGCCCAGGCATCCGCGAGACCATCCTGCAAGACCTCGATATCCTCGGCGACATTGCTGAGTTTTATGATCATCATACAGAGGCTGGCAAGCGTTACGAGTTTAACCGCATGCTAGACGAGTTTAGACGCACTCTCTTGGCGGAGCTAGACTATAAAAAAGAGGCAAGCAATCTCGACACGCTCAGTCACAATCTCAGAGAATTTGATCGCATCAAAGTACCTAAACCAATACACGACTTTACCTCCTCCAAAGTCCTGACTATGGAGTTTATCCGCGGCAAAAAAATAACAAACATCACCAAGCTTGAGCTATTAGAATTAGATGGCGAGCCACTTGCAGATGAGTGCTTCAAGGCATATCTGCAACAGATATTGGTGGATGGATTTTTTCACGCCGATCCTCATCCGGGCAATGTCCTACTCACCGACGACAACAATATCGGTCTGCTCGACTTGGGCATGGTCGCCAGGCTGACACCTCATATGCAGGCAAAACTCCTCAAACTCTTGCTTGCTATCAGCGACAACCGCCCAGACGTAGTAGCTGATACCGCATTTGATATCGGCGAGCCCAAGCCATCGTTTGATGAGATCAAGTGCCGCAAGCAAATCGCTGACCTGGTGCAGGATCACGCCACCGCCAATGTACAGGATATGCAAGTTGGTAAAGTCGTGCTTGATATTACCCGCGCAGCGGCCGACTGTGGTATCCGCGTGCCACAGGAGCTGACCATGCTCGGCAAAACCTTACTCAGCCTCGATCAAGTCGGTCGCACACTCTTTCCCGATTTTAACCCCAACGAGTCAGTCCGCAACCACGCAGCTGAGATAATGCAGCAAAGAGTAGTCAAAGACATCACTACTGGTCAAATTTTTACCGGCATAATCGAAGCCAAGGATTTTATCGAAAAATTCCCCCGCCAGGTCTCCAAGATCTTTGACATGGTGGCAGCCAACAGCCTATCCATCAAGATGATCGATGAGCCTCTAATTGTTGACGCCTTCCAAAAATTAGCCAATCGCGTCAGCCTGGCACTGATACTGGCATCGCTGATTGTCGGAGCAGCTCTCATGATGAAGGTCGATACTGACTTTACCATCATGGGCTATCCAGGCATCGCCATAATTTGCTTTATGCTGGCAGCTGGCGGCGGTTTTGCTATGGCAATACAAATCGCCTTTTATGATCAAAAAGCACAAAAGTTTGGCTCTGACGAGGCAAAGAAAAACAGCTAGAACACTTAGTCCTAGCTGCTCTTTTTTGGCAATACACCTGTCATCTATTGTTCATCTATTGATTTAGAGACAGGCTCGATATTTTTTACTGTATCGAGACTACTCTGAAATATTGAGCTTATTGAGTTGCTCCATAAGAGTGGTCATCTCTGCCGAGGAGCTAGCCATGTAGTATCCCGGTATGGCACAGCCTCCGCAAAACAATACCAGTGATCCCAAAATGACAAGAAAAGGTTTTTTAGCTAGCGGCCAGTTAGCAAACACAAAGACCAATTGTACGATTGGGAAAAATAACGAACCCAAACCCCAGGCCCAATGCTTGCGGAAGGCGTTGATAATAAGCCAGATTGAGCCGACGGTAGAGGTGATACCGGCAATAACGAGCAATACCATCGCCAGAGACAACATCGAAGTCTCACCTGGCAATTGAGTAGTAAATGCTGTGACAATCTCCTTGGCAGAATCACTGTTCTTAGTACCGCGCATCTCTCGGCGAAATAATCTCCAGCCCTTATCATTCTTCTTTAAGTGTGCAGTAATTTGCAAGTCTACATCGGGCTTTTGGGCGGCATAACTCAGGGTTGCATCGTTGCCTTCAACCTTTTGATCGTTGAGCTTGAGCGGAATGGACTCCATGGCCACCAGGGGCGTACAAACAGCCTTGAGGGCTCTGGATCCAAAGGATGTACCGCTGCCAGTAGTAAAAGCCTCAAATGTCTTCAGCTCGGTTTCCCGGGCTTTGGTAAAGGCTTCTTCGGGAGTGGCTCCGTATGGTCTATTGCGCATCAAAGACTCTGCCGTAGTACTATCCAGGTCTTGATCGCTACCACTGGCATCATCAGACGACGAGGAGCTAGTAGTCGTAGTAGTTGTGGTGGTGGTGCTACTATCTGAGCCCTGCGCCACCAAAGTCGCAGGAGCCTGCGCCGGTTGCGCCACCGCACTCGATACCGCAGCAAAAGACATTATCAGGGGCACGCAAAGAGCCAACGACTTTTTTAAAAACATGCAATCAATTCTCAGGTCTGAAACAGTAACGACCTATCTATTTTCCATGGCTTTGATGCAAGTTTCAATAGCTACCATGGCATGCTCGATGGTTGCCATCAACTCGTCACGGGTGGCACCATCGCGAGCCCGCAGTGAGAGCCCATTGAGGATAACCGTATAAAACTCAGAGAGTGTTGTCACTTCCACTTCGCAACTCAGCTCGCCCTCCATCTTGGCACGAGTCAAGCGTTCCTCGATGGCCACGCGGATAATCTTGCGTCTACTACTCAATTCATCGCGCAAAACTGTATGCTCTGGCGTGCAATTAATGGCACTTAGCACCACCAGACAGCCTCTCGGGGTCTCTGAGTCTGTACACATCTCAGCACTGGCGCTGAGCATCGCCCTGATGGCGCTAACCACCTGCGCATGCTCTTGCAGCGCGTTGAGAGGGGTAGCCCCGATACCAGAGGAGTAGTGTGCTACGGCCTCGCGAAAGAGCGACTCTTTATCGCCAAAGGCAGCATACAGACTGGGTGCATTGATGCCCATAACAGTCGCCAGCTCAGCCAGAGAAGCGCCCTCATAGCCCTTCTCCCAGAAGAGCCTCATGGCAGCCGAGAGCGCCTGATCCCGGCAAAAATTGCGTGGTCGTCCTCGTTTATTCATCGCCCATCAATTTGCTTGTCGCCTAATTATCTGCGGAGAGCGGCTGTAGCCAGCCAAAGACATTATATAGGGCAGAGGCATCAATACCCTAAGGCACCTCACATTTCCCCCACAGATGTCAGGTAGACTCCCGGCATAGCAATAATTTGCCTAATGTCAGATCCCGGAATTGCATCAAGCGGTGATGACGATGATAATGCAAACACTAGGGCTTTTTGCCAGCCGCTCCAGCACCATTGACATTACTACCACGCGGAGCCTTGGCAGCACCAAGCGGTTTGGCATTGCTGCCAAAGCCCTGACCCAACTTCATATCGACAGCGAGGTCATCAAAAGCATCGCGGTAGCCACCACCAGAGGTGACCTCGTGTTGAGTTGCAACAGTCTTACAAGCTTTAGGTATGTCAAATGTTGCAGGCTTTACGTCCACGGTTTTAATGCCCTTGGTGTACCAGATCTTATGCGCAGACCCATCAGCACTGACTCCATGGGATGCCAGAGGAAAGCACGGATAATTGCGCGTGCCTAAAAACGAACTGATAAACAGCAAAGCCTGAGGAGGCAAATCCACAGGGTCGGAGTAATAGTAATCTTGCCAAGCCGCAGTGGGCTCACGGAAGCCCACTACAGGAGCAAACAACCGAGCTGTGCTTGCTAGTTCTGTGGGCTTTACCCTTTCGACAAAGGCATTAACTCCGGCATACTTGGTTGCGCGCTTGGGAGGTTGAGACGCCTTAGGCGCAGCCGCAGGTAGACCTTTGTCCACTCTAAAGCGTTCAAGCGACTTAGTAAATCTTGTTTTGCTGTTCTTGCTGTACCAGGTCACATCCCACTTGGGCGCAGTAGATACCACACAAAAGTCTGCACGCGGATAAGCGATAAGCACACCATCTTTGCTGGCTGTAATAACCTCAATGCCCAGGCCATTCTGGCGGTCCATGACCCAGCCTGGCGCAGCTTGCGCTGGCGGCATCGCACTGACAAACGCACAGAGAGCAATGCTCAAAATCGCCGGCAATTTTTGTAATAGGTATTTGCGCTGGTGCAATTTAGTCATTGAATGCAACTGAGTAATTTCACGAGATCTATTCCTAACCTCTTACCCAGTAAAGCATTTGATTTACCGATTTGCGCGCTAATTAGCTGCATGGTATGCTGTTTTTAATTGTCTAAAGTGCGTTAGCCGCAGCAATCAATGTCTCTAACAACTGAATACGGAAAACTATGCGACGACGCCGAAGAGTTGCTCGCAAACGCTCGGCGCAGTGACGACGTCATAATATGCGCTGGTGAATACGACAACACCTACTACTTTTCAGCACCAGCCAAAAAGATCAAATGCGACGTTAACACGCTTTATCAACTGGCTCTAGACCTGGATAGTGTAAATGAGCGCTTTACAGGTGGACTATGCATCAACCAGCTGAGCGAATACCGTGAAACTCCAGTGTATCTTGTCTTTACAGATGACTATACAACTACAATAAAATACGGTCCAAGAATCTGCGATATGAATCTGCATGATGAAGTATGCTCAGTCTTAGAAGGAAATCTTGCAAGACTAGAGGTAGATATTGAGAGCATCCAACATCGGGCAGATGGTGGAGACGTCTATGCGCTCTATCAAATGGCAGAGCACATCTACGATCGGCAAATCAAAACAAATCATAGGCCGGATTATTTTGTCCGCACACTCAGCTACTACAGGCAAGCAGCCAAAAAAGGTCATCTGCAGAGTCAATACTTTTTAAGTCTCACCAGCCTGGTGCCACCAAAAGAGAACTTGAAGTGGCTAGAAATTATTAGCAAAGGACCAGACGATGATAAACGAATCCACTTCAGTAAAGCATTTCTTGCAGATGAGTACATCAAGATGGACTCGACAAAACAAATAGAAGCAGTGTCAATGCTCCAGACACTAGCCAATCGCTATTCTGGACCAGCATTTAAATTAGCGGTGCAATCACTCAAGGGTCAAGGCACCCCTAAAGACAATGTCCAGGGTTTGACATGGCTACTCATCGCAGAACGCCTAAAGTCGATGGAGCATGAATTGCTACAGCTCTTTGTACCAGGAATAATGAGAATGAGGTCCGGAAATGCATGGCAATGCAAACAGCTCAAGCAAATACTCTACAAACACCTAACTCCAGAGGAAATGCACAAAGCAGAAGAAGCAGCAAGCAACTGGGAATACCAGACCTATTGAGGGTGATAAGAGTCATCCATTATCGTTCTCCAATCAATCCGGTAAGGCCCATCTGGCTCACCATCCTCACCAAACAATGAAGCTTCAGTATAGTAATAAGGTGATACAACAGCCTCGATTGGCACCTCTCGGTATCCAGCACAAGCGCACTTTATATAAAATGCGCCAAAATCCAATTCAGTACATCTTCTCTGGATTGTAGAAAACTTGTTGCCTTGCAAATCATTATTGATATGGATCGAGAACTGTTCTGCTTCATACGCCACAATCTCAAATGCCCGATCATCCCAGGTAGACACGATTAACACGCGCATTAGAGTAGCGCCACTGCCCGCAGTGCCTTTGCGTTCAGGCTCTCTAATTTCATGGACGGGGTCGCCAAAATGAAACTCCTTAAGATAGGAATCATGCCATTCGTAAGACCCAACAAAGAAATTGAAATCCTGCCTGTTTTTAAATAAAGTGACCATTTTTCCTTCTTTGCCCACCTTACGCAAAATGCTCAAACAATGGCAATCTTAGTTTTTACGGGCAACAAGCAACATCCGCTCAGCACCTAGCTCAAAGGGCTCACATTCAGCAGAGCCAAACATTTCAACCACAGTAAAACCGGCTTGCTCACACATGTGACTTAGCTCTCCGGCTGTATAGATCCAGTGAGTGGATTTGCGTTTTTCTTCCTTGCCACCTTTGATAAAGGTATACTCAGTCTCGACAAAGCTGCGAGCGGCATCATAGTGATTATCGACAAGCATATACATATCGCCGCGCTGCACCCATTCCCGCTCTCCACCATTGACGAGGAAGCACTCCGCGATCATCTGTGAGTCCAGTATAAATTGTGAGTCAGGCTTGAGGCTCTTATAGACTGCCTCCAAAAACTGCATGGTGCCACTGCGGTCAAAATAGCCAAAGCTGTTACCCATACAAAATGCACCATCATACTTGCCAGGCTCATCTAGTTTGCGCATATCGCCAACAGCAAAATTAACCGTGCTCTCATAAGCTACAGCCTTTTCTTTTGCCTCTTTTATAAATTCCTCGCAGGTGTCTATGCCTGTTACCTGATAGCCCAAAAGGGACATCGGCAAGCTGAGCCGACCGTTACCACACGGTACATCAAGCAGATGACCGCCCACTGGTGTCTCCAGCGCCTCTTGCAAAAACGCTACTTCCTGCTCGGTCGCCTCAGGTGTGACCGCCAGCCGCCACAGATCTAGAGCTGCGCCAGTAAAAAACTCCTCATACCAGGTGGCATTGGGTGCTTCTTTGGACATCGGTGACTTACCTGTGACAGTGGGTGAGATATAAAGCAAGTTTACTACTATTGCAATCCCAGGAGCGCTGTCAAATCTCAAGCTTGTTGCAGTAAGTTTGTATATGTGCGCGCCAACCACACAGACAATACTGCCTGTGTCATCATCGATAAAGCGATTGAGGCAATACATGCTCCTATGACCGACTTGCGCCAGTGGTACGACAATCTCAATCCAAGTTACCGAGCGCGCAGTGCCGATAATCTGCGCTGGGCTGTGACTTATTTGATAATTGCGGCCACGGTTAACGGCTTTTTTGCTACACATGGCTACATAGTTATCGAGAGTATGGAAGTCATAAAAATACTTTCCACGTTATTTCTCGGGCTTACTACATTTATATTTTTGCGCCAGATCAAGCCAGCAGGAGCACAAGACATCCAGGCTCTAGTCGTGATGCTGATCCTACCAACTCCAGATTTTAACTATACCTGTATTGCTGAGCTAATGCCACAAGTCGTATTGGCATGTAGGTGGTTCAAGCCAACCAGATTACCTGCGATAGTACCGCTAATATTCATCTGCTATCTAATACACTGGGGACTTATACAGGGTTGCAATATTGGTGCCGCACCGACAAAAGATGGCGTCGCCGTAATCGATACCGCTGATGGTATCTATAAACTATGCTCCTACGACTCGTACTACGGTGGAGGCAGGCTATACGCTCTATTTAGAGAAGTAGAAATCACGCCAGGAATCAGCTTTGTCAAACGACTAGAACATGGATCATACTGCTACAAGCCCATTTTACAACGCACACCTGACAATCAATATGTAATCGTGCCAAGCCCCAAAGAAAACCTGAACATTTACGCCAACTAGTCAATTCAAACTACTAGTTAAACCACAAAGCAAAACCTGGGAAATGATGCCCGAAGTCAGAACGAAGCTCACGCCAGGTGGAGCCATGAGTCAATGGACCGCGCTCCAGATATGGCAGTGCAGCACCACCTTGAATCCACAAAACCAGATCAAAGCGCCTGGGCGCCAAAAACACTTTGCGTAGATTGATACCGCGGGTGCCATCACCTCGCCAAAATGGCAGTAGCAATCTGCCGGATAAAATCATCTCGCTTTCATCCATAATCCCAGCCCAGGATGCGACCATCTCCTCGCTTACATTTGCGCCCGGTATAACACCTGTTTGCCTGGGATTAGGTAACCATTCTTGATCGTCATCGGTCTCAGCCATGATAAAGCGCCATGTCTCCCGACTCTGCGCAATAACCGCCTCCATATTGTGCAATGCAGCTTCCATGCGCTTAGGCTCAACAACATCCCAGCTTACTAGATGTATCATTGCCACAAAATCAAGCAAATCGCCGATGTGCTCCATACGTCCAGCTATACGTGTGTCTCTACCGAGATCTGGATAGGCACTATCAACCTTTCTAAATAGCAAAAAGCCAGTACGGTCAAACATCTCTTTGCTGTCGTGTGCCAGGTACATATTGCAAACAGCGGCAAAAACATTGCAATACCCCCTGAGCCAATGGACATCGCCGCGATCAAATTTGATATAGAAGCGACTCGATTGTGCTTCGGTCACAGTCTTATGGCGAGTAAGATTGGCGAAGACCTTCCATAATCCTTGCTTTTGCTCAGCATCTTTTTTGCCGGTAAAGTCGAGTTTGATCATGCCAAAATGCAGGGGCAATTTCACATCGGCATCAGTCACTTGCGCCAGGGTCGCCTCGGCAGCAGTTACCTTTTGATAAAAGCGATCAATCAAACCGCGCCACTTTTGGTAGTCGATGCTCTCGCTGTCAGGGTTGGTCGTAATGGGCATATTGAGCATAGGCAAACGTGGACGATCCTCGCCAACATTACGCAGGCCATAGCGGTACAAATCCTGCGAGAGCCCCTCCACTGCCTGCAAAAACTGCAAGACACCAAGCCCAAATCTAGCCTGATCATCCTTTGGGTGCGACTCCAGTCTGGCGGTTAAATCCACCTCCCCCTTAGCCAGGTTGCCCTCGAGGAGGTACTTTTCGACCATCGGCTTTTTGTTGGCTTTGACAACAGCGATTTTAGTCATGGCCGCCTTACCTCCACTTTTACCGGCACTGCTATCGCCACTGCGCGCCCAAGCAGCCTGGCTATTTACAGCGAGAGCTAGAGCGAGAGACATCCCTACCAATTTACGCACTACCACACTCCTTGCTTAATTGACTCACCGACGGGGCATTGATATCTTAATCCAGCCTCAAGCACAAATAGAAGTGCCACAACACAAGCCCAAGTGTTTGCTAAGATCGACCAATTAGCCCTGCAGGAAAAACCTCCTAGATGCTGGTCAAGCTTAAATCCATGATTTTGGGTGCGCTAATCGCCACTACTTTATCTTGCGCCGCTAATTTGCCGCAAGCCTCTGCCGAGACATCCTACGAAGACAAACAAAGAGCCTACGATCTGGGCGTAGCTGGTGCTGCACAGCTAGACGTCAATAACAATCAAAAGGCAGCGGAGCTGCTCTGGCAAGCGTCAAAAATTGATCCCTCTAGTTTTGCCACCCAGTACAACCTTGGCATCGCCTTTAGCAAACTCAAACGCTGGCCGGATGCCTGGCAAGCCTACTCCAAAGCATTGCGATTGAGACCAGCCGACGGGGAGGCATGGTTGGCTGTAGCAGAGGCATACTATGAATGCGGCGACAAACAACGTGCTATTAACATGGTCAAAGATGTGCAACAACGCTTTAAAACTAATCGCGCAGTGATGGACAGAGCGGCAGAACTAGGCGTGTATTTTGCTCAAGACGACAAAGTCAGTGCAGTACAAAGCGGCAAGACAACACCAACAGCATCAGCTGCGGATTTTGAGAGACTTATTGCGTCAGCAAAAGCACAGTGCGCCCAAAACCCCAAAAATCTAGCCGCTCACCAAAAGCTAATCAATCTACTTTTGCAATCAAAGTCATACAAAGAGGCAATCCCTGAGCTAGAAGCAGCGATGGCCCTCGACCCAAAGGACACACACTATTTGCAGCAGATGATGCGCTGTCAATCTGAGCTAGGCGATCTGGAAGCAGTACAACAGTCGCGCAAACGCTTTATCGCTCTTTACCCACAGGACCCAGACACACAGAGCATAAAGGACGAGATCAAATACTACGCCCAGGACTTTAAAAACATCCGCAGCGCCGAGTCCAGGGGACAGGCTACGAGCGAGTACAACAGCGCCTACAGTGTGTTTGCTGCAACCGACATGCCACTCAAAGTCTATGTCCCCGACATCTGGCGAAGCAAATTGATCTGGTCGGCCTCAGGCAAGACACAGTCAGGTGGTCAAAAGTATGCTGACCTGGTCGAAAAAGCCTTTAGAGAATGGGCAGCAGCAAGCAACAATCGACTCACATTTAACTTTGTCGCCACCAATCCCCAGGCCAATATCGAGTGTGAATGGACTTCAGATCAAAGTAAATTGACACACTCTTTTGCGGCAGGTGAGACACATTCGACCACTAACGCTGAGGGTAAACGCAAAGCTATTGTCTATATACTTTTAGACAAAGACGCAAAAGACTTTGACGAGACAAGGTTTTATCACACCACCTTGCATGAGCTTGGGCACGCTCTCGGGCTATCACACAGTTCCAATCCGGCAGATATCATGTACTTCTCCAGCTCATCAGCAAACAAGCAGAGCGCTGGTCTCTCACAAAACGATAGAGACAGGATACAAAAACTCTATACAGGCAGGTAAAATCAAGGGACCACTTGGGTAAGTATTATGACCGACGATCACATCAGCAAGTCGCTGCAAGATCTAAAAAAGCAAATAGATAAAGAGCTGGGACAAAAGTCAAAGTACGCAGACAAGCACATGGCTATAACCTACTGCGGCGGCTGCGGCTATGAGCCCAGAGCAGAAGCTCTGGCAGCTGAAATAGGGCGGGAGTTTGGCGTCAGAGTCGAAATGCACCGCACCGTTGGCGGTGTCTTCGAGGTTGACCTGGGTGATAGCCGTGTATTCTCAAAGATACTACTTGGCCGCTTCCCCGAAGAAGGCGAAGTCGTCAAAATCATGAAAGCAAAACTGGGCGAATGAGCGGTTAATCCGACATCAGATCAAGCGCATCAACAAGTGCTAAACGCGCTTTGGCATTGAGCTTACCGAGCCGTTTCTGCAGTGCTACTTCCAATAATTCATAGCCACGATTGAGAGCCGCTCGACCACTTTTGGTCAGGGTCAATTTAAACTTGCGCAGATCTTGTTTGTCAGTCTCGCGCTTGAGATATCCGGCTTTTTCGACGCGCTTGATCAAAAAGCTCACGGTCGGTCCAGGCAAAAGCAATGCACGCGCCAGCTCAGCTGGATATGGGTTTTCGTCCACTGAGTAAAGCAAAAAAAACTCTTTGGGTTCGAGCTTGAGTTCTTCAAGTCCGGGCTCAAGATCCTCTATGAGGGTGTGCATCGCCCGCATAATTTTTAAAAATATGGCAAATGTCTCGGTATTTGTCATAAGGCCGCCTTTGATACCCACTCAAAATACCATGCAGCCAAGCTCTCTGTCTTGGCTGCATGACACAGATAAAGGCTCTTGATATGAGCCAGCCTATTGCAAAGACTAATTCATTACACCTCTATCAAATCGCGCATACCGGCATAAATCACCATGCGCGCCATTTCGTTATCAAAAAACTCATGAGGAAATCCCATTTCAATCGAGCTTACAGCTTGCAAGCTATTCATCTGAGTCTCGCTAAGCTTGACATCAAGACTGGCTAAGTTGTCTTCTAATTGACTGAGACGCTTGGCACCGAGTATCGGCACGATATTGCCACCGGTCTGGCGCAGCCAGCTAATGGCCACTTGCGATGGCGTGCAGCCAAGCTCTTTAGCAATACGCAGGACTTCCCTGACAATATTGTCTTTGCGCTCACTGGGCTTGTGCATGGACTTTGCCAGATCTGTTGTATATCTTGCGTCAGTCTCTACTTTTGATTGCAAATACTTACCTGTAAGAGTGCCACCATTGAGGGGTCCCCAGGCAGCAACTGTGAGACCAAAATCCTTAGCCATAGGGAGCAGCTCTCGCTCGCAAGTGCGCTCAGCTAGCGAATACTCAATTTGCAAGCCGACAAATGGTGCCCAACCGCGCAACTCAGCTATGGTATTGGCTTTAGCGACCACCCAGGCAGGGGCGTCGGAGATGCCCACATAAAGCACTTTACCAGAGCGCACGGCAGCATCGAGGGCGCGCATGACCTCCTCGGTAGAGGACATAAAATCCCAGGCATGCACCCAATAAAGGTCAATGTAGTCGGTCTTGAGACGCCTTAGACTGGCATCAAGAGATTGCACTAGATTTTTGCGATGATTGCCAGAGCTATTGGGATCACCACTGGGAAAAGAGTTGGTGTACTTGGTAGCAAGCACAATGCGCTCGCGCTGCCCTTGCATAAACTCACCAAGGAAGCTCTCGCTAGTGCCGTGCGTATAGAGATTGGCCGTATCGATAAAGTTACCGCCAGCTTTGAGGAAGGCATCAAACATTTTGCGGCTTTCTTCTTTACTGGCGCCAATGCCCGCGCCCCAATCCTCGCCAAAGGTCATGGCACCCAGGCAAAGCTCAGAGATCCTTACGCCTGTGCGTCCTAAAATTTTGTATTTCATAAAAACAACCTCGTCCTATCTGACGAGATATGTTTTACCACAACTACTTCAATATTGAACTATTTTATTTCAAATTGATCCAGATGGAATAATCCCAAAATCTTTAAATTACGCGAATAACACTCCTGGGGCTATCTATTTTGAGATCAGCTGTGGCATGAGAAATATCTGCCAATTTCTCATGCCACAGGCAAATCAAAAAGAGTCCCCGCCACTGCCCGAGACAAACCCATCAAATCGAGAAAATCCATCAAATTGAATGGTCACAAAAGGCTCAGTTAAGATTAGCCAATGTTAGCCAATACTTGTTATCGCACTAGACTTTCTTAGCTTTAACAGTCTTCTTAGCAGTGGCAGCCGACTTCTTAGGTTTTGACTCAGCGCCCCAGACATCACGTACAGACTCTACCGCCGTAACCATTCTCTGTACTTCGGTAGCATCAGGCAGGATAAAGCCAGTGCCATCCATTATCCAGCGAGCGAGCTTGGCACTGCGCAAGTGATAAAAGACATTGCGACCCTGACGGCTTTCAACTACAAGATGATGACTGCGCAGCACAGCAAGCTGTTGAGAAACAGCAGCATGGCTAATACCGAGAATATCCTTTAGATTACCAACAGTGCGATCTTCAGACTGTAGCTCTTCAAGAATGCGTATCCTGACGGGATGAGACAAAACTCCAAAAAGCTTTGCTAACTCTCCGCAAACAACCGCTCTATCAGGCATACACTCTCCAAATTACTCTTATGCAAAGATTAGCATATAAGGATACGACCAAACAAGACAGAACACCCAATAGTAACCCGGCAGATAGCACATGAGACTCTACAATTGACAGGTTACTGCCTTAAAAGCAGCAAGTGCTTGTAGATAATCCACATGGGTATCAATCAGTCTCATCTCAGCTTCGGCAGTGGTGCGCTCGCGTTGATTGACCAAAAACAACGTGCTGTCACCAGCCGAAAACCTCAACCTTTCTCCTTTTTCTACATCTTTAGCCCGAGCTATCTCAGTAGCCGTAGCAAAATATCGTTCAGCAGATGTATTGATAGCTGAGACAGTATCGTCCACCTCGGCTTGTATTCTCAATTTTTCGGTTTTTTCATCAAAATTGAGCTTTTGCAATTTTAGCTGTGCTGCCTGCACCTGACCTCTAGCAGTGCGTTGACGCAATGGAGCTGATATTGATACACCACCTCTTACTACCGCACCAATACCCTGAGAGCCGGTATCAGCGCCCTGGGCAAGATAGGCATCGACAGCGGGCAACATCATATTTTGGGCAAGACGCAGGTCCACTCTCGCTTGCTTCCTCTCCACCTCAATTCGCTTCAATTCTGGTCTTATAGAGGTAGCAAGCACGCGTCCCTGCAGCCAGGCTGACTCCGGCAAAAGTGACGGTAATGGCGTCAGTGGTGGCACAGCAGCAATCTCTGGTACTTTATCCGGCGCCCCACTAGCATCCCAAAAATAAACTGACAGACTCAATGAAAACTTTTGAAATTCACGCTCAGCCTTAATTACAGCAGCTTTTCTACGCTGTATTTCCTGCTCAGACTCGGCTACATCCAGTTGAGGGGCATCACCGTTTTTGACACGTAGTTTGATTTGCTCCACTCTTGCTTCGGCCAGACTGAGTAAGTTGCGAGCCACATCTACTCTGGCTTTTGCACCAACCCAGTCCCAGTAAGTAGCAGCGGCTTTGAGTAATATCTCCAGGCGACTACCACCAAAAACCTGCTCGGCCAGCGGCTCACCAAGCACAGCTCGCTGCTCAGCGGCCGTTTTTTCGTTTATACCAAGACCACGCATCAATGGCATAACCACACCGGCAGAATACTCACCAGCCTTACCGGTCGGTACAAAGGGTGTTTTTGTATCATTTGGATTGAGTCTAAACGCTGTAAAAACCTTAATACCAGAGCGAGTCAAAAGGTCCACGCGACCTTCGTTATGCACAGCATTTTTAGCTTTACCTGGCTCAAAAATATCCTGCACTCTTTGATACTCACTTACGTGCGCGAGCACTGGATCAAAGGCTCCAGCTCTCTCCAGACGCCTCGCTCCTGCCATTTTGCGCTCTACGTCGGCACCGAGCAATTTGGGGTAGCATCTATCCACTTGCCTGATAAAAGTATCAAAAGTCAGTCCTCGCATAGAAGAGTCTGCGCCTACGCTGACAGAGCCAGTGGGGCGGTATCTGGAGTCCGATGGGTCAGCAACGCTCGTAGCACCAGTGCTCACTTGACTGGCTGGAGCATTTGCTGGCGACTTTGAGCCAGAGCCATTTTGAGCCAAAGCACTGTCAGCGCAAGTCACTGACAAAAGCAATGCACAAGTCAGTGCTCTGATACAAAAGTCAGACTCACACTTGTTTTGAATGGGTTTGTTATTAAATAGCATAATCAACCTACTTTGATTTACGCTTACTCTCTGACTTACCGATATCTGGGCTTTTTGTCAGACCCAGCCCTTCAGGCTGGACTGTTGGCGGGAAGGCATTAAATTGACGCCAGAGCTCAAAGCCCAGTGGTACGGTCTCAAGCATGATCCAGCCACTGGCTTCAGCGCCCGGACGGAGATGCTGCGTACCGGGCCAAGCCTCATCCCGTCCAGCAGCAATGGCTTCCAAATCAGGCTTGACGATGACACGATAACTGCTGCGACCGTCATCGACAGCATCAATCACAGCTACCCGTCCACCAAATGTGCCTACTGCGATAGACGGCCAACCAGCAAATTGCAGAGCAGGCCAGCCGGCAAATTGCAGCCGCACCGGACGCCCGACTGATACCAGCGGAGCATCATTATCACTGACTGTAAGCTCAGCTGCGATATCCTGCGTATCAGGCGCAATAACAGCCAGGACAGTACCTGCATCCACTGTCTCTCCCGCACCAACACACATTAGTCTTACTATTTTGCCCTCACACGGCGCTAAAACTCTGCGCTGCTCACTGCGATGTTTGACGTTTTGCATATCCACATCGAGCTTGCATATCTCAGCGCGAGTGGTCTCAATAGTCTCATGAGCAGACGAAATCGCAGCCTCGATACTACTCATAGTGGCATTGGTATCAGCCAAAACTTTTGCTTGATCGTAGTTAGCCAGTGTCTCATCACGGTTAGCGATATCCAGTGCAGCAAAAGCTCTCTCCAAATCGGTCAACGCTCTTGCGTGCTCCAACTCAGCTAGCTCAAGATCGCGCTTAGATCTCACACCTTTGTCGTGCAACTCTTGCAGCCTGGCAAGATTGACCTCAGTGGTGCGTTTGTTTTGTTTAGCAGCCTCTATTGCTTGCTCTGCCGCCATGATACGGTCATGCGCCTGATGTGTGCGTTCTCTGGCAGAGGGCAGGGCAATTCCCTGAGACTTTTTGAGGCTATCAATCTGTCTTTGCAGCGCCTTGTAACGGGCTTCTGCTGCCGCTCTGCGTGCATCAAGAGCTTTGCGCTGAGCATCAAGACGTTTACTTTGCATCGTATCCAAAAATTTTGGATCGAGGTCAACAAGCTCGGCAATCAACTGTCCTTTTTGCACAGTTTGCCCGTCACGTACATGCAAACGAGCTAGCCTGGCTGGTATCGGCGCCTCTATATTTTGCGGACGCTCCATGGGAGAAACAATTATGACCTTGCCAATGCCTGAGACAGACTGCTGCCATGGCACAAAAGCCAGGACACAGGCAATGACAACTATAAAAAACGCCAGGACAATGGCGACTCGAAAATACCCGGCGGGAGATTTGACCGACTCCATAGATCGATAGCCAGCATGCAATATAGTCCCGTCAGGTCCTGCCAGAGTCTCGTTTTTTGTCCCCAAGGACCGTTTAGCAAGATCAAAGTCACTACTCAAGGTGCCTTACCCCCGCCACGGTCCGTTTTACGCCGCTCAAAGGATCTAATTTGCTTGGCCAAATCGGGAAAGAGTGTAGAAAACTCACTTTGATTGCGCCACGAAAGATCAGCTGGAGTATCTGATTCGACAATGGTGCCGCGAGATAGTACATAGACTTTACTGGAGCGCATTACTACTTCAGCATCGTGCGAAATATCAAGGACAGTCCAGTATTTATCAGGTGCAAACAGAGCATCTATAATCTTGAGTTTGGTGCGCTCATCGATACCGTTAAATGACTCATCCAAAATCAAAAGCCTTGGTCTACCGACAATTGCCCGCGCAATCAAAAGTCGCTGCACCTGCCCTCTCGATAGATTGCGCCCGCCACTGATGAGCATGGTACCCAGACCAGCCGGCATCGTGGCCAGATCATCACCAAATTGAGCCACTTCTAGAGCCCAGCGCACATCTTGATGTGAGACAAAGGAGCGGCCCAGGCTAACATTGTCCTCTAGTGTGCCTTCAAAAATTTCGTTGCTGTCGCCAACGAGGCCAACACTGCGCCTCAAACTCTTTAAGCGCAAATCTCGGATATCAAATCCACCAATTTCCACAGCACCATTTGTGGCATCATGCAAACCACAAAGTATCGCTGCTAGAGTAGACTTACCCGCTCCACTTGCCCCCACCAGACTGGCTCTTTCGCCCTCTTGCAAATGCAGATCGAGACCAGCCAAAATCTCCTTAGTAGGTCCGTAGCTAAACCTGATGCCCTTACAACTGATGCTCAAACCTTGCTCTAAAAGTGGCAAATCGACACCGTTGTCGCGCTCTAGAGGCAAGCTTGAGAGATGTCCTACTTTATGCAACCCTGTCAAAAGATCATAAAAGGTGTCACAGTTTCTAATTAGCTTTTCTAGTGCAGAGAGCACAGTCAAAACAACAATCTCAGCTGCTACCAGCTGACCCAGGGTCAATTGCCGATTGATCACCAGCCACCCACCGACAGCCAGTATGCCGGCACTAGCCAATGCCTGAAATAGATAAGTACCAAGTGCCTGCCTGAAGAGTACAGAAAAATGCGAGCGTCTTGCTCCGAGATAACGGTAAACGAGATCATCGGTGCGACGCATCAAATAGTCAGAGGTGCCATTTGTTTTTAAACTGGTCTGGCAGCGCCCCATGTCCTCCAACCATTCGGCAAGACGATATTTATGGGCAGACTCACGAATGCTAGTGGTCAACCCGCCGATACCTAGAACACCAGTGGCAAAACAAATAAAGACTATTATCAAAAGATCAAATGCAAGCAGAAATGGACTATAAAAAGCCATAAGCAAAAGACCAACCAAAACTTGCAATAACGCTGTTGGACCTTCTAGCAGGAGTTTGCCCCAGGACTTTTGCACAGTCACTACATCAAAAAACCGATTGATCAACTCGGGCATGTATTCATTGGTCAAAGCCGCCGCTTTAATCTCAGGAATACGCTCACTCAAAATTAGAGAAATACGGGCAAAAATGCGCTGTTCTAAGTTTTCGACCAGACATAGTTTGAGCATGCGCAAAACACTGCCAAATATAAGACCGACAAGTACAAGCAATGACAGCACAATGAGAGGCTGCAAAAAAGATGCCAGCGGCGATTGTGTTAACCAGAGCTTGAGCCGCAAGAGGCACAGCCAGAGACAAAAAACCAGATACCAGTGTATAGGCCACCAGCACCAACAAATCCCGCCGGTCCTGCACCAGCATGTACCACAGACGCTCCAGGGGCGAAGGATGCGTAAAATGCACCGCATGCTCGTCGCCGCCGCTACCCTGTGGCTCAGAATTCGAATTGGGTTGCCCACCAGCCCAGTCCGAATTCCAATTATCTACGTGTTCCGCTGCCGTAGGCACATACACCTGCGCAATAACTAGTCAAAGATTTAAGACCACTCAAGTCCACATACCAAAAAGTTATCACAACCTATTCACATTTGCAAGTATTTGCATACTTCTATATGCGCATACCTGCAAATCAGGCGCATAGCAAATTTTCACCTTCTGGCAAACCGCCAGGGTCAAAAGCATTAATACAAGAGCCAAACTATTTGTTTAGTAACCGGGCGATAGCAGGAGATCCCTCTGACCCCGGGCGCTGAGGTGATAAGGGTCACTACGCTTATCGCGACTGCCCATCCAGACCTCTCCCGACGGACTTTGAGCAAACCTCAGATTATTACCACCCAAAAGTTGCCGGGCGCGGGCCCCCTCGCCCCGCGACTGCCTGCCTTATTAAAATTGCGATAGTCATCAATAGAAGGCATCAAGGTATCGGATGGCGCGTCTTGTTTTTGGGTTGACTCTACCCGGTCTGCTTGACGCTCATTGAGGCTATGTGATTGGTCGCTCATAGTAATGCTCCAAAAGCAAAAAGATTGGCTCAATTGAACAGCGGTGTTTTTGTATATACCCCTGACTCCAAAATTCTGGACAACACCGCCAAACAAAACACTTGTCTATTAATATCCTGGTTATTTGCCCGCCTGTCACTTTGGCAAATTGACGCAACGTAGACAAAGGCGTCCAACCAATAGCACAGCGATAACAAAAGCAAAGCGACAACAAAAACCCACCTCCGAGAACCTGAAAAAGATGAGAGGATCGGGCAACAAGTGCCAGACCCTCTCAGTCAATTCAGTGAGCCTTTGACTCTAAGTCAATTGAGACCCACTATGGTTACTTGCCGTCGGTGTTCTTGCTATCGGTTTTGTTTTCACCGGAGGCATTGGCACCAGTGCTTTCAGCGCCGGCGCTCTCATCACCAACACTGTCTAACTCACCTGGCTGTGCATTGTCCGAGGGAGAGCTGGGCACAGCGGCTTTGGCAATATCCTGGCGCTAGAGCCCGCACCGGTGCAGCCATGCCGACACCGCCTGGAGAGCCAGCATCGACGCCCATTTCAGCGCCAGACGCAACACCCGACTTGCGCCGCACTGGCAGCCAGCCACGACCTTTGACGGGTACTTCACCAAAGGTGATAGCACCGGCAAAGCTAAACAGCACAATCACAAAAGCAGCGACCGTGCCACCCACAAGCAGGTAAACCGGCACAAAATAGTCCGTCAACTGCAGCGCGCCCAGTGTTGCCAGCCAAAAGCCAGCGTACTGCACAAGCCGTCCAGTCTGAGTCAGACCAAAGAGTGCACGCACAGAAGCGGTGACGAAAATACCACCCACAAGCGACAGAGCCGCAGTGATGGCAGCAGCAGCAAAGATATCGGAGAGCGTGCTGAGACTGGCACCCATACCGAGAATCATGCAGATGAGGGAGCCCAGCAAGAAATAGCCATACATCTTGAGCAGGTGGCTCCAGGGACGCCGGTGCGGCGTCTTGACCTTAAACTTGAAATCCATTGTGTCACCTCTTATTGGCGCAACTAAAAGCCAAAATCTGGCTTTGCGCGCCATTGGGTTTTGGAAAAACTTAGTGGTTGTGCATCGCCTCAGTGAGCTTGCGTGCATAGCCGACAAGGTCACCTATGCGATCGACAATTTTTTGCTCGCTGAGCATGTCAGCGCTAAAAGCCGAGGCATCGGCATAAACAAACCGTGGAATGACCAGGCAGCGGCAATCGAGCATGAGGCTATTAGCCAGTGCCATGACTGACATAAAGCCCGACTTGCCACCAGCAGCGCACAAAAACCCAACGGTCTTGTCACGCCACGCGTCGCCGGTCAGCTCAATCAAATTTTTGGCAGCACTGGCAACACCAAAGTTATAAATTGGCACAGCAAAGATAATGCACTGAGCAGCCGCGATACGCTTTGCCACTCTTTGCACATTTTTGTTGTCACCATAGCGCGCACCATCGCACTGAGGCAGTTTGATTTTGCGCAGGTCTAAAAAATCCACCTGGACATTGCTAGCAATGAGCTTGTCGTAAGCGGCGCGCGCGAGCAGGTAACTCTTGCTCTTTGGATTGAGGCTGCTACTGATGACGAGATACGTCATAAATTACACTCCCATAAAGACAGTGAGCGGCAGGCAAATGCCACCAGACCCGGACTACATCAAGACAAGCAACAACTGTTGCTCGCTAAAATTGCACTAAAGCCTGAGGACTAAAGGTGTTGATTGCCTGTGGGTTATGAGGATGGAAATAAAAGAAACACTTAAACTTAACGGTCAAGATAGAAAGAAATCAAAAGACATCAAAGAAGCCAAGAGAGTAAAAATAAAGCTGCACAATTTGGTAAAGCAGCGACATCACACGCTCAAACCAGCTAGCTAACTGGCTTCAATTGAGAGGCAATAGGCCAGCTGTGCTACCACTTGGCAGTCAACTGATTCTTTTTAGCGCAACCCTCTTGGCTAGCCAAGCTATCTCAGCGCCCTCGTAAATGACATGGGTACACGGTAGATACTTAGTCGATCACATTAGAGTCAATAAAATCTCAAATGATTTCAAGGGGGCTAAAATTAGCCAATCAGATTTGGATGACGCGTCTTGACTAGCATCACAGCCACACGCATAACTTTGCGCCCTCATCGCCAGAGCGATTTTGAGGCAGTCCATCAGTATTCCCAAGATCCCGAAGTCGTGCGCTTTATGCAGTGGGGACCTAACAGCGAAGAACAGACAAGAGATTTTTTGTCTAATTGCATCGCCAATCAAAGCGTGGATCAAAAGACTACTTACGACTTTGCCGTGGACTACGAGGGCAGGCTCGTGGGCTCAATTAGTTTGAGATTGTCCAAGCCTGGTGGCAAGCTAGGCGAAATCGGCTATTGCTACGACAAAAGCACCTGGGGCAAAGGCATCGCCTCAGAGGCAGCCGAAGCAATCATGAAATTTGGCTTTGAAGATCTAGGTCTACACAAGATAAGCGCCACTTGCGACCCATACAATTTTGGCTCAGCAAAAGTCTTGCAAAAAACAGGCATGAAGCTGGAAGGCTACCTCAAAAAACACCTGGAGATGCGCGGCAGCTGGCGCGACACTCTGCTCTTTGGCACAGCGCGAGAAGATCAGGAAGCAAACAAAAAAAGACTATCGTAATAAGCAACTCGTTGCCGAAGCCGTAAAAAGCAGCTCCCGAAGAGGCAAGTACTGTTTTGACAGCGGCTTTTGGTGAGGGCTCAGTGACACGCCTCCATCTCAAAAAAGGCGACACTATTGCACCTCACACCCAGGTATTAGACGAATACTACGTCGTCATCAAAGGCACTCTACGCACGCCAGAAGCAGTCTGGGCAACAGGTAGCTTGATACACACACCTATGGCTGTACAACAAGGGCAAATCGAAGCGGTAAGCGACGCCGAAATGATTGTTTTAAGGCTGGGTCCACAAGCTCAATAAGCGATTAAAACCGGACACCAGATGAAAGCCCTCTCACAAAGGCTCGATTTCCAGGCGAATTAAGGTACTTTGTGCCTGATTTGCATATCATTGCAAGCTTGCAGCCCAAGGGCTAACAACAGGAATCCCAGAATCACTCCTCCACTCAGTCGGGAGCGCAATGAATACTGTCATAACACGCGAAGAAGAGGCTTCTTCGTTTTCGTCAGACACATCCACTACTAGTGCTTTCACCGGTGGTTCGTTTGATTCCTCCGCTGTAGAATTTTCACCATTATCTAGCGGCACATTTTATTCTCTCGCAAGTCTTGCACCAGAAGCGGCTCCAGCTGTACACCCAGAGATGATTCAAAAAAAACCTGGCGTTAATCCCTGGCACGCATTTGCCGCAACTTGGCTCGGTGGAGTCTTTGATGGCATGGATAGCTCCATTTTTGCCATTGTGCTCTATCCCTGTCTTTGCGAGCTTTTACACACCAAATCCCATGTTATTGCCGGACAGTTTGGCTCCTATATTGTCGCCATGTTTATGGTCGGCTGGGCCATCGGTGCTGTCTTTTTTGGCTGGCTCGCTGACCGCATTGGTCGAGCCAAAACACTCACTATCACCATCTTGCTTTATGCTCTCTTTACCGGGCTTTGTGCCGTTGTAGATAACTGGTGGCAGCTCGGTCTATGTCGACTGCTTGTGGGTGCAGGCATCGGCGGCGAGATGGGTATCGGAGCAGTACTGCTCTCTGAGTGCTGGCCCAAAAAGACCAGAGTCTATGCGCTCAGCGCTCTGGCAACCTCTCTGGGCGTCGGCTATATCATCACAGACTGGCTCAACATCGCCCTCAAAGGCGACTGGCGTATGCTCTTCCTGGTGGGCGTTGTCCCTGCATTTTTGACAGTCTACATGCGTCTCAAACTCAAAGACTCAGATCACTTCCATGAGGAGCAAGAGAAGCGCGAGAAAGCCGCAGCCAAATTAGAATCAGAACGCACTGATGCTGATAGATTGCAGTTATCCAACCCATTTAAAGCCTTGCTCGACAAAGAAAACTTTGCCAAAACTCTCATCGTTGGTACTCTCACTAGCTCCGCCATCATCTGCTGGTGGGCAGTACTAGCCTGGATACCAGCCTGGATCAACCAAATCACCGGCACAATGGCAGTCGAAGCCCGCAGCCACACTATGCTCTGCAAAGACCTGGGCATGATCCTATCGGGTGTCATGGGCGGATTTTTGATTTCCAAATTTGGCTACAAAAAATGCATGAGCAGCACATTTGTACTGGCCTTCGTCTTTACAGTCGGCATGTTTATGTCCTTCAAAAGCTACAGCCAGTGGATCTTCCCTTGCATCCTGGGCGTAGGCTTCTTTGCACACCTGCCCTTTGTCCTGCTCTGGTCCTACATCCCCGAGCTATACAACACCCGCATCCGCAGCACCGCCTTTGGTGTCACCTATAACATGGGTCGCCTCTGGGCGGCCGGAGCCGCTCTCGGCAGCGGTGTGCTGATCTCGGTCTTTGGTGGCTCCTATGCCATGGCTGCTTCCACTGTTGCCTTGATCTTTTTGCTCGGAGCCGCAGCCAGCCTGGCTATGCCCAAGCCTACTGGTCGCATGATCGAGTAGTGAGCCAGAGCGAGTAAGAGCAAAAGGATGTCCCAGTCTGATAGTTTTGACCAGACCCACTTTATCGCACTCAGCGGTAGCAACAAAACTATTAAGCCTGGAGATATCGTCGGCGAAAATTACGCCTTGCTCTCGCTGTTGGGCGAGGGTGGCATGGGCTATGTGTTTTTAGCCGAGCACAATATCATTGGCAAAAAGTACGCACTCAAAATTGTCAGACCAGACCGTCTCGACGATACCAGCAAACAGCGATTTAAAACCGAAGCCAGAGTCATTGCCAGACTAGATCATCCAAACATAGTCAAAATCTACAACATGGGAGTCTATCTAGAGGACTGCCCCTACTATGTGATGGACCTGCTTGATGGCAAAGCCCTATCTGAGCACATCCAGGAAGGCACCAATTTCAAAATAGAAGAGCTGCTAAATATTTTTATGCAGGTGGCACAGGGACTGGAATATGCTCACAAAAAAGGCATCGTCCACCGTGATATCAAACCATCCAACATAGTCTTGAACGCACAAAAGGACGGCTATCGAGCGCAGCTTGTGGATTTTGGCATCGCCAAAGTGGTCAATCAAGATATTGCCGGTCAGGCACGCACAGCCACTGGACTGATTTTTGGCTCACCCTATTACATGAGCCCCGAGCAATGTCTCGGTCAAACAATTGACGGACGCTCCGATATTTATTCGCTGGGCTGCACACTCTATGAGTGTTTGTCTGGCGAGCCCCCGTTTATGGGGCAAAATGCTATGCACACTATGATGATGCACCAGGAGAGCCCCACACCGGTTTTAAGGCAGCCCACAAGCGATCCTGCTCTCAATCAGTCAATCAATTTTTTAATCGCCAAAATGACCGCCAAGCTACCGCAAAAGCGCTATCAATCGATGCAACAAATTGCTCACGATCTTGAGCGAATGTCGAATTACAGACCCATTGCCGATATTGCAATGTCAGTTAGCTTAGATATGGCAACTGAATCAACAAATTTAGAAGAAATAGCCATTGCAGATTCGATCGGTCAAAACAATTCAAGGTCGAAGCATGCGATAGCGTTGGCAGTCAGCCTCGTGTGCACAATTTGCGCAATCAGTGCCTTTATTTACTACAACCATGATGCTCAGACTCTGGTTTTAAAACCCTTTAGCAAAACCCCCTTGGCCCGTTCAAACAAAGCTACCAATTCACCAATTCCCAAAGATAGCCCCGCGTTGGCTAAACTCAAAGTAGAAATGAGCAAAGTGGCACCGATAAAGCCCAAATTGGTGCTTATAGACGGACAGCAAAAACGACAGATTGACTTTCCACCGCAAGGCATCGGCAAGATATTTGACACTGAGCGCCAAGTCATGGCAGCTGAAACAGTTTATGTTAAACCAACTGGTGGTCTTATTTTTGGCATTGACGAAAACGATTTTGAAACCGCCTTTGCGTATCCTCAATTATTCTCCGATATAGCGCCTTGTGACTTTGCCGGTTTGGCAATCAAAGCAAAGACCTTCAAGGGCTATGAGTTTGCTGAAAAAAAGGAAATTAAAACGCAGTCAACACTAAGGCTAAACGGGCTTTTGCGCAAACTACCCAAATGGAGAGAATTGACCAGTCTCTCAATGAATGAACTCACACTTGACAAAGAGTCAATAAAGCTACTTGAGGAGATACCAAACCTCTCCAACCTAGCGCTCTTCAATCCCACCTACGATAAACAAGAGCTTACAAACAGCATCCTCTTGGATCGACTCAGCTACTTTCTGCTAGACAACCCAACTTATGATGGCAATGAAATATTCGACAAGCTATCTAAATCAAAGCTACTGACTAGTCTGATTCTCAGGCGTATTGAATGCACCAGTCAAGATCTGGATAAGCTGAGTTGCTGTCAAAATCTAAAATTCTTAGTACTGGACCATCTGATCATAGATGATCCGTTGCTAGTAGCATCATTACTTAAGCTCACCAACACTGCCACAAGCCTGCAAAGAATGACTTTAACTGAGCAAAGTCTGAAAATGATAAACAGCGCGAAGACCAACAATATAACAATCTTTGACTATCCATCCGAAAAATTACCTGCTCTAAAAGCACGGTATCCAAAGGTAAAATTTGGCGGGTCCTCAAACATTTCAAATGGATTTCCTGACTTCAAAAAGTAATTTTGTCACCGCAAAAATAAAAACACACCTTTTGGCTTAACGGTAACCATCCTTTGGGATGGTAAATCAGCATGCTTACCATCGCTAGACTATGCCGTATCAATGTCAGCGAGGCACAACAATGAGTATGTTTTGTTACCAATGCGAGCAGACCAGCCAAGGTACCGGCTGCAACACCATGGGAGTCTGCGGCAAAACCCCTGAGACAGCCACTTTGCAAGACGTGATGGTCTACATTGTCAAAGGCATCTCTCAATATGCTACCAGAGCTAAAGCACTCGGCAAAAGTGACGCTAATATCGACAAAGTCACTCTCGAAGCCCTGTTTATGACCCTTACCAATGTCAACTTTGACCAGACTGAGCATGTCAGCTATATCAACCAAAAACTCTATCCTGCCATCGAAAAGGCACGCTCAATCTATAACGAGGCCTGCCAAGAAAAAGGCACCACACCTGAAAAACTGACCGGTGCTGCTGAATGGCGCGGCGTCAAAACAGCTCGTGAGCTGGAAGAATTTGGTCATGCCATAAGCATCTTGGACAGAGCCAAATCCACTCCAGCCGACATCGTATCACTACAAGAACTACTCACCTATGGCGTCAAAGGTCTGGCTGCATATGCGCATCACGCCCAGCTCCTGGGTTATACAGACGATGCGGTCTATGAGTTTATCTACCGCTCCTTTGACTATTTGACCACTCCTGAGCAAACCATGGAGACACTACTAGGTCTTTGCCTGGAAGCAGGCAAGGTCAACTATCTGGTCATGGAGCTGCTCGACAAAGCACATACAGAGTCATTTGGTCATCCAGTACCGACATCGGTGCGAATAACACCGGTAAAAGGCAAAGCAATTGTAGTCTCAGGTCACGATCTGAAGTCTCTCCATGAGCTCCTAATCCAGACTGAAGGCAAGGGCATCAATGTCTATACGCACGGTGAACTTTTGCCAGCGCATGGTTATCCGGAGTTTAAGAGATTTCCTCATCTAGTCGGCAATTACGGCTCAGCCTGGCAAAATCAAGTCAAAGAATTTGAGGCATTTCCTGGTGCCATTTTGATGACTACAAACTGCCTCAAACCACCAGCAGAGTCCTATATCAAACGACTATTTACGATGGATGTAGTTGGTTGGCATGATGTACAAAAAATCAAGCACTATGACTACACACCTCTGATAGAGTCCGCCTTAGCCGCTCCTGGTTTTGATGCTGATGGTGAAAATCAAACAATTATGGTGGGCTTTGCTCGCAACGCCGTACTGGGTGTGGCAGGCACAGTGGTGGACCATGTCAAAAAAGGTAAGATCAAACACTTCTATTTGATTGGTGGCTGCGATGGCGCCGAGTTTAGCCGCAACTACTACACAGAGTTTGCCGAATCCGTGCCAAAAGACGCAGTGATACTCACTCTAGGCTGTGGCAAGTACCGCTTTAACTTTGAAGAATACGGTGACATCGACGGTATCCCGCGCCTGCTAGATATTGGTCAGTGCAATGACGCCTACTCCGCCATCAAAATCGCCTCAGCTCTGGCAGAGGCTTTTGAATGCAGCATCAATGACCTGCCTTTATCTATGATTATTTCGTGGTTTGAGCAAAAGGCCGTAGCGGTGCTATTGACCCTGCTCTACCTGGGCGTCAAAAACATCCGACTCGGTCCAAATCTTCCAGCCTTTGTCACACCAAACGTGCTCAATGTACTGGTGCAAAACTATGGACTGATGCCTAATACGACACCACAAAACGACCTGGAACAAATCATGCAGACTTGCTAAGCAAAACTTAGCATAACAAAGAGAGGTCAGAGACCATATCTCTGGCCTCTCTTTGTTATGGTCTATACTAAATGCAGTACACACCGGTCAGTAAACCTACAAAGTGGCCAATTCCCTCCATTCAAATCGATTGACCAGCAGTGCCAGACTCCAGGCAGTGCTACTACCGATGGTATTATTGGCCGCCACACTATCGTGTCCAGCAGCTCTGGCTGACAAAAAACAATTGGCCAAAGTATATGCAGACAAGGCCACAGTCCAAAACTTGCAGATGAGCACAAGATCCAGTGCCCTCAGTCATATCAATCAGGCGATAGCAATGGACAATAATAATGCCTATTACTATCACATCAAAGCTAGCATCTACTGGAAGCAAGAAGAAGATCAACCAGCCCTCGACAATATCAATCGAGCAATTGAGCTAAATCCTGGCGTAGCCGCCTTTTACGAAACCAAAGCATGCATTTTACAAACCCTGGGGCGCACTCAAGATGCACTGGCAACGATAGACAAAGCGCTTAAGATGCAGGATTCGCTCGAATATCATGTCGATAGAGCGTCCATTTTGACCAGCCTGAGACGCTTTAATGAGGCAAAAGTAGAACTGGACAAATTGATCAAAGAAAACCCCAAAAACCCAATTCCACGCGTGCGGCGGGTCACTGTCAATAACAATCTCAAAAACTGGCCTGGTGTCATACAAGACATGGACTTTTTAATAGGATTTGATGACAAAAACTCGATTAGTTATTACATGCATTTTGTTGATCGCGCCAATGCCTATATGATGCTAAAACAGTACGATAAGGCAGAAAAAGACCTGCAATTTGCCGTCAAAAAAATGCCCGACTTGAGAGAAACTCACAGAGCTCTTCTGGCACTATACAAAGCTACCGGCAGGAGCAAAGAAGCAAATGCAGAATTAGCTAAAATGGCGGATTTAGACGATGACATACGGCCTTTCAAATAACGGGCATTAACTACCGACAGCGCGCCAAGACAACTAGCGACAGCGGGCAAAAAAATTGACAAAGCCGTCTTTGACAGCTTTGTAGGTTTGATCTGCAGCTTGCCAGTTTGTGTCCTTTAGCTCTAACTCTAGCTGTACGCTGAGGTTACTCTGGACATCACCATAAAAATGCAGACAAAGTCCTTTTAGCTTGTGGGCGAGAGCTTGTGCTCTGGCTAGATCGCGCTCGCTCATCGCTGCCCCCAACTCAGATAGTGATGTCTCGATATCACGCGACATCTCATCAATGAGCTTGATTGCTAGGTCATGACCAAAAACATCAATCCATTCACTTACTGTGCGCTCATAACTCTCTACAGTAAAGTCAGCATAAGGCAGGGTGTGAGACTCGGCTCCAGTTGCAGCGGCACTCTCGCTGCCAGTCATGTCCGTATCTTCGCCAGGCTCCATCCGGGCAAACATACCACCGGTATAAGTGCCACCACTAATGGTTTGAGCCCGGTTCAACTGCCTGCGTTCACTGAGCTCGGCCCAAATAACATCAGCATCAAATGTAGGTGGCAACCAGCGCTTGAGCGCCCCACCCAGTTTATTAAGAGTAATAGGCTTGGTGACATAATCATCCATGCCGCAGGCCAGACACTCTTCGCGGTCACCAAGCATGGCTTGCGCAGTCAGCGCGATGATGGGGATGCGACTTTGCTCAGCAGCGGACTTTTGTTGTGCCAAACTATCTTGACCATGCACATTAGCTGCAGCCTGGTTATGTGATTGAGTCTCGTTTTGTGATTGAGCCTGCTCTTGCTCAAGCTGACGAATTGACCTGGTGGCCTCAAAGCCATCCATCACAGGCATCTGGCAATCCATCAAAATTAAGTTAAAGCGCCCCGTGGCAAAAGCCGTGAGAGCCTGCGCTCCATCGCTAACAGCCTCAGCTTGCAGACCAAGCTCCCTTAGTTGCATCATTACAAGCTTTTGATTGAGCGGATGGTCTTCCACTACAAGGACATTGATATTGTGCTCAGTAATACAGCCGCGTCTTGTCTCTGGCTCCACCATCCGCTCAATAGCACCTTCCTGGTTATCGCTTACACTGAGGCGCGAGACAACAAGTGGCAAGCTCAGCCTAAACTCAGAACCCTGACCCAGCACACTAGAGACATCTAGTTGACCACCCATTATCTCCGCTAGCTTTTTACTAATCGAAAGCCCCAAACCAGTGCCGCCAAAGCGCCTGGTTATCGAGGCATCGGCCTGACTAAAAGGCTTAAAAAGCTGACTAATTGTATTGGAGTCCATACCAATACCGCTGTCAGTAACCGCCAAAAGCACGCCGATAAGTCCATCAAGATCACCATAAGACGAGGGGTCATCGTTAATAGAGACAGTGAGAGCAACAACACCTTTGTCGGTAAATTTGATAGCATTGCTGAGCAGATTTAATAATATCTGCCTGATGCGAGCATGATCTCCCTCCACCAGTGGTGGCACATTCTCAGCAATCGTACCAGAGAGGTGGACGCCTTTTGCCCGGGCTGACTCGGCAAAGAGGTGGACACAGTCCTCCACCAGCTTGCGCAAATCAAAAGTGGCTTGTATTAACTCGATTTTGCCAGCCTCGATTTTGGAAAGATCGAGAATGTCGTCAATTAGATGCAAAAGAGCGTCGGCTGAATTTTGAATATTATGCACCAGGTCTTCTTGCTCGCCACTGAGTTTGGTGCGGCTGAGCAAGTCACTCATACCGATAACAGCATTCATGGGAGTGCGTATTTCATGACTCATATTGGCGAGAAAAGCACTCTTTGTGCGGTTAGCCAGCTCGGCTTGCTCCTTGGCCAGCTTTAGCTCAGAGGTGCGTTCCTGCACTCTTTGTTCAAGTTCCTGGTTGAGAGTTCTCAGCTCGATTTCGTCACGCAGACGACTGGTGATGTCTTCTGCCGCCACAATTGTGCTTATAGGGTCGCCCTGAGAGTCGCGCAAAATAGCAACATTTAGCTTGACCCACAAAACGCTACCATCTTTGCGGATATAGCGCTTTTGCAAATAATAGGTATCCGCGCCACTGGCTACATGATCAGTAAATTCTTTTAAATTGTGCTCGCGGTCTTCGGGATGGGTGATATCAATAAACGTCAGTGCATTGAGTTCAGCCATGCTGTAGCCAGTTATTTCGCGAAACTTAGCATTAGCACGGATGAAGCGGTGCGTCTTACTATCAACCTGGGCTTTGCCCACAGCCGCCATTTCAAAAGTCTGCCTAAATTGCTGTTCGCTTGTTGTGAGCGCTTCAAACAGTCTGGCATTTTCCAGTGAAATAACCAGTTGCAGCGAGAGCATCTGCAGCAAATTTAGCCTGTCCGGGGTAAAAATCCTGGCGGCCAGATTATTCTCGAGATAGAGCATACCAAGCAATCTAGACTGCTTCAAAATCGGCAAGCAAAGGGCAGAGCGGGTGCCAAACTCCCTAAAGTAGACATCATTGCCAAAGATATTATCCGAGGCAGCATCCCCTAGCACCACTGCTTCCATGGTGCGCGATACGTAATTGACCAGAGATGCTGGTACTGCCTTAAAATTTTTGAGTGGTACCTCGGCAATTACTGTATTGCTACCACTGAGCTCAGACTCTGCCACTTGAGCAGCAGTACCAGCGAGCATATCGAGTAGTGAAGTTTGCTCAAATGAATCAGTACTGCCGCGCAAGCTCCGGGACGAATCAGGACGCGCCTCGCTATGAGCGCGCACAAAGAGCTGCTCGTCTTGTTGCAAAATCAAAACAGCACGCTGCGCTCCAGCCGACTCCACTACAACACGCATAAGAGTCTCGAGCAATCGGTCCAGCACAACCTCGCTGGCAAGCGCCTGCGAAGCCTTAAATACAGTCATCATATCGAGCGACCAGCTCTGCGAGGTGCGCTCACTATCGACACTAAGTCGAGGCAGGTTTTTATCCTGCGGTAAGCGCATACTGAGCTGACTGACCTTGCCATCAGCCCCCCAGGCAGCAAAGCAATCACGCGCCTCTACCAGTGACGAGTGGGCCGAACGAGGATAGCCACGCGAGCCATAAAAACGCGCAGCCAGCTCGCAGCTGATCGCCTGCAAAGGCAGCTGCTGATGCTCTTTGGCAGAGGCAATGGCACGCTCAAATAATTGATGTGCCTCTTTGTACAAACCTTTGAGCCGAGCAAGCTCAGCTAGCACTAGCAAATGCTTTGCCTCAAAGTCCTGGGGATTATGACTGGCCCAATCCTCCAGCATCTCAACACTATTTTCGAGTAATTCTATTGTTCTACATTTTTCGTTGAGTGACTGATCATCAAAGAGAGCGGCAAGTATAAGCGGATAATAAAACCAATACTCACACTCACCAGCAAAAGTAACATGGGCCCAGAGCGTCTCTTTTGCACGACGACTGGAGGCCAGGGCGCGCTCGTAATCGCCCCAGACAAAGTGTACTTGCATCATCAGCACATGATATAGAGCCCCGACTAGAGGGTTACCAGCGATTAGTTCTGAGAGGTAGGCTTCTTCTGTCTGATCCAGCTCCAAAAGCTCGGCACTACCGGCACTGTAGCGGCGCGTCAGTCGACGGATAAAGTTATTGGTATCCCACTGCACCGGCAAATTGCGCTGAGAATAAAATTCAACAAAATTGACAGACTGCTGATGCACCGCTGCCAGTGGCATACCGCTAATCACAAAATCAACAAGCACATGCCCACAGGCAAAAGCAGCAAAAGCCGAATCCCCGTGGCGCAAAGCCATCTCAGCGGCTGACTGCATACGTTCGGTAGAGACGGCAAGATTGTCAGTCCAAAAACCAGTGATACTGGAGTTAAACTCCAGACGCGCCGCATAACTATTGAGACCACGCGCACTGACCAGTGCTTTGGCAAGCAGGTCAAACTCACTGGCCTCCTTATATTTACCAAACAATCTGGGCAAAAACGAGCCAAACTGAGAGTAACCGACCACAGAGCCATCACAGTTACCGTGCTCGATACTGAGCTGGACAATCTTGGCACCACTACTAAAAAACAAATTACGATCGATCATCATACTGGAGCCATAAATTGTCTGCAAAAGCTCTATAGCAGTGCAAATCGTAGCGTCAGTCATAATCGGTAAATCGATAAGATCGGCAATTTTGCGACTACCTAACTTGCTCCAGATATCGTCAATGAGCGACTCCAGATAATGGTGATCTGGTCTGGCTGGTAATGCGACACCGAGCAAAGCCAGGCCATCGAGACCATGCTGTATTGATTGAGCGTATTCAAAGCGAGCTGTATTAATCTCAGCCAGGAGACGATGTATATTGGCTTTTTGGAGATCGTTTGTAGCGATAGCAAAGAGCCCCAGAGCCTGCTCATTTGATTGAGCAAAATCAGCCACACAGTAATAGCATTCGGCCAGCGCATACTTAAGTCCAAAGTACAATTGATGCGCTGCAGTGGACAAATTGGCATCGAGGATAGTGATACCCGCCGTCAAAAACTGCATCGCCGAAGTAAAAGCATAATTACGCCGGGCCTTACTACCGGCTTGCAAATTCAATTTCGCCAATAATAGTTTTTCGTTGTCGTCGACAATGAGACTCTGACCGGCATTGTACTGACTTATTACCTCAAACACGCGCTCACCGGCAATGTCAACACCGAGATGCTCCACCAACAGGCGACCGAGGCGCAAATGCTCCCGCGCTCTCTGGTCGGGAGGGCTGAGGGCATAAGAGGCTTGCTGCACACGGTCATGCAAAAAACGATAAGAGCTATTGCGATTGAGCAACAAACCAGCATCCAGACACTGAGCAAGAGCGCGTTCAAACTGAGAGCCGTCAAATGGTGCCACTAAATTCAAAACATCAAGCTCACAACTATTGCCCAGACAGGCTGCTACTTGCATCAACCGGCGGGCATCATCGGGCAATTTGCGCAAACGAGCGATTAATAAATCGACAATATTGTCGGTGTATTCCAGCCCCTCAAGCTTGACTAGATCCCACTGCCAACAACCGGCCAGGGCGTCATAAGTGAGTAGGTTTTCCTGGTTGAGCATCTTCAAAAACTGAATCGCAAAAAACGGATTACCACCAGTACGGCGGTGAATCAGCTCACTGAGAGGCTCGGACTCAGAAGCCGGACAATGCAATAAATCAGCAATCAAAGCACTCAGATCAAAAACGTTAAGTGGCTCAAGAGTGATATGGACGATATCCAGGGCTTTTAGACCGGTCAGAGTCTGTATCAAAAGATGATTGGCATCGACTTCGTTGTTGCGATAAGAGCCAACCAATAGCAAATTAAGTCCGCGCGGCTCAGCCAAAAGTGTCTTAATCAGCTCCAGACTATCAGCATCTGCCCACTGTAAATCATCCAAAAACAATACCAGCGGATGCTCCTTTTGAGCAAAGACCTGGACAAATTGTCTAAAGATAGTCTTGAAGCGCCTCTGTTCTTCGGCGGGAGCCAGATCTGTGGTGCGCTCTTGCTCACCGACCAAAAGCTCAATATGCGGCAAAAACCGAGACAAGATACTGGCCGCTGGTCCCAGCTCAGAGCGCAGCTTATGGCGCCAGTAGCCGATTTGTTCGTCGCCTTCGGTAAGCAGATATTGAATTAGTTCTTCAAAGGCAGTGGTAAAAGTGCTAAACGGTATATCTCGGCGTAACTGGTCAAATTTGCCCATCAGACAAAAACCACTTTGCCTGGCTAGAGGCTCATACAAATGGCGCACTAGGGAGGTCTTACCCACGCCAGAATAACCACTGACCAGCACCAACTGTGCTTCGCCAGTCTCCACCATAGTCTCAAAGGACTGAGCCAGACGGGCAATCTCTTGTTCGCGTCCATATAGCCTGGCGGGAGAGCCAAGAGTACGAGCGCGGTCACGACTGCCCAGGACAAAGTTATCAAATTCTGGCAAAGGGTGCTCGTCTATATGGACCAGATCATAAATCAATCCAGTAGCACTCTGATAGCGCTCCTCCGGCGATTTATTGAGCAGTTTCATGACCAGATTGGAGAGCACCAGTGGCACTGTCCCTTTAACTTTATGCGGAGCCACTGGCGCCTTGCTCAGATGAGCATGCACCAGCTCCAGAGGATCGGTCATATTAAAGGGTGGCACGCCGGTCAAAAGCTCATAAAATACCGCTCCCAGGCTGTAGAGATCGGTGCGCTGATCCACCGGTGTATTCATCCGACCGGTCTGCTCTGGCGCTAGATAGAGTAGTGGTCCATCCAGACGCATCGGACGTACAGCATCAATCTGCAAACGCTCGCTAGCATCCAGCAATGTGGCGCGACCAAAGTCAATCAAAGTGACAGCCTCATCGCTATCCAACATGATGTTTTGCGGCCAAACCTGACCGTGAATGATTTTTTGATCGTGTATGGCTGCAAGCGCGCTGGCTAGTTTGATGGCCAGCTTTAAAAAGCGATCCTTGCCCAGCGGACCGGCTAAGGCGAGTTCGGCTAGACAAATATCTCCAGCCGGTTTTAAAATCAAAACAGCCGATTGCCCATCCAGCTCAAAGCCAAGGGGCACGAGCATACCGGGCACCTGGCGGTGAGCCAGTAGGTCATAGATTTTGCGCAAAGTCATGACATCGCGCCGACTCGGTACATCAGCAGCCGGGGTCTTGATTAAAACCGCCCTTTGCCCAGCATCAAAAGCCCTGTAAATATGGTAACGCTGCCCGATATGGAGCAGTTCAACTTGCGTAAAGTTGGCAAACTTACGGGCGTTATGTTGACTATTAACTGCAGCCTGCTCCATACAAAATATTATGCCGCCCGCCAAATATTTCACACATCACTCAAAGGAGTGATATAGCGTACAAATTTGCTAGAACAGCAGCATTGACTCAATACGGGCAATTGTGTAAGAGCATCAAAGGTCGATAAAGCCTCTGCTTTTGAGCCACCAGAGTAGACTGCCAGAGACTAAGAACATCGAAAAGAGACAGACATAGTAGCCAAAAGCAGCGTGCACTTCGGGGATATTAAAATTCATGCCATAGATACCAGCAATCAGTGTTGGCGGCAAAAATAATGTGGCAATCATCGTCAGTACAGTGGTGGTCTCATTGGTCCGCAAACTCAGACCAGAAACATACACATCCATCAGGTTGTAAGACATCGCCCGGTAAGTCTCAAAGAGCCTGATTACGGCAGCAGCTTCATCTTGCCTGAAGGACAGTTGATGCTTACCCTCGGGTGTCAAAAGCGGATTGGTCGACTTTTGAAAAGCCTGCAAAACGGTCTCAACCGGCCAGATATTATTGAGAAAAATCCAAATAGTCTGCTGGGCCCGGTTAATCAGTTGTAGTTCGGATTTGCCGGGGCGTTTGATGATTTTATTCTGGATTTCTTCCAGTTTGGTGCCACCATATTTGAGTAGCTCCACATAGCTATT
Organism: Candidatus Obscuribacter sp.; assembly: GCA_016718315.1. Lineage (GTDB taxonomy): Bacteria > Cyanobacteriota > Vampirovibrionia > Obscuribacterales > Obscuribacteraceae > Obscuribacter. Next base: position 448,276 of record JADKDV010000004.1, on the reverse strand, counting down.
AATCACATCCTCAATCAGTACAGACGCCAGAGTATCGACACCAGCATGACTAAAATGCTCGGCTTTTTCCATTAAACGATGACTGACCATGGTAAAGGCATTATCATGGCTAAACTGGCGCGTAATCAGGACTTTGTCTGCCATAAAAAAATTGACAGTCTCCAGAGCGTCGACATTATCGTTGACCGAGGGTCTCAGCATTGTCCAGAACATGCCATTGTAATAATCTTCAAAAAATGAGCGGCGGTGCGGACTGCGGATACATTTGAGCTGCTCGTCTGTGAGACTCAAAAACTCTCTCAGATGCTTCCAAAACTCATCACCAAGCGAGCCCGACAGGTGCAACCAGACAAACTTATGCTGCTGCCTGGCCTGAGCAAAATGTTCAAAATCGCTAAACCCAGACTCAATCAAGCCGGCCTCATTGAGATAAAAATAGCGGATGCGCAGCTCGACAAAGTCAGGCAAGCTGGGCTCCATTTCAAGACTTTCAGTCGAAAAAGCCAACCGACCGTGGTTAAAGCTCAATTCTTTCAATGACAGATTCCTCAAATACAGCAGTGGCAGCTGGAATCATCTCAGGAATTCATGCTTGACAATAGTGGTTGCAGATTGAGGCGCAAATCAGTTCAGTTAAATTATTCATGTCAAAATAGTCTGAAGATAACTGCAAGGTCTCTAGATGCCAAATTTACCAAAAACAAAGATCCTGGGCTGTTTTTTACTGCCAGCTCTCGCTGTAGCCATTGGTCCGGCTCTTGCTCAAGACGCAGCAGGCGCCGTCAAACTCTACACTGACAAGCAATACCCTCAAGCAGCCGAGGCCTTTGAGCGCCTTTTAACCAGCGGCAAAACCGATGCCCGCACTTATTACTATGCTGCCCTCGCCAACTTAGCTGCGCGCCGCAATTTACGCGCCAAACAATTATTTGATTATGTCATTGCTGCCTTTCCCAGCTCCCAGGAAGCGGGACTTGCAAAATCAGCCATGATCTACTTTGGCAAGAGTACAGCCGCTAAAGATGCCACAGTGGTGGCTGGCGCTGCCGCCAGTGCAGTCAGCACAGCCTCAGCAGGAGCACCGTCCTCCGGTGCAGCTGTACAGTCAGTGGCGAGCGCTGCCGGTAGTCGCCTATCACCAGCTGGCAGCAATGTTATTATGCGCACCCCCAAGCAATCTAGCACGGGCAGCGAGGGAGCAACGACAGCCAAACTCAATCTCTTTGCCCGCCCGCATCACAAAGGCGAGTTTGTCTTTACACCAGAAGAAATCGCCAGAGAAGGCGCCAATGGCATAGATCAGACAAATGCCCCAAATTGCTGGTTTGAGGCGGCTATGTCAGCTTTGGCACAACTGCCCAGAGGACAAAAGATGCTGGCAAAGATGATCACATATGGCGAGGGCGAAAGCTATATGGTGAGATTTCCAGGAGACGGCAGAGAGTACCAAATCACCGAGGAGAGGTTGGATGACTCAGGCGTTGACTGCAAAGCCAAATGGGCATCGCTACTTGATTATGCCGAGCGTTTAAAATTCCCCCATAACATTGGTGCATCGGGTCCTGATGGCGATATGCACAGACTCCAGGTAGGACTGAGTTGTATGACCGGCTGTCGCGCTGACATGCTAATACCCAACCAGGCATCTACGCAAGAAATTTCTTCCTTTATTTGTGGCGCTGTAGTCTCAAAAAATCCAATTACTTGCGGTACTTCTGGTCGCAACGGTCGAGTATGGGCACCTATAATCGAAAATCACGCTTACACAATCATCGGCTTTGATTCGGCGCGCAACATGGTAATAATCCGCAACCCCCATGGTCGAGAATCAGAAACTTTTTCGATGCCGGATGATCCGCATCACCTCAAATTTGAACAACTTACTGATGGAGTTTTTAAAATGAATCTCGAACTGTTTAAAGATGCCTTTGGCTCAGTCTGCCGCTCTTTTATATAAATATGTCACCATCATTTGCCCTGCCAGCCGGTCCGTCGCCAACAGACAAAGTAGCCATGCAATTTGCTCAGCAAATGGCACAGGGCAAATTTGCTCTGGCTACAAAATCGTTTGATGCACTGATGACAAAAGCCATGCCCGAGCAACAGCTATCTGATCTGTGGCAAGCGCTGGTAACTAATCACGGTCCATTTAAAGCATTTGGCACTATGCGCAACGAGCCCTTTGGTCCATTTAAAATATTTTTTGTGCCAGCAACTTTTGGCGCACAAACACTTGATTTTAAGGTCGTAGTCAACTCAGCAGGCAAAATTGGCGGCTTTTTTATTGTGCCCCACACTGACAAGGTCGGCTGCTGTCGCAGCAAAGTCCGCTCCAGTCAAACCGTCAGATCCCTTTGAAGAAGTAGCGACAAAAGTAGTATGCGGACCTTACAGTCTTGATGGGCTCTGGACTTTGCCCAAAACCGCTGCCCCCTATCCAGCCTTAATATTGGTACACGGCTCAGGTCCGGGTGACCGAGATCAAACGATTGGCTTTAGCAAACCGTTTAAAGATCTAGCTCAGGGACTGGCAGCACAAGGCATTGCCGTACTGCGCTATGACAAACGCACCAAACAATATGGCACCACCCTCGATGTCAATGCTTTGACAGTGCAGGAGGAGTCAATCGATGATGCCCTGGCAGCTGTTAAGCTCGCGCAAAGCAATACCAAAATAGACGCCAGTCGTGTCTTTGTGTTGGGCTTGAGCCTGGGTGGTATGCTCCTGCCGCGCATAGCTGAGCAAGCCCCCGCTATCAAAGGCGGCATTGTTATGGCTGGCTCCACTAGACCACTGGAAGATCTTTTAGTAGAGCAAACCGAATACATCCTCAAACTGTCTCCACATACAAGCGAGGGAGACAAGTTACTGGCCGAAGTCAAAGAAAAGGTCAAAACCGTTAAGTCAAAAGATCTCAGCCCTGATACACCACTAGACCAACTGCCGCTCAATGTACCAGGCAAATATTGGTTAGACCTGCGCGGCTACGATCCAGTAGCAGTGACGCAAAAGACATCTCAGCCGATGCTAATCTTACAAGGAGGTCGCGATTATCAAGTCACCGTAGATGGTGACTATAGCCGCTGGCTCACCCTGGGGCAAAGCAACCACAGCTCAGATCATGTATCGCGTTTTACCTTTAAACTTTACCCCAATCTCAATCACATTTTTGCCACTGGCCAGGGCATGGCCACGCCCGCAGAATACATGACAAAACCAGCCCATGTGGACAAAATGGTGATAGATGATATCGCCAACTGGATCAAATCACTTAACTAGATCAATCAGTCGCTATTTTGCCATAACAAAAAACACCGAGGCGACGAGGCTGCCCGCTCAGACATCAAAAATCTCTGGGCGAACGATTTGAGCTGTTCAATGATAGCTGCACTAAAAATAACATCACTAGTAACTTCCAGCTCTCCAACATCGGCATGCCTGGCATAATTGGAGGGCAGACAACCAGGATGGTTGATGTAATATTGCGAGGCAAGCTCAAAAGATAGGGCACTAAAACCAGCAAAATAGGCGAGCGGATCGCAGTCGACAAAGCGCACAAACGCCTCCACGCCGCTCTCCAGCTTGGGCACAGTCAAGGACTGAGTGATTAAATCATGCAAAGCTATTAGCTGGGCACTATCGTAAGGTTGTCCGGTAGTAAGACAAAGCTTGTGTAGTACAGGATAATGCTCGCTAAGTACCACCATATTTGGCGCTTCCGCCATCGCATCAAAGCCAGCAATCAACTTACTAAACTCGGCCGTGCCTTTATCAATGTTTGATGCTAAACGCAAAACCACACCCGCAACCTTTAATTGCTGCACAGCATAGCCACCCGCTTGTAGATCAAGTGTAACTAACCAATCCGGCAGATCTGGGATCATATTGATAGGCCCAGGCGCCTGCCCCTTAAGCTCATATCCCACCATTATGGCGGGCAAAATAGATGGTGTACCAAGTGGCTCAATATAAATCAAGGCTAGAACTCATCAATAAAACATGTCACCACAACTCTACAACAAAAAGTCAAAAGTGCGCCACTGGGAACTTTTGAGCCCTCAAGCTGTCACACAATGGCTACATGTTTTGGTATTAGAGAGCTACCAGACAAGGGGGTAATTAAAGGGAGTCGCTTATCATGTCATATCAAGCTCATGCCGGATCGTTTATAGCAATGGACAATGAAGGCAACAAAATGGTCCTGCACCAGTATGTAGAAAAAGCCAATATCAGCAATCCGGACAACGCAGGCGCCACAATAACTGGCAGCGCTATCATCAAAACACTGACAGGCGAGCCTGTGGTGAGACTATCCAAGGGTGAGTACAAAATAGCATCCACAGGGCAGGTACTGCACTCAAGCGATTTTAATGCGCCTTAGAGCGGCTCTCAACCCAGCTCAAAGGTAGTAATACCAAAGACCTGGTTGATGTTCACCGCCGGTGGTGTACCAATATACATACGAGCACAACCAAAACTCTCTTTTAGCCCATGTCGACTGGCCAGTTCCATGGCAGCAGTATTTACATCAGGCACATCCAGATAAATCACTTCTCCGGCTAGTGGTGCTGTAAGTGCTCGATAAAGATCCTCCGCGACAGCAGCATCAGGCGCAAAGAGCGGACCAATTTTATAGCCTTTGAGACATTGCCTGACCGTACCATAGCCAGCGATTTTGCCATCCTTACGATAAACAATGGTGCGGCTCACTGCCGGATCCAGCCATTTAGCTAAAAAGCGCGGACGACTACAGCCAAACCACTGCTTATCCGCCTCAATCAATTCCGCCAGGGCGTCTGCAGTATGCTCAGCGGCAGACACCGCGGCGCCACCAGCTTTATACAATGGACCAAAACTCTCGCCATCAAACGCAAGCTTACTGGCTATGCCCTCCATGCGCAGGTTGCGATGGCTAAAGACAAAGCCAGTCCGCCCATAAGCATCCTGCATGGCAAAAACACCATCGATACCAATAGCAGTATCAGGCTCTAAACGCTGCCTGAGTGTATCGCGCATAGCAAGCCAGAGTTTGCCACCCATGCCTTTACCGCGGTGCTCAGGTTTGACTATAAAAAATCCCATAAAGCCATATTGACCGTCATAGCTTACAGCCGATCCTGAGCCAATCATTTCGCCTTCCAGCTCCAAAACAAAATAGCCATCTGGGTCGGCCTGCCAAAATGCTTCTGCATCAGCCTTACCGGGATTCCACCCTTCGGCAGCGGCCCACTTAACTGCTATGTCTAGCTCAGCTCGGGTCATTGATCTGATTTTACAGGCGGTACTGGCAGGCAATTGCAAATCCTCACTGGCTAACTAAACCAAGATGACTTAATAACTAAAAGACATAACCGCCTGCTCTAGCCATTTTGCGACGATGTCTGCGTCCGTTAACCACAGCAGCAGCTGAGGCACTGACGGCTATAACACTAACTGTCGTGAGTAAGGTCAAAAGCCCAGAGACAACAAATGGTGCGCTATCAGTCAGTGACCCCATGCTCAACACTTGCATCAAAAAGCCAAGCAAAAGCGGAGATTGTTGCAGTACGCCCAGCAAAACAAGTGGCTTGACCTCACTGGTGCGAGCCGAGCGCGAGACAACGTATGTGGCAACGCCCATCAAAAGCACCATAGCAAAAATCATGGTACCAAACTCAGAACCGCTAAATTCGCTGTAAGTCGGTGAGTAGTTAGCAGGCCGCTCAGGGCGGGTCATGATTGAGTAAATAACAAACAACGCCGCAGGTGATGTTACAAGCCCGTTAAGCAGAAGTGCTCGCTTAAATCTAAAAGTCGTAGGTAGAGCCTGATGTACCTGCTTACCCAAGCCATGCATAAGCAAAAACAGCCCACAAATACCCACGGTGAATAGTCCACCAGTAGCCCCAAATGCTAAGCCGCCCACACTCACCAGACCAAGAGCTAACAAAGTCCGTGCAATCCATGTAAACCAGCCGCTCTTGATACCCACAAAGCTCTTGAGATAAGCCACAAAGCACAAGAGAGCAGTGAGCACACCAATACCAGAGGCATTGTGAGCTGTATGCATATAAAAATCATGCTGCACCCCGGTTATTTGCCAGTAATAATAACCAGTCAATGAGTGCAGACAAAAATAAGAAAGAATCGAGCTAATCGCTATAGACGCTATCGAAACACGCCAACCAGCGCCGTATAGCCAGTCAAACTTGCCGGGAGCGGCAACTGTGGAGCCCTGCGCCACAGCAAAGGCAGGCACAACAGGAGCGGCCAAGTCAGATGTATCAGCACCCGATGCTGACAAGCTAGCACTTGTGTCATCAGCCAGAGGCGGTAACAGAGCCAGGGACGGACCATCCTTGTCAAATACAGGCGCTGACGCCACAACAAAAGCGGGCGACACTACTGAAGTGGACGCTTGCTCCTCCTCATCGACCTCTACTGATGTCTCGGTCCTGATAGGCTCACAATACACACAAAAACCCCCACCCAACCTCTAGTCTTATACCCGGCTGTGCAGGCAGGTCATATAAATTTTAAAGTCTGTTTTAAAACTATGCAAAAAGTGATGAATGCTTCAGACCCCAGGTCTACCTGGCGGCATGGTCAATAAGATCGCTACCACAGATTGGCACAGAGAGCCCTATAACGACTGGACCTTTGCACTGCCGCATGGCTACAAACGGATTATGGACATCAGCCAAATCTCATACTCCAAAATGACAAAGGACAGGTCAACGACATGCTCAAAGACATCGGCTTTACCTCGGGGGCAAAGACAATGGTGGGCGGCAAAAAGCATTAGTCACAGACAAATTGTGGAACAATGTTTAAACCACCAATAGACTACAAACTTAGAGATTATGTCTCCCAAACAACTGTTTCATGCTGTAGCACTGTCAATTTATTTGACAGCACTATTCTCTGTGATGGCAGATCCAAAGGCTATTGCCAAATCGCCCTCAACCACAGAGTGGAAATTAACTCAAAAGTCTGATGAATTGGGCAATACAGAAGCGCTGATCACTAATGATGCAGCTCACATATACAGCCCCAAACTGGGATGCCATCTCCTTACCAAAGCACCAGACTGGCAAGTGCATTGCTACAATCTACAAGACAAAGTTGAATGGATAGGTCCCATGGAGCAGTTTAATGGGCTCATTATGGCCAATCCTTTTGCTGTCCCCAAGCCCTATAGCTCGCCATCATACTTGACCACAGGCAAAGGTGAAATGCTGGGTCTGAAATATACAGAGCACAAAATTACCAAGTCGCTGCCCAACTCGCTGTTAACAGCCGACGACATTAAAGCTGCACCAAAAGTGGGCGAATTTATGGCCAGATTTTACTACCTGCCAAATACCAATCAAATACCACTTTACCGCAGCACTATTTTACCCAAACGGTCTACCCTGCCGCGCAAAAGCTACGCCGCCATCGAAGTCAACTCATCGCAGGACCTAAGAAGCGGCAAAATAGTAAAGCTCCAGACTCTGGCATGCCAAAAAGTCCCATATAAAGCCAGTGACTTTGAATACCCTAAAGGATTGAAGCGCTTACCAGATATCATCCAGGTATCCTACTCCGCCAGTCGCAAGTCAGAAGTCAACGACATGCTAGATAATATTGGCTTTTCGCAAGAATCAAACAAACTGGTACAGCCCTCCACTCAAACCAAACGCAAAAACTAAAATGCTGCCACCAAAAGACAGTCTCAGCATCCTTTTATCAATAAAATTGCGTCAAAGGCTACAGACCTTCTCTTTTGCTTTTTTAGCTACTCTAACTGCATGCTCTATGACCGCTGACGCTTTGCCTGCAAATTCAAATGTGCCGCAAGCATGGCACCTGATACAAAACAACGAAGAAATGGGCAAGGTGGATATTTTGCTTACGCATGATGCAGTACGCATGTACTCACATAAGCAAAAGTTTTACGTTCTCACAAAATCACCTGATTGGAAAATACACTGTTACCGCGATGAAGAAAAAATAGAATGGATAGGAGAACTGAAAACATTCAGCTGTCTAGTTATGGGAAATCCGTTCTTGGTGGCCAAACCATATAACGTCATAAAGGCGCCAGCCGGCCAAAGAGGAAACTTTAAAGGACTCAACTACGCAAAATACTCAACTGGACCCGGACAAGACAACTATATATGCGCTACCCCCGATATAAAGATTTCTTCGCAGGTAGCGGAATTTATTGCTCGCTATTATAACTTACCCAACACAGACCTGATACCACTCTACCGCTGTAGCAAACAAGCAGTTGGACAAAACACAAGAGACAAAAACTCACAAATGCCTTTCAATTCACGCACCATAGTACCTGACCTGAGAACAGGTGTTGTGGTAAAGCTCAGTACGGTATCCTGGCAAAAAATTCCTTACCAAGCAAAAGATTTTGCCTATCCCAAAGGATACAAACCAGTACCAGATGTAGTGCGCATCACGTACTCTGCTGATAGCCAAAATCAGTTAAATGAAATGCTCGATACCATCGGATTTACTGAATCAAATAAGCTAACAAAAAACGCTACAAAAGCAAAAGATAAGAGGTAAAGTTTTGCCCTATCTAAAACCCATTTTGGCAGCCACCACAACTCTGTTCTGCCTCTGGGCAACAGCTGTTGCAGGCACACAGGCGGCCGATCAGGAGCTGGCAGCAGATCAGGTTAAGACAGCTGTTATCTCCAGTAAAGCCGATACAGCACAAGACTTTCGCAGATTTGCCGCACAACTTGAGTACTTCACCATCGGTAACGTCCTTTACGACCGCTGTTGTACTCCCGATAGATACACCGGTAATAAGAGCGACGCGGAGGTATTTAAACAAATACAGTCAGCCAAATACACCACCACTAATTTGCTGCCTTTACTAAAAGACCCTGATGCCAGAGTACGTACACTGGCTATTGCAGCACTCTATAGCAAAGAAGACGCCAAAATATTACCAGCAATAGTCAGCCTGGCTGAGGATAAGGCACCGACCTATCCAGAGCCGCAAATGCTTGCCATGCCCATAAAAATAAAAAATATCCGCAATCAAAGCATCGGCGGCAAACCTGGTGAACACAGCGATATACCAACAACAAAAAAAACAGTTGGACAAATTGCAAGCGAAGTAGTGCGTTTTTATATGGAGCGCGCTGGTTATCACTACGGTATCCAGGGCACAGGTGGTGAGCCAGGTTTTGCCAGGTACTGGCAGGAGCGCAAAGACAGAGACTACTGTGCCAGCTGGTATACAGTCAAGCTAGACCGTGCATCGACCGGGCGCTCACCCAGTGACCAGGGCCGCAAAGCGATAGCAAACACAGTGCGACAGTCAATAGATAAATTGCCATCTCCAGATAGATACTGGATTTTGCTCTGGCTAGCATCAGACACAGGATTTGATCTAATTGCCAATAGAGAGGACCTGCGCCAGGCGATGCAGACACTTGGTCCCAAAAGACTAATGCTGATGCTGCAAGGCAAACTGCCCTCCACTGACCCGGATCTAAAAGCACGAAATAACAACAACTACACTTATAAGGCAATGCAGCTAGCCGTATTAAAAGACGCTCCAGCCGTACTCAAAGCCAACCAAGTAGATGAGCTTTTAGCCTGCGACAAATGGGAGCGCGACTACCTCAAAGCCAATCGCACAGACCCTCTGATAACGCCCTGGTGGACCATCGCCGCCGCCCATCTTGCACCAACCCGCGCAAGCTCACTACTCAGAGGCGAGTTTGCCCGCCTCACCGAAGACTTTTATGGCGATCAAAAAGCAGATCTGGCTGCAGCGCTGCTCAGTCTCGGTGGCAGTAAAGAACAATCATATTTAGTTGATGTCTTTTACGATCCCGCCTCTCTATCTATTAAAGGTCAGTATTCAAACTTTCGCCCGGCCTGGCTAAATCAGCTCAGTAAATCTCAAACGAGCATAAACATGCTAAAAGCATTGCTCCAGGACAAACGCTTTGACTCACTCAATGACCACGGCGCCCTGATAGCTCTGTCAGACATGCACAATCGTCTCTCAGGTACACAAGTAATTACAGCAGATATGCGCCAAAGAGCATGGCATCCTCAAGGTGTTAACGCCGCCTGCCTAAAATCGGAGCAAGCAGCAAAAGCCTATCCCAAAGAAACAAAAGAACTTTTTGAGCAGCTGGCGATTTTTAGAGAAGCTCTAAAAGCCCATATATTGAATCAACAAACCTCACACAAACATTAGAAGTTCTAACAATTTGCTCACTTCACTGTCAGTTCACATTGGACTCACAATACATTCACGATATATGCCTATCGTGTAGTCATCGAGCAAAACAGTTTGACATGGGCGGTATCTACTATCGCTCCCCCTTTTACACGTGCCAACTTTATGCGGGGTCTACATGCACCATCACCTATCTGTCAAAACAATCAAAACAGCAGTTTTACTAGCTGTTGCAACTATTTGTACCTATCAAGCAGACGCCAGCGCCCGAGCGTTTTTTGTCTCACCCACAGGTGACGGCTCAGACGGCATGACCTGGAAGAAAGCCTGGAAAGACCCCGCTCAAATCAACTGGGCCAGCGTCAATCCGGGTGACCAGATTGTGCTAGACGGAGGTACAAGCGGCATCACTTACGAGACCAGCTTTACTATCCCCAAAAGTGGCACAGCCGGCGCTCCAATTGTAGTACGTCAGTCACCGCAAGCAGGACACAACGGCAAAATCACACTCTACGGTGGTAGTGACAAACCACCAGCTGGCTATAACACTGGCATACCGACTGGAGTAAATATCGCTGGTAGCTATGTGCACTTTGTTGGCGCCAGACGAGCTGGCATCAAGATGTACTCCTACCGGACCACCTGCATCAATCTGGCTCCTGGCACACAAAACAGCACTGTACGCAACATCGAAATCGAAAACCGCGTCAGTCTCCCGCCTTATGGAGCCATTATATGCAGTGGCATGGAGTTTGCTGGTTACAACAATCAAGTGATTGATTGCGACTTTAGAAACTGTTTTAACGGAGCTAGAGAAAACGCCCCAGCAGGAGCCAATAACCGCGTAGTTTTTAGAGAATGCACCTTTGGTAGCACGCAACACTTCGGCGGCTTCAGTCGTGGCTGCGGTACAGGTATTACATCTGCCAGTCCACTGGCACCAGCACATACAACAGAGATTGTCTCGCATCGCAATATCTTTGGACCGTATCTCACAATCGGCGTAATCATGCATAGCGGCAAGCTAAACGCAACAGACAACCTCTTTCTCGGAGAGAGCATATACATGATCGATGCTGAGCCTCAGTTTGCCAACACTACCGATGTGAGAGTCAATCGCTGCACATTCATCACACCATTTTATCCAGTGGTGCTCTCACCAACTAACCCCTTCCCTCCCAAAATCGGCATGCTGGGCTTTCCCATCAGGACCAATGGTATAGGCACATTTAAAGTGGCCAATAGTATCTTTTATGGTGGCACTATCTCAGTACCTGCTGCCTTTAAAGTCAACGCCGGCGGCAATTTCCAGTACCGCGTAGCAGGCAATACCACAGCCCTGGCTGGCGTATTGCAAGATCCGCAACTAGTCGACGGCCCAGCTATCAATGCCTTGCCTGATGACTATGTGCCCTACACTCTATCTACTCTCAACTATGCGCCACTACCGACCTCACCAGCGGTTGGCAAAGGCTCTCAGTTGACCACAGTAAGCGAGCTAACTGCACCATATGGCCCAACCGTCAAAATCCCTGTCACACTGGGCGGACCATAACAGCGCAGCAATTGACACAACAAACCTGACGCCACACCAGTGGCACTAAACAGCAAAAAGCACAATCGCCTCGTCATCTCGCTCTCAGCGATCAATGACGGGGCGATTGTCTTTACTAGTCACTCATGAACTGGCTGGCAATATGCGTCAAGTCAAAAGGCAAATCATCTGCCGAGTAAACCACGTCAGCGTTGTCACGACTCTCCACTAGCGTCCCCCTGGCGCGCGCATGCATACTGAGCAAATCATAGAGGTCCGGTTTAGACATCTCGACCATTGCCTGGAGCGATACTTGTATACCTTTGCGATTGACCGCGATAGTATTACTCCAGCCCGGATAGCTCGTTAGACTGAGGTCCACCCAGATCACTTTTTTAGCCACCAAATCAAAAATAGCGGGGATTGCTATTTGACTGTCAGAGCTAATATCGAGCTTATCCACCACGGTCTTAGGCTCATAGATTTCGCCAGAGCCCGGCTGCTGACGCGACATCCAACCGGCAAAGCACTCCGGCAAATCGCAATAAGGCTGCATCGTGTAGCTCTTTATCACCATCACGATATAACGCACATCTCGCTCAAGACAGCGCGCCATAGAGATATCGATAAACTCGCTGGCACCATTAGGAGCATCGACAATATCTCCACTATGATGACCACCAAAATTTTTGAGGTCATAAAAGGTAAGGGCGTTGATAAATCTAAACTGATCATCAAACATGGCTGCACTAAGATCAAGATCAGTTCTGGCAATGCCGTTCTTCCACCAGACAAAAAAGCGCAAAGTATCGGTAGCGACTGGCAGTGGCACACGACTACCGCGACTGATAGTCCTCAGTGCCTTAGATGCCGAGCGCAATGCAAATGGCACCATATAGTCCCTGAGCGCAGGATCCAGATAGACTGTACCGAGAGCAGGCAGCCTGGCAAAACGCTCTTGCAATGCTTTGGTACAGATGCTGGTGACCATTTCGCAAAGGGACGGCGGCAAATCAGACAAGCAGTTGACTTCGGCTTGCGCTTTTGCCACCACTCCTTTAGGCAAAAAGACTCGCAAATCACGCTTTTGGCAACGGATCTTAAAATGATGTCTGAGTTGTAGCAGTACAACAGTAGAGACTTTGCCAGCCACTTGAGCAAAAGTCAAAGCAACATCTTGCTGCATCTCCTTATCGAGACGCAAGAGATGATCCAGCCGCCTGGCTAACATCCCCGGTCGCTCTTTGAGTATTTGCAGCGCCTCCTTGACCTGGCGCGCCTCTAAAAGTCTTTCTAATTTGCTATCAGTAGTCTCGTAGGGCAGATTATTGCGTAGCAAGTTAAATGCAGCAGCAGCTCGCGGATACCGACTGGCATACTCCCCGGGGTGGAGACGCTCCCCCAGCCTGATCCAGCGCTTTTTCCAGCGCAACATGTCTTCTTCGAGATTGGACTGCGCCTCCAAAAGCTCCAGCAAAAGGCGCCTCTCAGACCTCTTAAAATTGCGCAATTTGCCAGCCAAGGCAAGCGACACATCGCCACTACTCATCCCTGTGGCCAGCCGCAAGACATCTGTGGCGGTGCTGCAAGATTGTCGGGCAAGCGTCTCTCCAATATTTGTATGAGCAATAAGGGCTGCGATAACGGCAATTTTGTTTTCACGGTTGGACATTGATTGGGGCAACAACCGCTCGATTTGATCGCCATAGAGCTTGACGTATTCAGTCAAATCCACTTTATCCGAGAGCGAGATAGCAGTACTAGAGCCTGCCAGTCGCGTAAAGACAGCCTCAAAATCGGCAAGGGTGCATAAACCGATAGCTTTAAGATCGGTGTTTTCGATTAGTGGGGGGCGGCCTTTGACCTTAAAAATACCAAAGAGCTTTTTAGGTGGCTCCTCAGGCAAATATTTGCCAGCAGTGAGATAGTGCAATATGGCGTTTAAGTACAACTCGCCCTCGGACATATCCATCACTTGCTGGGGAAAGCCCGGATACATCGGTCTAAATGTATGATCAGCGCCTTTTTGGATGGATAAAATCTCAAGCAGCTCTTTATTTAACTGACTTAGCTCGGCTAGCTCAATACGCCTGCAAGCCTCCATCAGCTCAACAGACAGGGTGTAACCCAGGGACTCAAGGTTTTTGGCAACCGTAGCAACATAATGCGCACTGAGCTTAGGCTCAGTGCTGGTCGGCAGGACTATGACTTTATGGGCACGTCTGACCATGATGCGGTTAGCTTGTGCCGTTTTGACAATTGAGTCGGAAGTCATAAAACCCTGAGTAAAGCGCTAACGGACAGTCAAGTGCAATGACTTACTAGATAGTACAAAAAATTAGAAAGGTGCTGTGGAAAGCGAGGACTCTAAATTGGAAACTTTAGAAGGAAGAACCCTCATAGCCGCAGCTTTACTAGAATACCCTAAAATTCGCGGACTAAAACTAAGAATGGCTTAGCTTGATTTCAAAAACACATCCTTATGGGTCGACTCTTTCTCGCGATTATTAAAATTACAACGTGGAAATTCTCTTTGAAGCTCTAAAACTTGAGCAGGATTTACTCCATCACAATTGACCAGACTTATGTGCTTGAGGCTTGGTGATTTTTGACAAAGCTCCTTGATACCGCGAGCAGTGACTTTTGTACGATCCAAATTAAGCACCTCAAGCCGCTTCATCTGCGCCATATAAGGCAGCGCCTTATCATCTATTCCAAAACAATGATTGAGATCTAGACTTTCGATTAATGAGTCAGCAATAGTGCTAATGCCTGCGCTATCTACTTTCATGCATTGCTCAATGGTAAGCTTTCTAAGCTGCTTACAATGAGCAATTGCTGCAACATAGTCATTATCAACGTCCTTGCCTTCCAGTAAAAGCTCGATCAGAGCTTTGAGCGTAGCTAGCTTTGCCACTCCCACCGCAGTAACTTTAGTAATAGGTACTCTAACGACCATTAGACTCTTGCACTGAGCCAAGCCAGCAGCACCGGTGTCATCAAAATTTGAGTCATCCAAATTGATCTCCTCGAGCTTTAGACTTTTGAGTTTTACAAGTGCTGCGTTATCGACATATGTGTCTCTCAAAAAGAGCCTTTTAACCCAGGGAGCATCTGCTATCTGCTGCAATGTTTTGCTGTCAATGCGACAGCCATCAAGTTTGACATGATGCTCAGGATCGCGATAGCTCAACTCTTCTGCAAGGCGCACAGGTTCATCAAAAATACCACTTGATCCCGCACCATCCTTAAACGAAGGCTCAGGCGAAGAGTCGCCGGCATCTCCAGGCTTTACTGCCCTTTCTTGCAGGTCCGGTGGCGTTACATCAGCGGTAAATTGCGCAACTTTATTTTTGTCAGCCAGCTCCTTGTCTCTCTTAATATTATCCTCTACACCAAGCCAGGCAAGCTCACCCGAGACAGCAAGGACAATTAAGCCAATGGTAATGAGGAGAGCCACTTTGCCAATTTTTTTGGTGGGCTCACCGGGCTCATGGCTATCATCGAGATCCGACTGGCTATATTGCGCATGGTCATAAGAGCTAGCAGCAGTCCTGCCTCTTGCAGCACGAGGACTCACCACCTGCGCCACCACTGCCCGATGCTCGATAACTTTTAGCTCCGCCTGCACAGCCTCAAAATCAGCATATCTGTCAACCGTTTTTTTTGCCAACATCGTTGACAGCAATCTCTGCCAGCCAGGTGCAAACTGACGCTCTGGTGCCACATCACTCAGTCTGGGCAAGGGCGCCTCTTGATGCATCTGTAATGTAGCAAATGCACTAGCCCCAACATAAGGTGGCTCACCAGTCAAGGCTTGAAACAAAGCACATCCATAGGAATAGATATCGCTCTGTGCCGTGACAGGCAGTCCCATCGATTGCTCCGGGCTCATATAAAGCGGGCTACCAAACACCATGCCGACAGCTGTTAACCTTTGAGCATCTTGATTGGGCAAAGCTAAAGAGGCAATGCCAAAGTCAATTATTTTGACCTGCGCGTTACTGTCCTTAGCACCGTCAAATGACAAAAAGAAATTATCGGGCTTTAAGTCTCTGTGGATGATGCCTTTGTGATGAGCTGCAATCAGACCACTGCATACCTGACTAAATATTGTAATTGCCTCGACATCACTGAGATAACCGTCTCTATCTAACCTCTGGCGCAACGACTCGCCACGCAAAAGCTCCATAGTGTAATAGGGCACAGTGCCATCAAGGACGTAGCCAAAGTCAAAGACTTGAATCACGTTGGGATGTGACAGTTTAGCGATAGACTGCGCCTCTCTTTGAAATCGCAGATGCTCTTCCTCGGTAAGATTGGCTGACTTAAAAGTCTTTAGGGCAACTTGTTTGTTTAGCAAAAGATGCTGGGCTAAATAGACACAGCCCATACCGCCAGCACCAATCTCACGCAATATTTGGTACTTACCGTCAATGGTCTGCCCGACCAGGTCAGAGGCGGCATAATTGCTACCCAAAGGCAGTTGCTTTTCGATTACAACTGTCTTGTCCTTAATGGTAAATAGTGCGGACCTGGATAGCTCAGTGATTAACTCACTCATCGACCACCGCGGATTGACTGCTTGCTCATATACCTACCCCCAGTTTAATGGAGCCAAACCACCAGTTACCTCAGGGTAAATGCTGCTAAATTGTGCTTAAATATGGGCTTTGGAAAAATAAATGCTGCCAGACAACCTGCTTAGAATAGCGTACATAGCAAACATTATCATTCTCACGCCAGTGCTCTTTTCGATGTTTGCAGATGGTGGACAAAAGTCCATTAGAGCCTTCCAAGGTACGGTGACAAACTCAGACGGACTGAGACTACTGGTGGCATCACTATGGTTTGCCATATTGATCATGTCAATCATTGGACTCTGGCTACCCTGGCAGTTGATGCCGCTCTTAGGGTTGCAAGTAATCTACAAAGCAACGTATTTGTTTGTGTATATATTGCCCACAATCAAAAACAAAGGGGCCAAAAACATCCCCTGGGGAGTAACCATGAGCTTTGTCCTGATAATCCTCACTTATCCGTTTATTATTTGGGCCAATCTAGATACATTTCAGTAGCTAGTGCGGTCTACTTCTTTTGTATAAATCAGCCTGGTGCACAAACTCTTTAAACAGCTTTTCGTTTTTATCAAAAGCTCTCTCAGGATGAAACTGCACACCGATACCAAAATCGCGGTCAGTCATCTCAACACCCTCAACTACACCATCGGCGGTGCTGGCTATGGGTTTTAAATTTTCACCAAGTTTATCAACACACTGATGATGAGAAGTAGGCTCAGTCTCAGATGTACGGTCCAGTATTTTTGCGAGCTTGCTATCAGGCTTAAACTCAACGACATGCTGATTAAAGCCCTTTTGCCAGCCGTCTGGACTGGCATGCATCACCTTTGACTCGGGCTTTTGACTCGGTATGTCTTGAGTCAACGTGCCACCACTACCGATATTGAGAGCCTGACAGCCAGCACAAATACCGAGGAAGGGCATGCCTTTGTTGTAACGCACATATTTGATCAAATTCAAATCAAAATCAGAACGAGCTTTATCCATTATTGAGACAGAAGGATGAGGAGTTTGACCATAAGACTCCGGTGGATAGTCATCACCACCGATCATCAGTACGCCATCTGGATGCATCCAATAAAGGTCATCAGCACTCATGGGCGGCACAATAAAAGGCAACCCTCCGGCTCGCTGAATAGCCTCTACATAAAGAGCAGAAACCTGCAATCTCCGCCCCTTTTCGCCCTGCACATCACAGTTTATTAATATGCGCGGTTTGCCGTATCCAGATTGCCCCAAAAAAGGTGACGCTTCAGGCGGAGACGGCTGAAGGATGCCAGAAGCTGATTTATTAGGCACCGGCAAACTTTCTTTTGATGGCGCAGCCTTTGACTTTGCGGGCTCTACAATGCCTGGTAAAGAACCATCTTCGCCAACTTTAATAACATGGACACCCTGCGCAAAAGCAGCAAGCGGCGCGCAGAGATTTAAGGCGATAGTGGCAGCAAGAGCGGCCACGAGGGCCGCTCCGCTTTTGTTACTGCTTTGTTTTGCCTGGGCTTTTGTATATGACAGAGTCTGCATCTTATTTGACCAGATCCTTAAAGCCGTCACCGACCTTTGTGGCAAAAGTACCAAAGGGAGCAAATATGGCAGAGAGCCTGGTTGGAGGCTTACCTTGCTCGATTTTGTAAGCAATCTCATCGCATTTTTCAGCTTTTTTGGCATACTTTTCGGTTTGCTTCTCAGGCATACCAGGTGAGAGACTGACAAAAGCTCTGTAGTGGAGAGCCGCCTCGCGCATTGCTGGTGCCTGATTTTTCCAGAGTTTTTCTAGGGACTCAGCCAGTCCCAGGTGAGCGTCAGCCATACGCGGATTGAGATAAGCGGCAGATCTAAACTTGTCGATAGCTGATGGATATTGTTTGCGATTGCTCAAATCTTTGGCAAAAGTGTACTCTTGCTTTGCTTTGTCGCGAGCACTGGAGACTCTATCGAGACCACGACGAGAGCGTGAGATATCTTCTTCGGCACCAAATGTGCCACCACGCTTGTAGGCTGTTTCGGAGCTATCGAGGTCACGGATCATAAGAGCCATATCGGCCACAGCAAAGGCTTGACCAGAGGTCTGACAGTTATTTATGACTGTCTCCATTGCTTGAGTTGCTTCATGATACTTATACTGTGCCAGGCAAGCCTCAGCGTAGGCAATACGCTCAGCGTCATTGGTGGGTGTACCGATGGTAGAGAGGTCCACAGTTTTACCAGCCATGGCTCTCAACTTAGCATCAGCCAATCTCAGCTCCATATCGTTAGGATTGAGCTGAATAGCGCGTTGTATTAGACCTTCGGCAGACTCATAGTTGTTGGACAAAAAGAACGCACCATCAGCATCTTTTTGCGCTTTAATCACAAGCGCTCTGGTCATACCTTTGACAGCATTGGCATCAGACGGATTGTATTGCGTCACGATTGAATACTCTTTGAGTGCGTCGTCAGTTTTTTCGAGTCTCAAAGAAATCTCCGCCGCTCTGCGGTGCAGCTCTACGCTATTGGGATTAAGAGCCAGTCCGGAGCGTACATCGCCAAGGGCAAGCTCCAGGTCACCTCTGGCTTCGCGGATGTCAGACATACGCAGGTAGGCTTCTTCGTTTTCGGCTTTGATGCTAATAGCCTTTTGATATTCATTGATAGCAGCTACACGGTTGCCCTGCAGACGATAGACATCACCCATGGCGATATGGGCAGGAGCACTGTTTTGATTGAGCGACAGCGCTGTATTGAGCGACTTGTTAGCCTCATCGAGCATATTTTGTTTGAGATAAGCCTGACCAAGTCCGTAGTGCGCTGCGGCATTATCGCTCTTAAGGGCGATAGCTTCGCTAAAGTCTTGCAAAGCTACGGCTGTTTCGCCTGTCTTAAGCTCAATCAGACCACGTTGGACAAAGGCAGTGCCGTATTTGGGATCAAGCCTAATCGCCTGACTGAGGCTGCGCTTGGCGTCATTGAGGCGACCTTGCTCACGTTGCACCAGACCAAGCACGATGTAAGCCTCTGCAGTATCAGGATCGAGCTTGAGAGCTTGACGGCAGGATGCCTCAGCACTAGCCAGCATGCCCTGACGCTGTTGTATGACACTCATTGATGATGACTGCAAGCGATAGAGCTTGACCATACCCTGTCCGACATAAGCCAGAGCTGTTTTGTTATTTACTTTTAGCGCCTGGGTGAATTTTTCGTCGGCAGCATCGAGCTTAAACTGTAGTGCCAGAGCCAAGCCCATACCAGTCAAAGCAGCTGTGTCTTTAGAGTTTTTGTTGATAGCCATGCGGAAGGCATCTTGCGCTTGTGCATATTTGCCATCGAGGAGGAGTTTTTCGGCGGCGGCATCATCAGCACTGATTTTGCCTTTAAACAGTCTGTCCCTCAAAGCGTGCACAGCAACACGGTTGCTGGGCGGTGCTACACGCAATTGCGATTGAGCAGCGCGAGCACCAGGACCACTACTTGTGGCGCGAGGAGCGGTCTTGACGCTAACTCTTGTGGTAGATTTGGCTGACTGAGCGATAGCTGGTGTTATCTGTAAGAGCATGCCCGGAGTCAGGGCCAGTGCTACGAGCACACCAGTTTTTTTAGATATCGTCACTATATTGTCCTCGCCGGTAACATCCTAAAAGGATGCCCTATGCGGGCTCAGAAAGAATTGGACAGATATAAGGTAGAAACTAATGCAAATCTGGGAACACTGATAATCCCCACGGCAGCGGTGTTTGTGCCATCGCACATTTACTCTTGAAATCCTGAGCTGCCACCACTTTTTACACAAGACCCTCATGCCAGAGGTAATCATCGAGGACCATCTTGTCCTCACTATCAAATTTGACGCCCTCTGCCTCAAGCAATTGCTTTTGCATATCGGGCGGGATATCTATTATTTTGTGCGTACTCATACCGCCTTTGCTATTGACGACACGGTGCCAGGGTACATTTTGACTGTGATATTTTTTGCCATTGGCTACTTTTGCCGAGCAAGGTAGAGCATTGAGAGCCCAACCCACACCCTGCGCTGAGAGACGCTTACCAATAAGGTGCGAGAGCAAACCATAAGTCAAAACTTTGCCACGTGGGATACGGCAGACTATTTCATAAACGAGGACAAAAGCCGGGCTATCAGTATTCATCAGGTCTCATTGGTAGCAAAATAACATCTTTTGTGCGCCTGAGCATGCGCTTGGCAAAATCCCTTTTTAGCGGATCGCCGCGCCGCGCCAACTCATTTAAGATGTTAGCAGCCTCTCCAACCGGCTCGGCCTCACTCACCAGTATTGCTCTCATAATTGCCTGACTGATTTCGGCATTGTCTTCGCCTAGCAGGTGTTTTATCAACGCCACCTCAAGCTTGTCCATCGCTTTGCCCCTACGCTGGGACTCGGGACATACACTGGCGTCTATCACAAAATTGTTAAAAGTCTGATGCTTGTTAGATCTGAGCGTCTCCATGAGGTATTCACGGCCAAAAGTATCATCAGCAGCCAATGAATGCACCAGATCAACAAGCAGCGGTCTGACTTCTTCATCAACCTCTAGAGCACCACTCTCGACTAAAGCCGAAAAGCGGTCAGGTTGCAGCAAAATAAATCTGGCTATTTCTGGGTGATAAACAGTACGATTGAGACCAACCAGATCACTAAGCGTATTTACAGCCCTCAATCTTTGCTCAGCATTGTAGCGACTGCGCAAAATTGAGAGCGACTTACCAATCTGGCGATTCAAACTCTGATCGAGGTTGCGCATGGCGTAATCATCGTTAGGATGATATAAATTGGACACCGAAAGCTCGCTATAATAACGCCTGATTTGCTCAATAAAAGGCGCACCTAAAGTAAGCACAAAGACAGAAGCAACCACAGTGACGGCAACTACAACATAAGGATCTGTCAATACTGCCCGCAGTGGCATAGACCGCTCGCGCTTACGCTCAGGCTTAGCAGAGGAAGAGGAAGCAACAGGCACAGAGGGTGGCTTTGTGGCGCAAAAGGCACCAGCTTAGCTGGCGTAGGCTCCGATCGGTCTTTGGTCTCCACCAGACGAGGACTGATGACCGGCCCCTCACACTCCTCCGGCTCCATGACCACAGGTTTGAGACGCATATTTTTGTCTTGCTGCCGCTTGAGCTGTGAAGAGTCTACTGGGGCAGAGCCATACCCTGGGGTCCAACCCCAGGAGTCTTTTGAGGTCTCTACGAGCCCAGCATCATCTCGATGACCGACCCTGGGAGGACTCAAAGGGGGCACAGTTGCACCACGCAAAAGCATTCTGCCGGAAGTATTCGAAAGCTGCTTACTGACGCGTTTTGCTTTAATCTCAGCACTGATGGACTGCGGGGAGATGAGCTTAGGTCTGTCCTTTTGTGAAGGCGGTATAAGCTCTTTGAGCCTGGATGCAACAGCCCCCATACTGGCTGGCCGTTGCCCTGGCTGGGGAGCGAGCATCGAGCTTACAATTTGCACCAGTGGCTCGGATATATCGCGAGCGGCAAGCTGCGCAATCAAAAAATCAGACGACCCACTAGCATGACTGAGCATCACCTCAAGCGGTGTGCCCATGGCAAAAGCTGGCTGCCCAGAGAGTGCCTCAAACATGAGACAACCCAAAGAGTATATATCCGACTTGGCACTGGGAGCCTCACCTCGGCACTGCTCCGGGCTCATATAACGCACATTGCCAAAGGATTCACCAGTCAGAGCCTGCCCCCGCGTGGAGCTATTAAAATCAGCGCCCACCAGGCTCATGCCAAAGTCAGCCAGGACAGGCTTAAGCTGCAAAAAATCGCCACGTAAAATAAAAATATCAGTGGGCTCAAGACCGCCATGGACAACACCATACTCATGAGCAAAATGCAGAGCGCGAGATAGGGCGTAAAAAATACTGACCACATCACTCTCATGCATCGCTCGATAAGTCTGCATCATGTCAGCGAGACTATTGCGACCGTGATAACGGGTCAACATATAGGGCTCATCAAAGTCGGGAGGAGCGATCTCAAGGACCCTGAGGATGTGCTCATGGCGCAAGCCAATTAATGCCAAACAAGCACGGCTGAAGCGCCGTTTGACCACCGCATCGGCGCGGCAGCGTGGATTTAATATCTTCAGGGCCTGCAGCTGACCGGTAGCCTCTTCCCTGAGCAAGTAGACTTGAGTGACACGCCCGGCCCCCAGGCATTCCATGACTGTGTGCGTAGACTCAAAACGCTCACGGAGAGCCTCAGGCAGTGACTGCGCAGAGTCTTTTACAATCTCATGATTACCTGTCTGAAACATCCATAGCTCTCATACCAGTAAAAGATATATACCCATTTTTCATCCTCGCCTGAGATAATAATCAGGTGCCCTCAGACGCCCACCACTGCCCAAAATGCAATTTGCCGTGCGGCAGTAGTGCCCGCGCTGGTTCTCTCACGTCTTTTCTCTTCATGGACATGCACTGTCAGTGCGACAGGACAAAAGCAGTCCAGCCCAATCCACAGCCTAAATCCAATTCTCAGTCATGCAAAAGATGCGGCAAAGTGATTGCAGGGCCAAAACGACTGGGCAGTTTTACTGCGTTTTTACTCAAAGACTTGCGCTGTGGCTGTGCTAAACCTTTGCTCCAGGTAGCCGGAGCCAATGCCATGGAGACCCGATACAGACCACCTCAAGCCACCTGGGGCAAACGCAAAGAGCAGATGCAAACAGCCCTGCGCACAAGGGCAAGCAACACCTTTGCCAGAGATGCAGCGCTTGTATCTCTCGCCCCCGGCACAACTATTGGAGGTTGCTATCAGCTCATTGAGATGGTCGGCAAAGGTGGCATGGGTGTAGTTTACAAAGCCAGACACACTGCCTTAAACCGCATCCTCGCTCTCAAGTTCGTAGCACCGTCCATGGTGTCTCACGAGAGCTGGCAATTATTTCAGCAAGAAGCAAAACTCAATGCCACATTAAGCCATCCATCACTCTGTCAAATCTACGATCTGGGCATCCACGCTAATGCCCTGCCCTATTATGCCATGGATTTTGTCGATGGTCAGACTCTCGAAGAGATTATCATCAATAGCGGTCCACTCAGTGTGGGAGCCACTCTAGAAATTTTTATCAAAGTAGCAGAAGGGCTATCATATGCCCATCGTCGCAATGTAGTGCACAGAGATATCAAACCTGCCAATATCATGATCCAAAGTACCACAGGTGATACCGTAGAGGTCAAACTACTGGACTTTGGTATCGCTGAGCTTAGCGAAAAGCAAGGCAAAAAGGGCGGGCAAAAAACCGAAAGAATAATCGGCAGCGCTGCTTACATGAGCCCCGAGCAGTTTGCTGACGGACGACCGACGCCCGCTCCGACATCTACAGCCTGGGCTGCTCTATCTTTGAGACTCTCACCGGGGCACTGCCTTTTGAAAGCGAAGACTTTGATACATTGGACCGGCAACACTCAACAGCCGAACCTCCACTCTTGTCGGATACTACAAATATTGCCTACCCGCTCGAACTTGAGGCGATCCTCAGAAAATGCCTGCACAAAAGCCGTGACCGACGCTATCAAAACGCCAGTGAACTAGCCATAGACTTACAGCGCATCTTGAGCCACAAAGAATTACAATTTGCCCGTCCGGAACAGGAAAGCCTGCAACAAATCCAACAAGTTAAAACTGGTTACTTACCAACTGTCAGAATAATTCTAGGGGCATCGTTTGCCTTTGCAGCCATTTTGGTAATAGCCCTAAAATTAACTGAAATCACTCACAGAGCAGTAATACAGCAACCGCCAAAAAGCACACCAGCAAGGGCGTCGGCAGGCTCCACCAGCTCCGTGTCAATGGCATCTTTCTCATACGATCCATTAAGCACTTTAAATAATACACTTGAAGAGAAGTCTACTCGCGTCCAGCTTCCAGAAATCAAAGAAAACCAATTTTTCGTAAAAACCATAAATTCAAAAACAACTCCACCAAAAAGGGTCTTTAAATTTCCTTTCACAGCCAGCCCAGGTCAATTAGCCCAAATAACACCTGCCGGTGCCAACTCCAGACCTTGTATGGGCACTGTCGACATCAATTCCGATAATCTTGAACTGATTTTAGCGAATATCTATCTCGATCCAGAGAATCTTCTCAAAGGCTTCAGGCCGGAGGATCTAACAGGACTGGATATTTATTGGCGCGAAGACCCTGAAACAAAATTACTTGATGCTGCACTCAGTAGATTTAAACTCAATACACTGAGGCTCAACATCAAACAGTGGACAGCAACTAACCTCAAATTACTAAACAAATTAGCACCAGATTCATACCTTGAACTAAAGCTAAATCCTGCAGATAACTCCAGCGGCCAACCTTCAAAATTGGCACCACTCAAAAATATTCAGTCCCTTGCTCTGGTAAATTGCCACTTCAGACTCGCCCAAATATTAGCGACGCCAGCAAAAATGCCGATGTCAACTTTGACACTTTCAAATACTCGTCTTGCGGATGACGATGTGCAACTAATATCAAAATGGCCAAACTTGCGTACTGTAAAAATCGATCAACCAGATAGCCAGGTTCCAGGCAACTACAAACCTTTATCTGCTGCAATACAAAAGAGCGAGGCCAGCTATGTAGAAGGATTTCTAAACAATCCGAAATTGACCTCCTTGTCTGTGCGCAATAGCGCCCTCAATTTGAGCAAAATAAATCTAAAAAACCTGACTCATCCAAACAGAAATCTAATTTTACGATTTGATAGATTACTGCTAACTCAATCAAATCTCAAAGCCCTTAAAGAGCTGCAATCGATATTCAAATCAATCACAATCACCACCCCACCTACCCCAGATAACACCCTATCACCCCGGTAGCAAGAGGAGCGTTGGCATGCCCCCAAAAGAATCCACAACTTGCCCTAAATGCGCCAAACCAGTGGCGGCAGGGGAGCACGTTGGCTCTCTGACGTCTTTTCTCTTTATGGACATGCACTGTCAGTGCGACAATTTAAACAGGCAAGCAAACAAAGGGCGTGCGGCTGCTGATAGTAAGTCATGCAAACGCTGCGGCAAAGTCATTGCCGGCCCCAAACGTTTGGGTAGTTTTACCGGCTTTTTACTGGGTGACTTGCGCTGTAGCTGTGCTGCACCTTTGCTAAAAGGCGCCAGTGCCAATGCCATGGAGACCCGATACAGACCACCTCAAGCCACCTGGGGCAAGCGCAAAGAGCAAATGCAAACAGCCATGCGTACAAGAATAGGCAACTTTGCTAGTGATACAGCGCTGATATCGCTGGCACCTGGAGCAATCGTGGGCGGCTGCTACCAGTTGTTAGAGATGATTGGTAAAGGTGGCATGGGCGTAGTCTACAAAGCCAGACACACTGCCTTAAACCGCATACTGGCTCTCAAGTTTGTAGCACCCTCTATGGTATCCCGTGAGAGCTGGCAATTATTTCAACAAGAAGCAAAACTCAACGCCACATTAAGCCATCCATCACTCTGTCAAATCTACGATCTGGGCATCCATGCTAATGCATTGCCCTACTATGCCATGGATTTTGTCAGTGGTCAGACTCTCGAAGAGATCATCATCAATAGCGGTCCACTCAGTGTGGGAGCCACTCTAGAGATTTTTATCAAAGTGGCAGAAGGGCTATCATATGCCCATCGTCGTAATGTAGTGCATAGAGATATCAAACCCGCCAACATCATGATTAGCAGCACCACTGGCGATACCGCCGAAGTAAAGCTTCTCGACTTTGGCATTGCAGAGCTAGGCACCAAAGGCAGTAACACCGGGCAAAAAACCGAAAGGATAATCGGCAGCGCTGCATACATGAGCCCCGAACAATTTGCTGGACGCACAACCGATGCCCGCGCAGACATATACAGCATGGGCTGCTCTATCTTTGAGACACTCACCGGCAATGTTCCATTTGAGGGCGATGACTTTAGTACCATGGCTAAGCAACACACAAATGTTGAGCCCAGGTTGCTGTCAGATGCAACAGGACTTGTCCTTCCACTGGCTATCGAAGCCATCGTCAAAAAATGTCTGCACAAAATGCGCGACCAGCGCTATCAAAATGCCAGTGAACTAGCTATCGATTTACAACGAGTACTCAACAACAAAGACTTACAATTTGCTCGTCCGGAGCTAGCAACCCTAGAGGACAATAACACCAAGTCACAAAACAACAATTCACTGGCAAAGCCACTTTTAATAAGCGGTCTGGCTATAATAACTGTTGCCGGTTTGTCATTTTGGGCTGTCAATGCCGGCCTTAAAGTTTTACAAGAGCGTCAAACCAAAACTCCCGCCCCCACTCAGTCAGTGGTCTCTCAAGGTCCGGCAAATCCGGTTCCTTTTAGTGTGGACTCCATGATGGAGATATCCAACAAAATGATAGGTACAGCGCCAACGCAGGCGGTTTACCTACCTAATATCAAAGCAAACCAATTTTATGTAACCACAACTGTCGATGCCCAGGGAAATAGAACAAAAGTTTTTGAATTTCCCTTTGAAAAGAACCCAACCATGCTTGTGCAGGAGGGCGTGACCGTAAAGGATTCAGCCTGCCAGGGTCGCGTAGCTGTCAGTGAAGCACCTCTCAGCATTTTGCTGGCAGAAACATACGCTAACGCAGAGGAGCTAGCCAAAGGTTTTAGACCTCAGGATATAACAGGAATCAAACTCGAACTTTCGCAAAACGACGAACACAAGCTACTTGAAGCGGCTCTCAAAAAATTTAAACTCACGCTTTTGGCTCTCGGTGGACCGCAATGGACGCCCGCCAATATCAAACTCCTGCCCCTCTTAAAACCACATTCTTACCTTTTAGTTGACACCTGGAGAATGACAGGTAGAACCACTCATACTCTGCCAATTCTGCCAAATGTCGATACATTTGCCATGACCGACTGCAACGTCAGATTTGCTAATTTGTTTGAGAAGCCGGATCAAATGACCTTTAAAAATCTAGGACTCATCAACACATCATTGAGCAAAGAAGATCTTGTCCATGCCTCCAACTGGCCTAACTTGAACAGCGTCACTATTGCATCCCCACTGACATCAGCCGCTCCAATCAAGCCACTACTAGAAGCCAACCAGATAAAACGTGTCATTATCAGGCAAGAACGCCTCAACTTAGCCGACCTGGATATCGAGAATTTGGCTAAAACTAAGATCCCGCAGCAAAAGACTATTATCTTTGAAGGCTTGCCACTAACCAGAGAAAACATAGAAAAAGTCTATCAACTCAAAAAATTATTTAGCAACGTCGAAATAACTAAAGCAAAAGCACGTCCGGTTGACGTTCTCCCTGAAACCCCCATAAACCAACTATAATTTCACAGTGCCTGACAAACCTACCAATGCCTGCCCTAAATGCGCCAAACCTGTGGCGACAGGGGAGCGCGTCGGCTCTTTGACGTCTTTTCTCTTCATGGACATGCACTGCCAGTGCCACATCTCAAGAGAGCAGACAGACAGAGCAAAAGTAGTGGCTGACAGCCAGTCTTGCAAACGCTGCGGCAAAGTTATTGCTGGTCCCAAACGCAAAGGCAGTTTTACGGCTTTTCTCCTAAAAGACATGCGCTGCCAGTGCGACCAGCCAATTGCCGCCACTGGCTCCGGGCAAAAATCAGCCGATGCACTTAAAACAAGATTTTATAGACCGATATTAGCAAGCGACACTCGCAGGCGCGGGCATGAGACCATGCGTCAGACCAGAGCAAACCAGCTGCAAAAGTCTGATGCCCAACTAGTCACTCTATCCACCGGCCAAATCATTGGCGGCTGCTATCAGCTTGCCAGCCTGATTGGTCAAGGCGGCATGGGACTGGTATACAGAGCCAGTCACATCACCCTTGGCCGCACCTGTGCTCTCAAGTTTTTAGCACCGTCAATGGTATCGCGTACCAGCTGGCAACTCTTCCAAAAGGAAGCGCAAATTATCTCGTCTTTAAACCATCCTACTATCTGCCATATCTACGATCTGGGTATACACGCCAGCTCACTGCCCTTTTATGCCATGGATTATCTAGCAGGACGGACAGTTGATCAAGTAATCACCGATGACGGTCCACTCAGCGTGGGTGCCACCGTTGAGATAGCAATCAAAGTAGCAGAGGGGCTCTCCTACGCACACAGACGGGCGGTGGTACATAAAGACATCAAGCCTGCCAATATCATGCTGGTGCCCAATGACCAGGGCAACATCGATGTAAAACTACTGGACTTTGGCATTGCTCAGCTCAGCGAGACACGCAGCACAGATAGCACAGCCATAAGCGACGAGGTAGTTGGTAGCGCAGCTTACATGAGTCCGGAGCAATTTACTGACGGTCAAGTTGACTTACGCTCAGATATTTACAGCCTGGGCTGCACAATTTTTGAGACTCTGACTGGTGTTACGCCGTTTCACGCTGATGATCTTGATGAGCTGGCCCGCATGCATCACAAAGTCACCGCTCCACTCATGTCGGAAGTCACCGGGCTAGAGTTTCCACTAGCGATTGAGGCGGTGGTAAAAAAATGCATGCAAAAGCAACCGCAAAGCAGGTATCAAAACGCCAACGAATTAGCCATAGACTTGCAACGCATCCTTGATCACAAACCATTGCAGTTTGCAGTAGATCAGCTCGCATCAATAACACTAGCCAATCAGACAGTCGATAGCACAGCCACAACCAGAGGGGCAGCGGCCACAATCGGGCTGTCCATTTTGGGTATTACTG
Organism: Candidatus Obscuribacter sp.; assembly: GCA_016718315.1. Lineage (GTDB taxonomy): Bacteria > Cyanobacteriota > Vampirovibrionia > Obscuribacterales > Obscuribacteraceae > Obscuribacter. Next base: position 419,282 of record JADKDV010000004.1, on the reverse strand, counting down.
GACTTTTATTGCTCCTGGCGGGCACGGTCTATATGGTTGTGGACTACAACGCCAAAAAAAGCATCAAACCAGATCACAGTGATCAAGCCAAGGTACAATCGCCAGAGACAAAGGTGGCTGGGCAAGAGGCTCTCGATATGTCATCGGTAAACAAACTATCAGCATCCAATGGACCTGACTACTTCGAACAAAATCTACTGAACGGTGTCAAAAAGGTCAATCCATCAGCGACGTCTGACAATAATGCAATTGATCCTGGGCCAGGAGAAGAATTTGGATCGGTCGGTCTTGTGGTCGAACAGTTTGGTAAACAAGCGATGCAGAGCCCTGCACCGATGGAGGGTTTTAACGGCTCAAGTAATAGCTTTTACAAAGGACTGCAAAAGAATAGCTCCGGAATAACAGAGCGTGTATACAACTTTGGCGAGAAGCTCGTGCCGGGTGTTTTGACCTACTACAAAGACGTAACCAATAGCGATGACAGAGGGCGACGCTTTGAATGCATTGGCACTGTTAAGCTACCGGCCACAGGTGATGTAGTTTACGCACTCTCCGGGGAGCTAGCCAACCCCGAAGCTGTGCTTGCGAACTTTAATAGTGGCGATATACAAGGCATTGATGCGGGCAACACTCACGAGCATCCAGTCAAAATAATAAAAGAGCTGCAAAGATTTAAGGGGCTGAGATACTTGAGATTGAGCGGCTTCCAGCAAGGTCCAGACACAGCCAGTACCGTAAACGCCATGCATAGTCTCAAAAGACTTGTGCTGATTGACTGGCACAACGAACTTAAATACCCCCTGGTCTTATCGCCCCAAATAAAGCTGATTGCTTTTGAGGTCGAATATGGACGAGGCCGAATTGACAGCTTTTTTGCAGAACCGGTGGAACAAAATAATATTGAATATTTCAACATGGTCGAAATCCCAATTAAAAGGGAGGACCTGCTCTATATAACCCGCCTAAAACGACTCAAAACGCTCTCACTAGCTCAGGTGCATCTGGACTCTGCACTTTTTGAGCTACTGGGAGAATGCAGGGCGCTACAAAAGCTCGCGCTGCGCGATCATCTACTGGATTTTAATAGTGACAAGATCCAAATATTGAGCAAGTTGACCAGCCTAAAATCAGTATTTATTGAGTGCGACATGGCAAACAATATACAAATGCAAAAAATCGAGCATCAACTAAAGCAAGCCCTACCTGGTGCTCAGGTTATGGTGCGTTAGATGCTTTTGCTATTACTAGCGCAGCAAGTCTAAGACTGAGATAATCAAAGGATGCCATCTCCCACCAACAACTGCCCCAAATGTTTTTTACCGCTAGCTAGTAGTGACCGCTCTGGCTCACTGACGTCATTTTTGTTTGCCGATATGCATTGCCAGTGTGACGCCGCCGCCCTCGACAATGCTAACCGGCTCAAAAGCGATTCAGAGTCCTGCAAAAGCTGCGGCAAAGTGATTGCCTCAGCCAGGAGACAGGGTAGCTTTACCTCATTTTTGCTCAAAGACATGCGCTGCAGCTGTGCCAAACCGCTGCGACAAAGTGCCAATAAAGATGCCATGGCTACAAGATTTGTACCTCAGGGCGGGCAGTGGTCGAGACGCAAACAGGCTCAGCACACCGAGATGCGCTCCCGCAACTCCAGTAATTTTGCCCGCGATGCTGCTCTGGTCAAACTCAAACCTGGTGAAATCATCGGTGGCTGCTACCGCCTCGACCAGCTCGTAGGCAAGGGAGGCATGGGTGTAGTCTACAAAGCCAGCCACATACTACTTGGGCGCACAGTCGCCTTAAAGTTTTTAGCACCTTCACTGGTATCGCTTGAGAGCTGGCAACTCTTCCAGCGTGAAGCCAAAATCAATTCATCTCTGACTCACCCAATCCTGTGTCAAATCTACGACCTGGGCATACACGCTGGCTCTTTGCCCTTTTATGCCATGGACTTTATCGAAGGACAGACACTGGAAGAAATAATCATCAAAAATGGACCGCTCAGTGTCGGTGCTACTCTGGAAGTATTTATCAAAGTAGCAGAAGGTCTCTCTTATGCTCACAGACGCTCGATTGTGCACAGAGATATCAAGCCAGCCAATATCATGGTGGCGAAGCGCGCTGATGGCAGCCCAGAAATCAAGCTCCTGGATTTTGGTATATCAGAGCTAAGCGATGATGCCTGCAAAAAGCAACGCGACAAAGTCGAAAGAGCAATTGGCAGCGCTGCCTACATGAGTCCCGAACAATTTGATGGACATGACCTGGACTTACGATCTGACATATACAGCCTGGGCTGCTCAATACATGAGACTTTGACAGGCAACCCACCATATGAGGCCGATGACCTCCAGGGACTGGCCTTAAAACACAAAAGCGAAGAGCCCCCACTGCTTGGTGATACAACTGGTATTGCCTTTCCCAATGCACTGCAAGCGGTGCTAATTAAATGCCTGCAAAAACGCAAAGACTACCGCTACCAAAATGCTAGCGAGCTTGCCATCGACTTACAGCGTATACGAGACAATAAAGAACTGCAATTTGCTAAAGCAGAGCTTGACCAGCTAGAAGAATTGGAAAGAGAAAAGCGTGTCAATAACACAGCCGGCAAAACCCTCGCTATCTTTGTCTCCGCTGTAGCTGTACTGGCACTGATTGCGTTAGTGGCTGTGGTCAACTTTAACAAGACGCCGACAGCAATCGATCCGCTAACAAAAATAAAAGTAGAAGAATCATCGCCTCTAGAAAAGCCTGACAAAAGCAATACCAAATCAAAAGTTGTCGATCTGCAAGCCCCGGACTCACTGATGGCACAAGTAGATCCCCATCCACAAAAGGCAGACAGAGCTGATCCTGGTCCCGGACATCCGACAGAAACATTGCCAGTATATAAACCAGATCAGTTTTTTTTGCAATTGCACCAAAACGATGAAGGCAAAACGGTAAATGTATACAGCTTTCCTTTTAGCGACAAACTACCGGTAAAGATTGCCTTATACACCACTGCCAATGGTGTCATCAATGTGTTCAAAATCCATGCCTGTAAAGGTGTACTTGGTATCAACGCAGATCAAAATATCATGCTCAAGCCGCAGGATCACGTCATCAACATCGAAAACCTTGTCCCCGGCTTTAGGAAGCAAGACATCAAAGGAATTGATTTGGGGCTTTATTTTACTGACGCTCCCAAGTTTTTAAGGGCAGCCATCGATAGATTTGACCTCAAGGTAGTGATACTAAGCTCGAGCCAACAATCAAAAGAGTCAATGGCTGCGCTGGCCAAAATTAAGACAGTGGATTATCTCGAACTCAAAGCCTGGGATAACAGCGGACAAAAGTCAAACATGGTTAAAATCCCAGCAGCGCTGGAGATCAACAGACTCGAACTAAACGCTTACAAAGGTAATTTGAAAGACCTTTTTGAATTGGCGCCTGACAAAATCAAACTTACCAACGCTATCATCAAAAACACTCAGCTGAGCAAGCAAGACGTCGAGTTTTTGTCCGCAGTTAAGAGCCTCAGAGCAGTTAAACTTGAAAACTGCTTGCTGACAGCTGAATCGTTGGCACCAATCTTTGCCTCGCAAAGCATTGCAAAACTAACTCTGGCAGAAGCGACTTTTGATCTCGAAAATCTTGATTGCAGAAGGATAGGATCTAGTCCCCTGGAAAAACTCAACCTTGATATCGGTCAGACCTTATCCACGGCTGCCAGACTCAAAATCGAAGAACTAAAAAAGAGAATAAAGAGAGTGGACCTTTCCCGAGGCGATGGTTTTACGTCGTATTGACGACTACCAGGTTAGTAGAGTAAGCACCAATTGTGCAGTTGACTGCACCTAAACCTCAGACAAAATGCTTACATTACGTTATTTTGGGAGAGTCTGTGGGGACTTCTAGCCAAACTGGGTACAATAAAAACAAGTTATTTCCCGGCAGAGTGCATCCGATATGCTTTTAAAATCACGCCAGGCTGTCCGTCCCGCAGTCAAACTAGATACATACAGACAGGGCGATGTCTTACTACAAAAGGTTTTGAGTATCCCTGACAATGCTCTAGAGCAGGAGTGCGACAAGCGAGTCATCCTCCAGTACGGCGAAGTGACTGGTCATGCCCACGCTATCAGCACAGACTTTGCTCAGATGTTTACCGCCAGAGGGCAGCGCTATCTCGCCGTCCGCCCAGGCGCCTTGCTTGTCCACGAAGAGCATGCCACAATCGCATTACCGGCAGGGTATTACCGCGTCATCCAGCAACGCGAGTATGTACCGGAAGCACCACCTAGAGATGTCGTCGACTGAGACACTGCAAAAACTAACAACTAAGCACCTCAAGAGCCTGGAAAAAACCAGAAACCAGTGGCGCGAATACGGCCTTGGCACAGGTAAAACCGACCGAGCCGCGGCTGAAGCAGCAATGCACCAGGCCTATCAAGCTGTCGGACTGAAGCCACCCAAAATAATTATCTGGCTGGGCTCGCCCTGGGCAGGCAACACAGCGGCCAAGTTACTGGATAGCGATATTGACTGGCCCTATCACCTCAACACCAGTCAATTTGATGTCTGGGAGGCAGTCTGGCGCCAGTGTGTCAAAAAAATAGAAGCACTGGTTGGTCCAGACAAATGGAGTCTTGTACGCAAGCAACTGAGACAGGAAGCTGACCAGAAGGTACTGAAGAAAGAAGGCGTACTACTAGAGAAGTATGTCAAAGATCAATTTGCCGAAAACATGGGTATCCATGTGTGGCAGTATCTGCGCGGCTTTTGCGGTGTCGCCATGCACCGGCGTTTGCGCGATCAAGCTGAAGAAGCAGTAAAAGCAAACATAGATGGCAAACTCTCAGCCGTTGTAGCCGAGCAAATTTATCATGAGCTAGTCCAACCTATCCATCTACAAGTCTCGAGTTATGTTGCCGAGCCTCTCAAACAGAGGGTCCCGACCATGGCTGGTATCATGGCTGGTCCACAAAAGTGGGACTGCCTCTATGGTCAGCAGGATGCTGGCTGGCTCTCCTACTATGACTTTGTTGCCAAACTACAGATACCAGGCACTGAGCCTTTGCAGGGACTAATGGCACTGGCTCAGCACGCTGGCTGGTTTTGGCCCTACGAAAACGTCTGCATCATGACTGAGCGCCCCCTCGCGCTACAGCGCGACAACAGGTTTCGCATCCACGGCGAGACCGACATGTGCCTGCGCTACAGCGACGGCTGGGGCTTATACGCCTGGCATGGCGTGCTGGTGCCTCCTTATGTCATCTTGCTACCAGAGCCACTCACCTTTGACCTTATAGAGTCCGAGCCCAATGCCGAAGTAAGACGAGTACTTATAGAAAGATTTGGTCTAGAAAACTATCTGCGCGAAGGCAAAGTGCTACGCATCCACCAGGACGCAGCCGGCATACTTTATAGGATGAATCTGGAATCGGATGAACCAATCCTCGTTGTGCGCGTGATGAATAGCACCCCGGAGCCAGACGGCACTATAAAAGAGTATTTTTTGCGCGTACCGCCTAATATGCAGCGGGCAAAACAAGCAGTAGCCTGGACATTTGGGCTGACCGAAGAAGAATACGACCCACTGGTTGAGACATAGCAGACTTTCAAAAATTTCTTTTTGGGGTACTTGCCAGGCTCTAGACGACCGGTCTATTATATAAGAGTGAAAGGCAAGCGGAAATGTTCCCCAGCCGAACACTCTCTAAATCGAGGTTAGAGCCATGAGTACAATTGATGCAATCAATGTTTCATTCCAGGCTCAACGCGGTCTAGCTGAAGGTATTGAATTCCCAAGAAGTCTCTTTACTCTCTGGCAAAACCAACTGAGCCGTAAGCACCAGGCTAATCAGCAGCGCTTAGAAGCATGCAAAAAAGCAAAAGGATGCTCAGCAAAAATCGACAAGTGCAAATTTTTGCACAAAAATTAGACGACCGGTCTACTGGGCTCGGTCAGGGAGTCACTACTCCACCCCTCCAACTCTCTTAAATCAAAAGGATTACGACAATGCTAGATAGTGAACTCTTTACCCTGATGGTGGTTGTATTTGCACTCTGGTTGCTGGTTGACGACGTGCGCAAAGGCCTCAAAGACGCCAATGTCAAACTGCCAATCAATATCAGTGAGCCCGGTACTCGCACCACAGTACGTACCTATGCCACTCTCAAAAGACCAGTCCCAGTCTTCACTCCAGCACCAGCGCTGAGACGTGAAGAACAAGCCGCTGCCAGCGCTGGTAAAGCTCTCGGCATGCACTAACAACTGATGCGCGACCAAGTAAATCACTAGAACCCAAACAATAAGTCCAAGTCCTCAAGGAAAGAAATAACATGAAAACTGCCACCAAAATTGATACCAGAGAAGTGCTTATCGAGGCTGGTAAAAAAGTGATGCTTTCTAAGGGGTTTAACAACACCGGTATACAAGAAATCGTCTCCACCTCTGGAGTGCCTAAAGGCTCGTTTTATCACTATTTTGAAAGCAAAGAGGCTTTTGCGCTTGCTGTCATCAATAGTTTTGACCAATGTCAGTCAGACAAAATCCGCAAGAGTTTAAACGCCACAGAGCTCTCGCCACTCAATCGTCTCAAGCACTACTTTAAACGTATGGCAGACGATCTGGCTATCGCTCCCTGTCGCAGCGGCTGTCTGGTTGGCACTCTATCACAAGAAATGAGCGGACAAAGCGAGCAGCTGAGACAAAAACTTGCCGAAGTCTTAGATGGCTGGAAAGATCAATTTGCCGCTTGTCTTAAAGATGGGCAGGCCATCAAAGAAATAAGACAAGATCTCTGCCCCAAAGAATTAGCAGAAGTAGTCTTGAGTGGCTGGGAAGGTGCTGTTTTACGCAGCAAAGCAACCAACAGCATGGCACCAGTGCAGTCGTTTCAAGAAATTTTGCCCAAACTTTTGTCATAACATAAAGTGCACAAATATTGAGTAATGCTAGGGTTTACCCTAAAGAGATTGCCTGTTTATAGCCTGGGAAATGCCACAAGCAGCGCGCATAATCAAGAGACCGTGGGTAGAGCCGCTCTTGAGAGAACCCAGAATCAAAAGCATGCAAGACTTCAAAGTATCTGACCCTAGTACAGAACTCGTAAGCGCTCGTTTAGGGACGGAGCCACTGGTTGGTACAACCTCAATGAACGTTACCGCATTGAGTCACTTATTGCCGCCGGCGGCATGGGCAGAGTCTATCGCGGCATGCATACAGCTCTTTTGCAACCTGTTGCAATAAAACTCTTACACAGTCATTTACTAACCAGCCCCCAGGCAGCAGAGCGCTTTTTTACAGAAGCCAGAGCGGCAAGCAAACTGCGCCATCCTGCCATTGCCGCAGTATCAGACTATGGCGAGAGTGAGAGCGGTGAGCCGTATATCGTGATGGACTACATCCCGGGCCAGCCACTCTCACAAAAGCTACAAGAGTCAGGCACATTGAGCGCAGCTGATTGTGTGCGTATTGCTATCAGCGTACTGAGTGCACTTAACTGTTGCCATGCTCAAAATATTATTCATAGAGATCTAAAGCCAAGCAATATTATCCTGACAGACAATCCAGAGGATCCTTTTCCCGCCAAACTTGTCGACTTTGGCATAGCCAAACTTGCTCGCGAAGAAGGAGAAGCTGGCCGCGTCACAGCCACTGGCGAAATTTTTGGCAGCCCTTACTACATAAGTCCCGAACAATGTCAGAGCAATCAAATTGATGGTCGCACCGACATCTATGCCCTCGGTTGTGTGCTTTATGAATGCGTCAGTGGTAAGCCACCTTTTAGTGGACGTAATCTCATCGAGATATTGATGCGCCAGTGCAGCGAGACTGCGCCACCATTACTCGACCTCGCTCCAGAGTGCCCTAAATACCTGAGCGACATCATCAATGCCATGCTCGAAAAGTCCCCCGACAATAGACCAGCCACAGCCGAGCAAGTCCTATCGATGATAGAGAAAGCCGAAAAACTCAAAGGTAAAACAACACCTGTATTAATCAGCAAAGCAGAAAAGAATAAATCAGATGCTCGCGCAAAAACAGAGACCAGAGTCAAAGCAGACGCCATTACCAGTAGTATCACCAGAGTAAAGATTGCCCTCAGCCTGACTGCCATTGTCATTGCTGGTAGCGCTGCCTGGCTGCTACCTGGCACATTTAATAAACCTCTAGACCCGCCAATCGACTTGATGGTGCGCACACTCCCACCCTCAGCCGCACAAGTGGACGAAGTCGATGCATTAATAGAAAGAGCTGATACTGAACGCATGAATGGTGAGTTTTTTGAGGCCAGACAGAGCTTTGATATGGCTGATCAAAAGTGCAGATATCTCAACACTTATCCGGCAAATGCAATCAACGATCGCGCTGCTTTGATAAAAATCGGACAAGCACTTTGTAAACTCAGAGTCAAAGACTTACCAGATCTACATGTCAGTCCGGTTTTTGGCAGTTTTGAACTCAATGAAGAAAGGCTGGCTAAAATGCAAGAAGCCCAAGATCTGCTTGAACAGGCGGTGCAATATGCCGACAAAGCCAACACTGGCATCACCAAAATAGATATAGAAGACACAGTGCCCAAACTGGGTCACAAGCTTAAAACCACTGCCCGCATATATCTTGCTGCAGTGCAATTATTGGCTAACGACATTGCCGGGGCACAGCAAACTTTTGTTGTTGCTGACAATATGGTCAAAGCACAATCCCCGGTATTAAATGACTGCGAGGCAGACTTACTGCACGAAATAGGCGCAGAACTACTCTGGCAACACGGAAAATATCTGGAGGCGGGGAGGTTTTATGGACAAGCTCCATCCATTGCCAGGGCAGAAGGCTACTTAGAACCAGATAACAACTTTGCAGGCAAATATATCAACGCTAATCACGACTACAAACTTACCCTTCATACAGGCGGGGGAAAAAGTGCGCCAGTGATAGCCCATATGCCCCAACAGATAACAGCCCAAAAACCACTGACTGCTATGAGCGGCAGCTGGCAGGATCTTACACTTGCCGCCCCCCTGGACAAACCAGTACCAGTGACCGGGTCTGGTTATGGCGGATTTGCCATAATTGAGCTCACCGAGCCAGGACTGGAGATTGCCACTAAGACGACCTATATCGCCCTGCACATGGGCAACACATTGATTTTAAAAACCCAGGGCGTAGATGTTGCCTCCGATAAATCGATTCCTTGTCGCTCATTGATAATCATGCAAAATGTCAAGCATTGAGTAGCTCAGACTCAATAGACAAAAGCAGTAACTGCCCCCCAAAATTAACGAACTAACTACCAAAGCGTGGCAAAATAGACATACCTGAGGTCTAACCTGACTACAAAGGGCACCTCAATTTGTCTATAATTTGCCTAATCGCGTAAGACCCATAGCCGAGATATTTATGTCGCCTGACAACAAACCAGATGAGAGATATACCAGAGATTCACTCTTCAAAGCCAAACTGACCGATATCAGACGTCAGGAACGCAAAAAGACCGAAGAGACCAAAAAGATTCTGAATGCACGCTCCAGCCTGGCCACTTCTAAGACAATAATGCCGCCAGAAGAAGAAGTCTCCACCGGCAAAGATCGTCATCATGTCCTTAAAGACCCAAAGACCGGTCTGTACACAGAGCGTTTTGTCAAAAGAGTGCTCAAAGAAGAAGTCAAACGCGCCAAACGCTACAAAAATTCTCTCGGTATCATAGTCGGTACCATTATCAACGCTGAAGACATTGAAAGAAGCGGTGGACCCATCGCCAAAGCAGCCCTTGATATCGAATCAGCACGAGTGCTGCAAGAGTGCATCCGCGACGTCGATGTCCCGGGCAAGCTCGATGACGGTGGATTTATCGTGGTTTGCCCCGAGACCGGCGAGGTCGGCTTGCAAATAATTATCGAAAGACTGCACAAGCGACTCAATTACAACCAAAAGGTCAACTTGCGTACCACCTGGGAACCAGTCTTTTGCTTTGAAGCAGCGGCATTTGGTACCAGTTTAAACAACCCTGACTTTTTGCTAAACTCGGCTCTAGAGAAGTTAACTCTCACGGCACTTGAAACCAAGGCCGAAATGGAAAACGTCGTCAACGAAGAGAAGTGGTAAGGTCTGAAAGACTCTGATCCAGGGCTTGCAAAATACAAACCAGGTTATCTCATCCAGGACACTTATCTGATCAAGGAAGTGCTCGGCAAGGGCGGCGTGGGCGCTGTCTTTCGCGCCGAACACAATGTCATGAAAAAAGAGTATGCCGTCAAAGTTTTGCTGGCAGACTCTATCAGTCAAGACAGCTGGCAGCGGTTTTCGCTAGAAGCTCGCGCTATCGCCAAAATGGACCACGCCAATATCGTTAAAGTGCACAATATGGGCACTGACGAAGACGGTCGACCGTACTATGTGATGGACTTGCTACACGGCAAAACACTACAAGCACTCAGCCGCGCCAAAGCCGAAATCCCTCTACCGATAGTGCTGGATATTTTTAGCCAAATAGCCAGAGGTCTGGCCTATGCGCATGATAAAGGCATTATCCACCGCGATATTAAGCCCTCCAATATCATGCTCATAGACAACAAAAAAAACTACGATGTCAAAATCGTAGACTTTGGCATGGTCAAACTGGGCAAAAACCAAGCCGCAATCAACTCTCAATTTGAGACCAAAGCTGGCGAAGTATTGGGCTCTCCCCTCTATATGAGCCCAGAGCAGTGCACTGGAGATACTTGCGACGAGCGCTCTGATGTTTACTCGCTGGGTTGCACACTATTTGAAATACTGACAAAGTCTTTGCCTTTTAAGGGGCAATCAGCCATGGAAACCATGATGATGCACCAGTCCGCAAGACCGCCAGCTCTGAGAGAGCGCCGACCGGACAAAACATTTACCATGACGCTGGAAGCAATGGTTGCCAAAATGCTAGAAAAATCCCCAGCGGCGCGCTACCAATCTATGCATGAAGTGGTCCGCGATCTTGAGCGTGTAGCAGCTGGCAAACCGATTGGCGCAGCTGGATACAGCACATTGCAAAACTTTGGCACCACAGGCGGCACCGCCAGCGCCACCAACTTAGATGAGCAGGAATATTCTTCGTCCAGCAAAAAATCTGACTCAAGACTTTTACTTATGTTCGTTGCAGGGGCACTATCAATCACTGCCATTGGAGCAACACTTTATTTTATTTTTGTGCCAAAACCGTCAAAAGATATCAGCCTAAGTCCAGTCAAAGGTCATCAGACTCAAGTGCCATCCATAGGCAGCAATTCACTTCAAGCAAAACAAATTGATGCCACCCCCGAAAACAAAAGGATCTTGGACATCTTGCTCGGCGCCGAGCCGATTGTAAGTCGAGTGGTTGATACCCAAAACGGCAAATATAGAACCGTGCACTTCCCACCTGAAGCTATTGGTTTTTACTCTTATTCAAAGGAAAATGGAACGCTCGGTACACACCTGGCTAAAAACGATCGAATGATTCCACTAACGGCACCGCTGACTCTGTCTGTCTGTCCCGGTGAAGAAATCGTGCCCTTTTTCCACCCCCAAATTTACAAGAAAATTGGTCCGGAAGAAATTGCAGAACTAGGTATAAATGGTAGCAGCGAGAGTTGGCTTGGCCAAGTCCATGAAACATTCCAACAACAAGCCTGGCAGCATGCCATTGAGATTTTGGACATAGCCAGCACCTGGAAAGCGCTCAAGTCTCTCACGTTGATGAAGCTCTCACTCAATAGCCCAGAAGCTCACGCCAAGTTAGACAAGTTTACTCACCTCGACAATCTCGACCTGGAAGATATGCCGAATTTAGACGGCGCCACTTTTGTCAAAACCAAAGTATTTAACAATCTTCAGAGTCTACGCATACATAATTGCGGTCAGGTCTCACCACTAGCAGCAGGGGCGCTCTCTCATAAGCATTTACAAAAGCTGACTCTTGATTGCACCGATCTGGATCAAGCAACCATCAGAGTATTAGCATCTGCCGATAGCTTAAAAGCCTAAGTCTAGCGGCAGGCCAGCTCACCAAGGATAAGATTGATTCTTTAGCATTACTCACAAACATTAAAGAGCTAAATATCAGTGACCAAAGTCTCAAAGCTACTGATATTACCCAACTCTTGAACCAGTCAAAAAACCGTCATCTAGTGCTGCAAATGGCAGACTACAGAAAATGCCGGGAAATAGCAGCCCAATTTAACAATGTCAGACAGGTTACGTTTATCAAAGACCGAAATAGCAACGTCGAAGACTTTTAATTCTCTAAAAAGACTTACTCTCTAGCAAATCACACTTAACTGCATCAAGGTCCATACGCGCCCATTGAGCACTCTCAAAACGTTCTTCCAGTTTAATTGCTGTAGCATGAGCGACATATTGATCAAACTTATCGCCGACTGTGTCATTGATAGCACGCGGATGTGCAACAGAAATAGCAACAGGATCTACTCCCGTTAGTAAAAAGTATATAGTGGCACCAAAAGCATAGATGTCACTTTGTGGAGTCGCCTGTCCGCGGTATTGCTCCGGAGGTGTGTAAGAGTGCTTGCCGGCACACTCTGCCTGGGTGTTGTCTTGATAGAGCTGAGAGATGCTAAAGTCTATCAATTTGAGTTGCCCAGTCTCGTCTATCAAAAGATTGTCCGGAGTAAAATCTCTGTGCACCACTGGTGGATCGAGTGTGGCAAGATACTGCAAAATATCGCACATCTGCTCCGCTAATCCAATTACAAATACCTGATCTTGAGCGCCCTTTTCGTTGACTAACTGCCGTAATGTCTTCCCCTCAGCATATTCAATAGCCAGATAAGCGCGATTGTTTGCCACAAACATATCTATTAGTTTGACTATCTGAGGATGATTCAAACGACTCAATATGAGACTTTCATTCTCAAACTCACGGGCACTGTCAAGCAAGGACTCAACGCCATCTCCATCAGCGAGCACAAATTCTTTAATAACCAACCGCTCGTCACTATCCACCAGCAGAGCATCATAAATAGTAGCTTGCCCGCCGCTAGCAAGTTTAGATATGATCTTAAATTTGCCATCCTTTAGTAGGCTGCCGCTGACTGGGTCGGTCAAATTATCATCGAGAGCCTCATCCCGAGCCAGTAGCTGAGCAGCCTTAGAGCGGCTTGCGCCAGCCAATAGACTAAACCACAACTCAGTATGGCTGGCGTCTTTTAAGATGGCAGCACCCACTAATGCTTCCTGAGCCCTGTCAGTAATTTGAGCCTGGGGTGCGTATTTGCGGATGGCAGTGAGTAAATCGATGCGCTGTCTTTCGTCAAGCTCATAAAGTCTCACTCGCAAAGTAGCTCCATCACAGTCCGAGATTGTCAAATTGCGATCCTGAGCCTTACCGATGCTAATAGCATCCATAAAAGCAGCAATGGCGTTAAAGACTTTATAGGCTGAGCTGTCAGGCTTAAAAACTGTCACAGGCAGTGGATAATAGCGGAAGCCAACACCTTCTTGGCAATCAACGCTTACTACTTTGTGCCAGCTCAACTCAGAGTTGTGATAGACAGTATCAAAGCCATAAAACATTACTTCGCCAAACCAGCCCTTAACGTTGTCTTTGATGATTTTGTCTGGATTGACCTCAATGTCATATTGTGTGCTGACAAAATTGAGAGGAAAAGTAAACCAGGCTTTGACAAAAAGCACAGCCAGCCCACAACCAACGCTACCAAGATAAAAGTATTTGAGAAAAAACTGCCACCAGAGCATATGGGCAATCGGATTACCAAAAAAGGCATTAGCTCCCGTAGCAAGATATAGCCAGTAAGTAAGATAGGCTGGTATCCCGCTCAGCAAAATAGTCATGATCGTAATGGCAAAAGCAGGTGAATCAAAAAAAGCATCACTGTCGCTGCGTTGCACCGGCAAGTTTTGCGGCAAAATTAAAGTATCCGGCTTAACTGGACGGCGGCGCTCAAGATGAGCGTTGAAGCCGGTAATTTTACCTAGCCAGTGAAAGAACATAATAAACGGTATTGTAAATCCGCTCAAACACAGACCAAGCAAAAAGAATGGCCGGAGGTTTTTGAGGCCAGTCTTGATCGTAATGGCAGCGGGAGATTTAGCCAGGCGACCAGGCCAGCTACGATCCCACCGTTCTTGCACCGCCTGCGGTGCCATCGTATAAACAAACCTGTAGCCAGCCCAAGATATCAATGTGCCCAGAGCAAATACAATAGCTCCCTTAAAAGACACCAACATCAAAAACCAAAACAGCACAAGCGGCAACCAGGACAGTATTACACTTGAGCCGTAGCCAGGAGCCTGGAGCCGCAATACACTGGCAAGATAATTACTGCGACACTTCTCAAAATTTTGCAGTACAGCCCAGGTCGTACCGGCCGCGCTCCTTACAAACAAATGACGACGTGAGTCCAATATCACTAAATGTGCAAAATACCATTTGCTATGCCACATGAGGGCCAGAATGGAGCCAAGCCTATCAAGCCAGGACAGGTAAACAAGCCCATCCTGGGCACTGTTATAGCGCTCTGGCAACTTTGTTATCTCATCTGCAGCAAGAGTACAGTCATAGCCGGGCATTGCCACAGGCAGCCCCTCTAGTAAATCTGATAGACCAATATTATGACTCTCTGTGCTCACAAAACACCGTCCTCCATAGTCGACAATGCTTCTCTACCTTTGAGAGTGGCAATAACATCAACAAAACTCGCTGGTCTATCGGCAGCTTCAAATGCAGTGCAACTCATGATCAGCTCATTGAGTCGGCAGCTTACGCTAGCGCCTGCTGTACGAGCATCGCACTGAGTGAGCGCTACAGGCTCCTTACCTGTAGCCAGATAATAAAGACAACAGCCAAAGCTATAAATATCACTTTGTACTGTAGCCTTGCCTCTCAATTGCTCAGGCGCTATGTATGCCTGCTTGCCCACTAGAGTGCCGGTAATGCCCTCCACAAACTGATGAGCCGAGCCAAAATCAATCAACCTTATGGCACCTGCTGGAGTTATAACTAAATTGTCGGGAGTCAAGTCTCGATGCAAAATTGCTGGTGCATGGCTGTGCAATTTGACCATAATCTCTGCTACATCGATGGCAATGCGCGCGCACTCACTATCGCCAAAGACGCCATGCTCCTGCACGACACGGAGTAGATCACGACCTGGTGCGTAATCCAGGAGCATATAGTGAGATCCACCATCGCTAAAAGTATCGAGCACTTTGCTAATTAAAGGGTTATCGATTTGCTTGAGAATCTGGCACTCAGTCTCAAAATCAGCAACCAGCCTGGCAATCTTTTTGCTTTGACTATCATCAACACAATAGGGCAGCGCAAACTGCTTGAGCACAGCCAGTTGAGACGACCCGGTACGCACCAGATATACCGCAGACAGAGGCTTACTGGAGAGCTGACGCACTACCCTGAGCTTGCCATCGCATACAGTATCACCCGAGGCAAGTGGCTCAAAGATCATGGCACTATACTTGCGTTGATAGGTCTTACCTGTGCGCTTGCTCTCGCGCTCCACGCTGGCGTTTAGACGAGCCAGACGGCTAATCAACTCTAGAGCCCCCTGATCAAAAGTACAAAGTGGGGAGTATTCATCCACCGAGCTAAGCAGCAATAGCATATCGGGATCTGATATCTGCCCCCGGCAAAGCTTGATTGTGCCCCCACTAAAAAACTGCAATTTAACTGTACCGGACTTGCCTTTAGCCAAAGATACACTTTTAAAATCCTGCCAAAAACGCATCGGGCGACTAAAGGGCAATGTCGCCCAGAAGCAGTGATGATATAGTCCCCAGGGATGCAACTCGAGCCGGGCTGCACGAGAAGGTGGCAAAAATGCCAGACTCATCAAACCAAAAGGCACGGCTCCCCACAAGGCAAAAAGCCCAGCCATAAAATAAAGCATGCCTGGATGCGCTGACAGTATATTACTTTTTTGATGGACTGCTACCGCCAGACTGTCACCGAGCCAGTTGCGCAGACCCTCACCGATACCGCCGGGGCAGCAAATCACGAGCAGATAAAGTGACACATAACTAACAACATAGGTAAGTGCACTCTGCATCACATACTTGAGCACAGGATGGGCCGGCTTGACCAAAATTTTGCGGCACCAACTGTCCATAGTCTGGCAAAAGGTGCTGAGTATATTGCCAGAGCGCGAGGCGCGACCCTGCACCGACCATACAGCAAATGCACGTGCCGCCATACTGACAGGGCGGCTGAGCAAAAAATACATTACGGCAGCAATTAGCCAATAAAAATAACTCTGGTATTTGAGACCATCGAAGCTGCTTAAGTTGGCATCAACCATACTGAAGTTGAGCCAGTTAACAAACCAGTGGCCAAAACCGTCAGCAGTCCCCAGCGGCGGCACACCCACAAAAGTCAGACACAAGACAAACAATCCCACCAGTAAGGCACTGTAGTTAAACCAGACCAAAAGTTGTTGATTTGCATTGCGCAAAACTCGATTAAATAACCAGATAATGGTAGCCAGGACAACTAACACAAAACCAATGCGACTAAATAGCCTTTCAACTAAATAGTCGGCAGACCATCTGTCAGCACCTGAACCAAAATAGTTGGTGAACTGAAGCCACATCTTGGTCGTAAATGACAGCCAATTGGCTAACAGGATTACAAGCAAACTTTTGAGCCAAAAACGCTTAGTAGAAATCACCTTCAATGCAAAAGCCTGCATCTTAAGGCGATTCGCTTCTGTACTATTTTTGTAGCAAATACCGGTAGTCACTAAGGTAATTGCCACCGCTGCGATAACCCACCATTGCGCCCCAGCAAGGATGGCAGCCAATACCAAAACAGCAACCAGACAAAGCCAGATCTCGTTTTGCGGAGAGGCTAAGATTTCAATGATATTGCGCACAGCCAATTCAATTTGCTGCGACTTATCGGACACTGACTCTTCGCCATTTGATTCAAAATCAAAATAAGGACTGGCTTCAGCCATTGACTCACTGAGGCTCTGCTGAGTTTGCTCCGGCACGAGAACAGGAGCCTCCGGCCGTTCCTGGTCGTCTGGGACGACTAGTTTGGGCTCAGTACTACGGCGTTCTTTGTAGGTTTTTTTGTTCAAAGAAAATTGCTCTGACTTTGCTTTAGGCAAGCACTGTAGGGCTTAAAAATCGCCAGAACAGACGATTGAGTCATGATAGCTAGCCTCCAGACCTTGTCAAGGACACTACCCCTGAATTAATGTACAGCTACCCTGGCCTGCAATAGGGGCGTTATATCATTGGTATAGCCTCACTGTGAGGACACCAGCAAAGAAAGGGCTCTTAATGGAATCAGCTATAGCGATCATATCTATTGGTCTGATTGTCTTTTTATCCCATCTCTTTGCAGTAACCTTTGAAAAAACCCGCATCCCTGACGTGCTGCCCCTGGTCATTCTGGGGTTATTACTGGGTCCGGTCTTTCACCTGGCTAGCCCCAAAGACTTTGGCCAGGTCGGTCAGGTCTTTACCACCATAGCGCTCGTTATTATCCTGTTTAATTGCGGACTGGAGCTAAATCTCGGGCTTTTGCTCAAGTCATTTTTGCCAGCACTGAGACTGGGCACAGTGACGTTTTGGGTCACTGTCGCAACGACAGTCTGGTTTGCCAGCCAGGTACTGGGCCTGACTCTGGTAGAAGGCTGCATCCTGGGTTGTATTGCAGCGGCATGCTCGCCTCCGGTAGTGATACCGATGCTAGCCAAACTCAATGCCACAGCCGAGACTCGCACCATGCTCATCCTGGAGTCGACTATCTGCGAGGTGCTCGGCATCGTCTCTACTCTGGCCTTCATCAAAGTGGCGCAACAGTCCACAGTCCAACCCACCGCCATGGTCGGACATATCATTGCATCATTTATCATGGCAGCCATGATTGGCTTTGCCGCTGGTATAGCCTGGTCCAGCCTACTCAAAATTGTGCGCCACGTGGAGGACAATATCTTTTGCACACCAGCATTTGTGTGCATCGTATTTGGTACCGCCGAACTCTTTGACTATAGCGGTCCAGTGGCAGCTCTAGTCTTTGGTCTGGTGCTGGGTAACATCAAAGAGATGAGCTTCTTGCGCAAGTTTCCGCAAATCAAAGCAGAAGCCGTCAGCCTCACCCACATGGAAAAAACATTTTTTGCCGCTCTGGTCTTTTTGCTCAAGTCACTATTTTTTGTCTATGTCGGTTTATCGATGCAATTTAACTCAGCGTTTTTAGCAGGCACAGCGCTGCTTTTGACTCTCTGGACTTTGATTGTCCGACTGGTTGTAGTCAAAGTAACAACCGGTCCTAATATCTCTACTTATGACCGCTCCTTAGTATCAATCATGATCCCCAAAGGACTGGCAGCAGCGGTACTGGCTTCACTGGTATTGCAATCAGGAGTAGAGGGCGCTGGCACCATCAGAGAAGTAGCATTTGGCATCATTCTCTTTAGTATTTGCGTTGTAGCCACTCTGACATTTTGTCTAGAAAAAGGTTGGCTCAATGCCTTTTTTGGCTATGTCTTTGGTCAAGTGCAACACCCAGTTACAGCCGCAAACGACGCCAGCAATATGAGCAGTGTAGAGTTATTGCAAAAGGCCACCGGTCAACAAGCACCAGTCGACCCATTAGCGCAGACTCTGGACATCAGACCGGACGAGACAAAGAGCAGCTAACTTTTGGTAGCCTGGCACTTTGTGCAGTTGTACAGTAAATGGATTATTGCTCTCAAACTTGCCCAGGATGCCATACTCAGGCACCTCGGTCTCGGCTTGATAAGTGCCAAACAGTCTGTCCCAGATCATCAATATGCCACCAAAATTTTTGTCTAGATAAAGCTCATTGCGGCCGTGATGCACTCTGTGAGCCGATGGTGTATTGATCCAACCCTCCACAGCACCAAGCTTGCCAATGATTTTGGTGTGGAGAAAAAACTGATAAATCAAATTAGTCATAAAGAAAATTACTACTTGCTCGCTTTTAAAGCCAAGCAAAATCAGAGGAGCAAACATAACAGGCGAAGTAAATCGACCGAGCCAATGCAATCTAAAACTTGTAGTCAGGTTAAAAAGCTTACTTGAGTGGTGCACCTCATGAAAGAACCAGAGCACCTTTGTAGTGTGGCTCAGCCTGTGCTCCCAGTAGTAAACCAGATCGGTTATAACAACTGCAAAAACTGTAGTCGCCAAATTATTTGGTAAATCAAAAAGGGCAAACTGCTCGACAAACTTTAGGCACATATATGTGTAGCCAACAAAAAACGGCTGAGCCAGTCGATTGCCCACAAAAATTGCGAGATTGCAGAGCGTATCCTGGCCATGGTAGAGCTTGAGTCCCTTTTTACAACTAATAAACGCCTCTACCAAAATCATCAAAAGTGCCACAGTCAAAAATGGCAAAGTAATAGCACTAGCGCCTTCAAACATGACCAGTCCCCCAAACGCCTACACTTGCCCATACGTGGGGCATCAAAAAAAGTTTCAGTCGCCCACACATTCCCCACAACGATTTTTTAAGCTGAGTGCAGCTGGCAAATCAAGCTGCAAATCAGCAAAATAAACGCCAAGGTCAAAACAGTCAAAGAGACTAAGTAGACCGGCAGCGGGGCGCTACTTTTATAGTTACGCTGCCTTCCTGCTGATTGCCCACTCTCACAAAGCAGCTCAGACTGTAGTTTTATGGCACCAGTGCATTAAACGACAGCACCACTACTGACATCTCACCACTGGCCGTGCGGCATCATCAGCGCCTTTTAACCAATCTACTTAAAAACTTCTAGTATGCTCAACTGGCTACAAAGGAGTCACAGCGAGCTTGTCAAGCCACACCGATCAAAATCACATCATATTGCTGTCTTATGATTACAGATTCAATATTGGCGTCGAGGTAAGGAGTAGCTATATACTTGAGCCGAGGCAAACTATCAAAGGCATCTCCACCAGCACAGGTAATTGATTGTGGCGCTCACCAACTCTCGCAAAAAGACACTATCCATTATCTTGTCCAGCTGTTTTTTACTGCAAAGTAGCGTCGCTTGCTACGCGGCCGAAACCGCTACAAAAACTGACGATATCACAACAGCACAAACTCAAACAGACACAACCGACAGCAATTCAATAGAAGACACTAACAGCGAAGGCAATCTTGCTCCCAGCGACACACTAGCTCTTGCCACCGCCACTACCAACGATCAAGAGACAACTACTCTTGCGGCACTTACCGCCACTAACAACGATCAAGAGACAGCTACTCTTGCGGCACTCACTCCCGCTTTAGATACTAGCCCCATACCAGATACTGCACCGCCAGCGACACCAGAGGAACAGGCGACACAGTTTGGCAACTTCAATCTCAAAGGACCACTGTCGCTAGTAAGCGCTGCCAGCCCCAATCAGGACGGCGTGATACTGTCCGGCGCGGCATCGATTACACCAGATATGGCGCCCGACAGACTGGACGAGCTTACCAGACAGATATTGCTTAAAGAGATTGAGTTGCAACGGTTTAACCTCAACTATACAAGTAATGTTGCGGTGCAAGGTCGCTGGAAAAGCTGGCGCTATGGCACTCTGCAAAATATCAATGCCAGCCTCGGTCTGGCTGGTGGCATATACTCTGTATCATACCGCGGCGCCAGGCTAGATAACCCGCTCTCTGTCAAAGCAGCAAGACAACAAAACGCTAACTTCATTCCCATGATCGGTACTATCATCGGTGCCAGCGCTGCCGCCCTCGAATTTGGCATCAACGAATATCACGATCTCGTCGCCAGGCACAAGGGGTTTTCACCTGGCAAAGCAATGAAACATGTCCAGGGACTCAAAGATGATATCGATAGACTGATGGCCGAGCGCGATGCCATAACCAATGTGGCAGCCACGTCTCCTGCACTGCAAGGGCATGTAGAAATCGCTAAGGTGGAAGGCAAAGTACTCAAAGACATTCGCGATCAATCACTGCAAGAGTTTTCACGCTTCCACATCGGCGCCAGGCGTCTGATTGCCTTTCAGCAGATGCAGTACTTTCTTGATCTGGCCAAAAACACAACCGGTGCCCTTGGCTATGAGTTTGCCTATCTCTCCTTGCACCGTCACCGCAGAGTCTGGAATGGACGAGCCGGTGTGCTCTTTGTAGTTTGCGGTCAATTGACCATGTACGCACCAATATTGAGTCGCGCTTTTGGTAAAGGTGTTGCCGAGATTACCAAACACCGCATCAAACCAATCGTACAGGACTCAGAAGCAGCCAAAGTCACTACACTGCAACAGGATCTTGCTGAGCTAAATAGACTGTTTAAACAAAACCGCATTCAGCCCGATGCAATTGAGCGTGCCGCTCAGCGTGAGGGTCTCTACGGCAGTCACGAACACAGCTTTACCGATGAAATAAGAGCTGCCCAAAAGAAAAATGCGGCAGCAAAACTCACTGCTACCGAAAACATCGGTGCCGGTCTCTTTGTCGGGGCTTCTAAAACAGCCTCGGGCATACTCTTTATCATCCCTGGTTTTAACCAGAACTACAACGCTCCAAAAGGCTACCGCGCTGGACGCACCACTAACGACCTGCTCTTTACTGCAGGAGTTGTGGGACTACCAGCTACAGCCTTTACTATCCTCGATACATTGCGCATCCAGGTCAAAGGAGAGCTAGCCAGACACAAAGCTGAAGCAGCAGGTACATTGCCCAGTCAAATCATCGCTACGCGCATGAAACAGCTGGATCAAATGGAACAGCAGCTAAAAGCCAAGTAGAATTGAATCACATTCTTAGAGCCAGCTTGTCAGACTCAGCGACAAAAGTAGTGGTGCCATCAGTGCGAATCAAGCCTCCATTGCCGTCTAAGTAGACAAGATAAGGCACAGACCTGACGCCATATTTTTTGAGCAGGGCACTATGGGCGGCATCATCCATTTTGAGCTTCTCAAAATCAAGCCGCCCCTTGAGACGATTTTGCGCCGCCTCAAAGTCTTTATCAAACCTCATACAAAGGGCATCTTGCTCTTTGTAAAAGTAAATCACCTTACACAGGGACTGGCGATTACCAGCGCCCTTATCGACACCAGGAGCTGTGGTACCCGGTGGTGTTATATCCTGGACTACTTGCGGTAGCACGGACCTCTCAGCCGTAGGGACGGAGATTGAGAGCATGGTTTCAGCAGTCGATACAGCGCCAGCAGCGTAGTCCTTGTTGGGTACAGGCACTCTTGCTTTGCGTGGCACTGACACCACTCTCTTGGCGTTCTTCATTACTCGCTGAGCCATAGCCCTGATTTTGGCATCTCTGGCGTGCAGACTGAGCCACTCAAAATGCTCATTGGCACGAGCTGTTTGCTGCTCTCTTTGATAGCAAAGTGCGAGATAATAACGAGCTTGCTCGTTGTTTGGGTCTCTAGCCAACACTCGTTCAAAAATCGGCATAGCCTTTTTGTAGTCCTCGGCATTGTAATAGCTAATGCCACCAGTGATAGGCTTAGCCAGAGCCCTGGGACAGAGCAGCGGCGAGGCAAACAGAGCCAATAGACAACAACTATTGCCAATGGCAAAAGCTAAACCAGCTCGACTGTAAGACAAAATTCGCATAGCTACCTCAAACATTCTTACCAGCGCGGCAAGCAATATTTGTAAGAGGTATCAAGATGGCACAAGGTTCCGCAAAAGTGCTACAAAAGCCAGCACAATCATGCCATCAGCAGTTAAAACCAGTATTAACCAACGATTACTACCGGTCTGCTACAGGGGTTGCGTTCTACTTCTCTGAGGATCTCGCGACAAACAGGCGCGGTCTCACCCTCACCAAAAAATATGTACTTAAAGACATAACTGAGAGGATTGCCCTCGGTCCAACCAAAGTAAGCATGCGGTATCGTGCCGGTGCGATCACGCAAATTGAGCAAAATAGCGGCAATAGCGTTTGGTATGGCCGGACTGGAACACTTAAACACGCGCACACCATTGACCATATGACCAGTGATTTGCAGACAGTTACCTGTAAACTCAGAGGGATCGCTCAAAGATACTTCTAAGAATATAAACGAAGCTTCGTCCTCAGTCAGCTTGTGGATCTTGCGAATTTCACACTCTTTACGTGCATAGTCCTGACCACCCGGTCTGTGAGCCAAGAGATTGATCTGGTTAGTGCCGTGACTCAAGACCTGATCAATAAACTCATTAGCAGTGGCATCAAACTGCACATCGAGGATACGCAGCTCCAGGGAGCGCATCGCTCGCGAGATGAGAGAAGTGGACAATATGGCGATGATAAAGAATGATGCAATCTGAAGACCCTCAGGACGCTCAATCATATTAGCCACGGTGGTATAGATGAAGGCTATTAGTATGGCCACAAAATGTGTGCGCTTAATTTTGCCTTCGCGCCAGGTCGACATCACTACAGCAAACGAAGCTGAGGTAAAGAGCACAAGTACTCCGGTAGCGTAAGCACCAGCTTGGGCATCGACATTGGCCTTAAAAATAATGGTAACTACACAAGAGACAAAAGTAAAAAACAATACCAAAGGACGCACTGCTTGTGCCCAGGCAGGTGCCATGCCATAACGTGGCAGATAGCGTGGTACTAGATTGAGCAAACCAGCCATGGCTGATGCACCAGCAAACCACAATATGGCGATGGTACTAAAGTCATAAACAGTGCCAAACTGCTCGCCACAATATTTGTGAGCCAGATAAGCTAGAGCACGACCATTAGCGGCTCCGCCTTCGTTAAAGAGCGCTGGCGGTATCAAAACAGTTGTAATCACGCTACTAAACATCAAAAATACAGCCATAATGATGGCGGCACTAAAGAGTAGTTTTTTGGTGTTTTTGATGCGCTTCTCTAAGTCTAACTGCGGGTCAGAGCTATCGCCTTTGACCAGCGGCATAACTGCCACACCAGTCTCAAAACCCGACATACCGAGGGCTAGCTTGGGAAACAAAATAAGAGACACGCCAATCATTTTGGGAATAGAAATATACTGCGCAAAAAGCTGCTCATACCAGTTGGTCATAACAGCTGGGTGGGCGGCGATTTGCTCTAGTGCTTTGCAGGCAACCACACCATTGCAAGCAAGATAGAGAGCAACAAGAGCGACAGCAAAACCAATTGCCTCGCGAAAACCCTTCAAAAAGATCAAACAGAGCAAACCCAGGAGTACTAGAGTAAGCCCGACGCGATCGTGCATCCAGACAGGCAACAAGGGGTTTTCGATAATGTGCGCCGTAGCATCGGCAGCAGAGAGCGTAATAGTAATGACAAAATCAGTAGCAGCAAAACCCAAAAGCACCAGGATAAATGTCTTGCCATGCCAGCCCGGCAAAAGCTTTTCGAGCATAGCGATACTGCCCTGACCGTTTGGGCTCTCCCGCGCCACCCTAAAATAAAGTGGCAATAGTCCAAAAAGCGTCACCAGCACAACAATAAGCGTAGCTAACGGCGACAATATGCCAGCAGCAAGAAAGGCAATACCAGGCTGATAACCGAGAGTCGAAAAATAATCGACACCGGTCAAACACATGACCTTCCACCAGCTGCTCTGATGATGAGTGGCACTCTTTTGGTTTGACCTAATACCTTGCAGTAACCAGCGCCTCATCTGGTTGTCAGCAGTGGCGCGTCTGCGGTCTATTACAGTCATGATACCTTTCGCCTTTTGACAAAACAGGCGAATTGATCTATCAACTCGCCAAATAATTACCAGTATTTGTTTTTGATCAAGGCCATTTTTGACCACAACAGGTCAAGGAGGACTCAAAATAAGAGCACTTGCCATCAAGAAACTATCAACCTGCTGTCAATTTTTGCCAATATTTCGCAAAGAATTTTGCTGTATCATAGCGCCATGGAAGAGCAGCAAAAGAGTGCAAGCGACGCAGTCGTGAGACCCTTTATCCCCGAAAAACCGTCACCGCTTTTTATCAAAGGGGCGCAAGAAGTCGTGCGCGCTCAGCTAGCCAGCCAAAATCACCTACATCTCGATGACAACGACCTGGCCATACTCCACAGTATACCGGCTGGCTCAGGTGTAATACTGGCGCCCAATCATGCCGATGAGACCGACCCGAGACTTTGTCTGGAGCTGTCCCGGCGCAGCGGCAAACGTTTTATCTCGATGTGCAATCGCGAAGCCTTTGATGAGCTGTTTGGTCTGGCTGGCTTTGTCCTACAACGCCTCGGACATTTTTCGGTAGAGCGCGGTGCTCACGACATTGAGGCAAAGGAGCACGCAGTCAAAGTCGTCGCTCGCGGCGAGGATGCTCTTGTTATATTTCCTGAGGGTGAGATTTTTTACCTCAACGAAATAGTCCAGCCTTTTCACGGAGGAGCTGTAGACATCGGCATGCAGGCTCTTATCGACAGGCGCAAAGCCGATCCTAACTGGTCCGCTTACATTGTCCCGATGGCTATCAAATATCATTATCCAGAAGTGATTGATACGCTTTTTGAGTGCCGTGTCACTCGCATGGAGAGCCATCTGCTCATCCCCCATAGCAAAGAGCCCCTGCCAGATCGACTGCATGCCATACAAAAAAAACTAATCGAAAGACAGGCACGCAATCATCACATAAAGACAGATGGAGACAGCAATACCGATTTGCTTGAGCAAATTGTTGCCACCGAAAAAGCAATTATCGGCGAAGTAGAAGAAAGACACAAAGACCTCTCCACCTATCAAAAACGCATAATTGATGAGTCCTGGCAGCTAGAAGCAGAACTGAGAAACAACATCGCAAAAGCTAAAGACTCCGCAGTCAAAAAAGCTTACGAGAAGGACCTGGAAGCCCTCAAAGAAGTAGCTCAGCTGGCCAGCTGGCAACCGCACTACTACCAGGAAGACAGCTCCCCTGACAGGCTAGCAGAAGCCTTGCTCAAGCTGGAGCGTGAACTTTATCGCATCCACCGTCCCAAACAACTGGCTAGACGTGATGTATTTGTCAAATTGTCACAACCTATCGCCCTCAACCAATTTATCGACGCCTATCAAACTGACGCCAAACAAATAAGACACAGCCTCACAGAAGATCTGCATGGACGCATCCAGGCCATGATTGATGATGTGGTAGCGCAGCTGCATCAATCAAAAGATAATCGTTAGAGGTGAGATAGTGACAGACCGGGGATTGCATAAGGCAATCGCCACTATTGCAACTTATCTAAAAGCGGACGCAAGTCAGCCTCAGCCGCACCGAGCACCGGTGCGTATAGCACCATCGCCAGTATTATAATCACTGCCAGATCAAAGACCATTGAGTGCCACAGCACAGGCAATACAAGCGTGTTTTTGCGACGATACATCCAGGACATAAAAAAGCCCACTGATAACACCACTATCACCGCCACCGGCACAAATGGTGGGCTGACAAAAAGTTTGATCACAAGGAAGTGCCAGGCACTAAAAGCAAAGTTGGTCCAGATACATGACGGACTCCACAAATGCTCATCTTTATCGCACAGCTCGTTTAGCACAACGCCGCGCCAGAAGAATTCTTCAAGGATAGGATTGATGGTCAAAAAGTAAATACTGAGCGGCAAAAACCACGAAAAATGAAAACCGCGCTCAAGAATGCTAATTAATGCCAGGCGCCTGTCAACAAGCAAATTGCCCAGCATGTAGTAAGTCACATAGGTAAAAGTGCTAAAGCCAACTACTGCCAGCGCCCACCACATTAAGTCTCGGGCTTTGGGGCGCTCAAGATGTTTAATCCAGTGACTACGATTGAGTACAATGGCAGGGATTAAGCACCCGCCGTGATACAGGGCAAAACTCCAAACGATACTATGGAAATAATGCAAGCCAAAATAAAGCATGCACCAGGGTGCCAGTGACCAGAAAAAGACCACCCACTTGCGATATTTTTTTGTCAGTAAAAAGGGATTCCACATAGTAATGTCTCTCACCAACACCATAGACTGCCACAAAACTGCTTTTAATGAAAGGCAGTCTAAGAATTGTTTTGCCGACTAACACAATTTGTTAGCCATGCCCCCACTGCGCCAAGATAATAATATAATCAAACAATTAGCGGAGGACGGCTTTGGAGCGCAATACACAACAACGCAAAGCAATCGTCAATGTGATTGATGCCGAACAGCGCCCGCTGTCAGTACAGGAGATCCTGGATCTGGCTACTCATGAGTGTCCTGGACTGGGCATAGCAACGGTCTACCGCAATGTCAGAGCGCTGGTTGAGGACAACAAACTAATTGTTGTAGAGCTACCTGGCGGCGCTGTCCTCTACGAAAAACCAGGTGTACATCACCATCATCACTTTGCCTGTACCAGCTGTCAAAAAGTATTTGATATTTTTGACTGCGGACTCAACTTGCAGACTATTTTGCCATCAGGGTTTCGCCTGGATAGTCACGAGATTTTGCTGTCAGGATCTTGCGATAAATGTATGCACAAGTAGTAGCAGTCTCTAGTGATCGGCTAAATTAATTCGTGTAGGCAACTTTGCGTCAAACATCTGCCTTTGTTCTTCGTTCCAAATTCTTGTGTTGACCACAGCATTTGTCAAATATTCAAAACCAGCCAGGATCTCAGCAACAGCAGGTGTGACACTAGTACCCGGCAACTCTATTTTTTTGAGACGCTTGCAGGTAAGTAGCGCCCTAACACCGACATCAGTAATCTTCGGATTGTCTCGCACACTAACTTCCTCAAGAGCCGTATTTTTGCTGAGCAATTTGAGATCATCATCATTCAACTGACAATTTTGTAAGTAAAATACCTTTGGATTAAATCTAGGCCCCAAGTTGAGTAAAAGTTGTCGGACATTTTTGACACCTGAGATATTGATTACTTTCATGTTGGTGAGATCGTAAGCTCGCCCTAACTCATCTGCCGGTACAGGGATATACGCCAATCCAAAAGAATTTAGCTTTTTTAGGTTTTTGAGATCGGGCAAGCTACCCCTGGTAACCAGCCTGGCATCAAGATCCATACCACCAAGCTGGCGCCAACGCGTGATTATTCTCATATGCTTGTCATTTAACAAACAATTCTCATCAGTGCTAACAGCATTGATACTGTCGTTCTTAAATCCATTGAGCACCTCTGGGCAAGCTGCCACTAGCTTGTTTGGCTTGAACCAGACTTTATTTGGTAACAGCACATCTCCTTTGGCAACAATTTTTTCTTGTTTACCGTTGCCTACTTTGATTAAGAACTCACCGAGATTAACACCAGGAGGAAAATTAAAATGCCTTTGATGAGACTGCCTGTCAATATCACTAGTTTGGTCAAATGATCCTGGGGCTGTAGACCTCAACTTAGCTATCAATGCAGCGGACTCAGTTGGAGTTTTTTCAACTGCCGCAATAACTCCTTCCATCCGATCAGTGGCAAACTCAAATGTTCCTTTCTCGATAGAATTATCAACACTCGAGGGCTTGATTGGCGGAGCCTCGCCTGTAGACGTGGCCAGAACATCGTCAGACACAACTTCCGATGCACCAGACTGGAGCTGGCTAACTCTCGCATTTTTGCTACCGCCACTCAGCAGAGCTTTGAGCGGCTTTTGCAAGACCGCCGCACCGCCAGCGATACCAAGTATCAGCAGCGATGACAGTGCGATAGTAGAGATAACGCTTCGCTTCCAAAAGCTGTGCGGCAAAAGTTCTGCCCTTGTTTCGCCATCATCATGCTCATCATCTATCGGAGCGGCAGTCGCCAGTCGCTTGATGGAAGCTTTACTTGCCAATGCTGCCGTAGCCTCAAGGCGCTCCAGCACAGCCAGTAACTCGCGCTCCACGACACTAAAATCAGCTGGACGATCTTGCACATCTTTGGCCAAAAGACTGCCCAAAAGACGCTCAAGTCGCTGAGGTACATCCATCGCCGGCAGCGCAGAATCCAGAGTAGGCGGCGCAGCATTGAGATGCATACTCATTGTCTCAATAGCGTTAGCCCCAAAAAAAGGCGGCTTAGTGGTCAAAGCCTCAAACAAAGTACAACCAAAACTATAGAGGTCCGTGCCTGGTGTTAACTTATCTCCACGAAACTGCTCTGGACTCATATAGAGCGGACTACCAAATATAACGCCGGATTCACCCTGAGGCGCCACATTGTCGCTATCAGAGACCAGGGTTGCTATGCCAAAGTCCACTAACTTGACTGATTCTTCGTAGCGTCCGCTATTGTCCTCCATCAGTAAAATGTTGCCTGGCTTGATGTCCCGGTGAATTATCCCCCTGCTATGCGCAGCAGCGAGTCCACGTGCAACCATGATAAAAGTGCTAATGGTGCGCTTTTGATCAAATCCGCCTTCTTGATCGATTACCTGGGCAAGCGACCGCCCTCGCAAAAGCTCCATCGTGTAATAGGGCACACCGTCGCTATCAACACCAAAGTCAAAGACCTTGACCACATTGAGGTGATTGAGCCTGGCGATTGCCTGGGCTTCTCGCTGAAACCTGAGCCAGGCTTCTTCAGTCAAGGCATCGGTGACAAAAGTTTTGAGTGCCACCTCTTTATCAAGCTGAATATGAAAGACTCTGAATACAGCCCCCATGCCACCCTGTCCGATAGGCTCCAAAATCCGGTATTTACCGTCTATTACTTGGTTTACGGACAAATTGCGCCTAGCTGGAGGCGCTTGACGTGACTGCAAAGCAGAGCGGGGTTGGGGTCTTTGCTGTGCGCTATGCAGTGCCTGATCCTGCTCAGCCAGCATGTAGACAGCATTTTTATCCAGCTTAACTGTAAAAAGCTGGGATCTTGCCTGCTCACTGCGCTGGTCCATCACGACTCCTAAGTTACGAGTAGTCAGTTAGTTTATTCCCGATAATGCAGTTTGCAGCATAAAATCAGCTCCAAACTCAAAAGTTTTGTTTGGACCAATGTTAAATTCCTCGACCTTTTTTGGTGCGAGTCTAAAAACTCACAGGTGCGCTCAAGCGAATACACAGTCAAAACAAAAACATGTCCACTCCTTGCCGCATCATGAATTGAGCAAATTGACCAATGCTCCAGAAGCCAAGAACATGCAACGCTATGCAATTAAAAGTGAGCACTATAATTTCGAATGCAAATCGACCAGCACTTACTCTTCTAAAACGGGTCCATATCAGATAAACGACAGCTAGACCAAGGCAACACTCAGCAATTAAAAGGTTATAGCCAACAAAGAACGGAGAGTAAATAAAGCTTACCCAAAGCATAGATGCAAACTGACGCAGGACTTTTAGACTCAATGCTGCTCTCAGCGGGTCTAACCAGCCAATAAGTAATAGCGGCTGCGCCATCAAAAACAGCACTACGGCTTGTTGATTTAGCACTTCACGGTAACTTAAAGTGACAGAAGTTTCGTCTGCAAGTAATTCTCCAATTACGTTAGATGCCACCACCGAGACCGCCATAGCTATTGTTGACCAGATATATACCACCCAGATGCATACAAATTGGTATCAACGCTAAGCAAATCAGCTCAATAGCAAGCTTACGCCTGTCAGCAAATCTACATCTCAAAAGCGAAAGAACAAAAGCGACTATCGCTGAAAGAACAGTCAGCGCTCTACAAAACTCACGTGCACTGTCATATGAGTTTAAAGGACTTACATAAGCACCAATTGCTTGTCCATACCGTGGATCCACTGGCGCTCCTACAAGGCCCTGAGCATCAGCCTGTCCAGCCCAGAGCCAGCACAGAGCAAGCAACATCGAGGCAGCACACACTTGTAACTTGCGTCTAAATATCTTCAGACGTTTAGGGCAATTGTCGGTTGCTATAGTGCCATCATCACGCCTATAAAAATAAGTGCAAATGCGCTCTCCGGCGCGCTTGCGATCGAGCAGTGCGACCACTTCTTGATCAGCAAGACTGCTGAGGTTATGTATTTTGAGCTTACACTCACCACAGTAGCGGACAGCCTCATCGCCAGTCATATCAGACCAGTTCATACTGCATGGGCTTGCTACAAAGTAGCTCTGAATCCTGTTTTTAAGTTCACGTCGACGCCTAAAAGAAAACATGATGACCTCACCCCCGGTGGCATACACCGGGCTATTACTGACTGGATCAAACAGCTTAAACGCGCCTAACCAGATAGTAAATAGTAAAAACCACACTGATATTCAGATCAAAACACCAAGCACAATGTGGGCAGCTAAGGCAGAGCTTTTAGACTCAGTAAATCATTGAGGAAATTTCGAAACTGACTATTGAGCCTGAAAGCAGTTGCCCGATATCGATCAAGCATGGCGCCCAAATGATCACCGCTTCTAGCTCTTGCTATACCTCTCATCGCAAAACAATCGCCACCAAGCTTAATTGACTGCTCAAAGTCAAAAAGTGTTGGCTTTGCATAAGCCCAGTCCAAGTGACTGCTTGCGCTCACACAACTTGCAAGCGCCAGGGCACACGAGACTATGGCAAACTTTGTCTTCATAGTTCCAGCATAGCCGAGAAGCAACTAACTGCAAAGGGTAATCCCCACACTAGCAGCCTGACAAAATACCACCATAGTGCTATATCCGGCGCAATATTTGCACTTCAAAAAAGCTTCGAGAAAGGTGCAGCTGGAACATTCCAAACATTAACTAGCAATGACCCGGGAGCATCCGCCCAGGCGTAGCGCACTTCCAGTGGCTCAGGCACGTGCTCTGACCACAGCGTAACCAAATTATTTTCTATACTTACCCTGGCTTGATGATAGACTCCGTCACTTCCACATAAGGCAAAACAATCTCCACCAGTAAGTCTTAAAAGTCCCCCTGTATTGCAAAATTCAATCAAGACTCGATTTTTCAATACTGTGTAATTAAGCGCCTCCGGAGCAAGCTCAATTTGAGCCCTTCCATATACGTTACTCAGAGCAACAGCACTCGCTCTTCGACCTAGCTCATCCTTACGCAGCGGATGCAATTGATCAGGCGCGCCCAGGTCAATGGCGGAGACACGATATGTATTGCAAAGCCGCAAAGCATTATCCTGAGCCTTTCTCATCTGAGCCCAGACACCATCACCAAGTTGGTCAACAAAGAGCTTACAGCCTGGCAGCTGCACGTAGATAAAGGCAAAATCCTGCGGCGTTTGATGCCAGGCGACTCTCCAGGCATCGATCAAGGCAGGAAAATGACGCCGATAGTCGCCGTGCCCACCGAGATTACCCTCGCCTTGATACCAGAGCACGCCCTTAATAGCATATGGTATCAGTGGGGCTACCATCGCATTATAAAGAGTACTGCAGCCACGCCCAGACAAAAGTGGCGCAGCCACCAAGCCACCATCAGTAGCACCACTCATAACACCACCACCGCACTTTTTAGCGTTAGCCTTGCCTGCGTACTCAGTCGCTCTGCGCTCTGCATAAATTTTGTCATAAGGCGGTTCTTGCTGCAACATGCGCTCTGGCATCCAGGCATCAATGGGAGCCGCTGGCATACTTGCGACGATAATGCCCACCGGTACCTTTAGATCAGATTGCAGCCTGCGACCAAAGCTCAAGGCCACTGCCGAAAACTCTCCGGCACAAGCCGCATCAGCAATCTGCCAACGACCTTGCAAATGCTTTGATGGCACAAATGCTTGAGCCTTACCCACCGCAAACAATCTCAATTGATCGCTAAGATTGCTCAACAAAACAGCTTTGTCAGCCGACTTATTTACAGCCATGTCCATATTTGACTGACCAGCACAGAGCCACACCTCACCCACCATAACATCGTTGTAAGCGATCTCATATATAGCACCGCTCTTAGTACCAGCAGCGGCAGCCGTGCGCGGCACATTTACAGACACTGAGGTGGGCTGGCATTGTACCAAAAGCCGATAAGGTCCCCCAGCCAACTCAGGCTTGAGGCTTAACTTAAACTCGCCGCGACTATTGCAATAACCTATTGCGGCTTGTTTATTGAGCCTGACGATGACTTTACTATTTGGCTTACCAGTGCCCCATACCAGTATGCACTGACCGCGCTGGAGGACCATATGGTCTTGAAATACATCAGCCAGCCTCAAATTGTCACTTAAACTATGTCCCAGGTCTTTGACCGGCACCGCAATCGCTGCTCGCGAATCCACTAATTGCACAATCGGTCTGCGCATCCCGATAGTCGATTGCACCAGGCTGGTCAGAGCACCGGTCTCCAACACTCCTGAAACATTTTTTGCAGCCACACACTGGAGACTCCCGGTATGCACAAACGGGGACAAAGTCAAAAGGAGCAACGCAAAGCAGAGCACGGCAGACAGGTGCCGACTCAATAAGTTAAACACTGGGATTACCATATCGGTTGTGGAGGCGATCTTTTTAGACCGGAGTACAATAATATACCCGAGTACATTTTATATCAACTAGTCCAGGACAAAAGTTGCGCAACCTTAAGTGCCTCACCAAAAACCATTCAAGCAAAAGGGAAGCACACCTTATGGTGCTTCCCTTTTAAGTCTGGAGTCTGGAATGGACTATCGCCTCTCAAAGTTGCCGTGCACTAACTGCAAGTCAACAATCGCAACGCAATAGCTTCAATGCACTAACGGCAAGGCAACAACTGCAATGCAACAGCTTTAATTCAACTACTTCAAATTACACGTCAAATTTGACGCCCTGAGCGAGAGGCAATTCTTTGGAGTAGTTGATTGTGTTAGTGGTTCTGCGCATGTAGTTTTTCCATGAGTCAGAGCCAGATTCACGGCCACCACCAGTTTGCTTCTCGCCACCAAAGGCGCCACCAATCTCAGCGCCACTGGTGCCGATATTGACGTTGGCTATGCCGCAGTCGCTGCCAGCAGGTGACATAAAGAGTTCGGCTTCGCGCACATCAGCAGTAAAGATGGCAGACGAGAGTCCTTGAGGCACATCGTTTTGCATCTCAATAGCATCATCTAGATTGTCATAAGTCATGACATACAAAATTGGCGCAAAAGTCTCATGTTGCACAATCTTGGCTTTAGCAGAGATTTCCACGAGAGCAGGACGGACGTAATAGCCTTTAGCGGGCACGCCTTTTTCTACTCTTTCGCCACCAAATACTTTGCCGCCCTCAGCCTTAGCCTGGGTCAGAGCATCCTGCATGGCATCAAAAGCAGCTTTGTCGATTAGTGGACCGACTAGCTTGCCTTGCTCACGGGGATCGCCGATGGGCAAGTTGGAGTAGACCTTTTTGAGTTTTTCGACAAGAGCATCATGTTGTGTGGTGTGCACAATCAAGCGGCGCAATGTGGTGCAGCGCTGACCAGCGGTGCCGACAGCAGCAAACACGATAGCGCGCATAGCCATTTCGAGATCGGCAGTAGGAGCCACAATCATTGCGTTGTTGCCACCCAACTCCAAAAGCGAACGACCAAGACGCTTAGCCACAGTCTGTGCCACAGCAATACCCATGCGGGTCGAACCAGTAGCTGAGACCAGTGGGATATCAGCAGAGCTTGAGATCGCTTCGCCGACATCAGCCATACCGACTACAACGCTGGATAGAGCCAGTCCTTTGATATCAACCACATCAAATTCAGCGATCACATCATTGACCAGCTTCTGGCATGCCAGAGCGCAAAGCGGGGCTTTTTCGGATGGCTTCCAGATTACTGAGTCGCCACAGACAAATGCCAGCATGGCATTCCAGGCCCACACAGCCACAGGGAAGTTAAAAGCTGTAATAACACCGATTGGTCCTAGTGGATGCCACTGCTCCATCATGCGGTGAGCGGGACGCTCGGAGGCGATGGTCAGTCCATGGAGCTGACGAGAGAGACCGACGGCAAAGTCGCAGACATCGATAAATTCTTGGATTTCGCCCAGAGCTTCTTGTGTGGTTTTACCAACTTCGTTTGAGAGGATTTCGGCTAGCTCAGCTTTGCGCACTCTGGCCTTTTCGCCTATGCGGCGGACAAACTCGCCACGTACAGGAGCTGGCACGGTGCGCCATTTGCCAAAAGCCTGCTTGGCAGCATCAATTACAGCAGGCACATCAGCAGCCTGAGCCATTTGCATGGTGGCCATCAGCTCGCCATCGATGGGTGAGTGGATCTCAAGGGCTGCGCCGCTAGCTTTTTTAGCGCCTGTACCAATGTGGATTGCTAGCTGGTCGCCACTCAAACCAAAGCGGGCCTTTGTAACCGTGCTCATAAAGATGCTCCTTGCATGCGATGCAGTTAACAGATGATCATGCCATAGAGTTATAGCCGCATAATTGTAGCTCTGTAAGAGCTACTCAGATCTTACAAAATCATTTATACAGACCCAGCTTGGTGAGGTGCTTAGCACCCTCTTTTAAACTGAGATTGGAGAGCTTGTCCTCGTTCTCACACAGATATTTGAGCACTCGCTTTGGCTCACTTTTACTGTATTCGCGCAATATCCAGCCAATCGCTTTGCGTATAAAAAACTCTCGCTCTGGCGCGAGAGCCGTGCAATATGCAAAGAGATGCTCATGACTGGTTTGCTTTTTGTGCTTAAGATGAGCTAGTAGCGCCACTCTCCTTATCCAAAAGTCCTCATCACCCACATAGGTCTCGATTGTCGGGCGCACCAGGTCCTCGTTTTTGAGCAAAACAGGACCATATAAGTTGGACGCTATAGGGTCCACAAAGTCCCACCACTGCCCGTCGCGCACCATATACTCATAAGTCGGTAGTGCTTGCGGCACAATAAACTGGCTAAAAGACTCGGCATAGTTTATCGCCAGATATTTTTCTTCGCGATACTGCCCCTCCCACAGAGCCAGGATATTGTCGCAGTATGACTTGAGCGAATGAGGCGCAAATTGCCGCTTAAACTCACGAATAACAGGCAAGCGCTCAGGCTTTTGCACACCGTAAAAAGGCATCTCAGTGCGCATATACGCAGCCATTTCCTCAGCCTTGGCTGGCTGAGCAAGAGCCTTTAGCTCAGCTCTAACGTATTTAGCGATTGGGGCTGTCAACCTCAACTCCTGTGCGTGTCAAAGCCTCGATCATGGGTGTTTGCGACGGGTATTGCTGCATCAATGAGGTGCGATCGCCCCGCTCATAGTCAGCAAAATCAAAGCCAGGTGACACTGTACATCCAAGCAAGGCATAACGTCCGCCAGGAGCAAGCCTGGAGCCCTGCCAGACACCTGCCGGCACAATACACTGCAGTGTTTGACCAGTCAAAACTTCTCCACCGAGCCAGACAACGCTGCTTTTGCCATCTGGGTGCAGCTGCAACATTTCGACTTTGTCACCAAGATAAAAATGAAAAATCTCATCGTGGGCGAGGCGATGCATCTCAGAAAACGTATCGCGGGTCAACAAATAATAAATGGCAGTGCAGGCCGCGCGCCGCTTGCCGCCTGTGTTAAAGCTCTTTTTGGAGCGATAAGTCTCAATATAATATCCACCCTCAGGATGGGGTTTGAGACCGAGTTCGTTGATTATGGCCTGCACGGGGTCAACAATCTGCTGATTTGACAAGTCTACTCCAATCCCAAAATCGTGCGAGAAAACGCCAGGGGGGTTATCATAACTTCTTTGCTAGATAGTGTACAAATTATGCCTCAGTCAACTTCCATCGTGCCCCAAAGCGCCAATCTGCGGCCCCTGCCGCGCACTTCGAGCGGTCAAAAGATAGCCAAAGTCGACATCAGGCGCAGTATCCTCAACGACGGGGTACTTTACAAGGTTAGCTCTGACGACGTCAGCAATATGTTGATTGAGCGCGTCTGGCCTATCATCCAGTTGCACTTTGGCCGGGACGCCCGGTTTGCCCACGAGCAAATGTCACAGGCAAAATTTTTAGCAGCAATCACCAACGCCAAAAGAGACGTTTTTAAAGACCAGATGCTGAGAGAGCTAACGGTCAAAATTTGCAGACGCTATTTATTCAATCAAACATCGGGCATTTTTGAGCCACTGAGGTTGCGAGTAGTGCCACCATCTACGCCATCACAAGTGATGGACAATCCAGAAGCAGTACCAGCACTCTACAAGCCGCATCGCGACACGTGGTTTGCCAATCATCCCAGCCAGATAAACACCTGGATTGCTTTGCATGACGTCGGACCAGACGATAGCTTTACACTTTTTCCTGATTGCTTTGACAGAGCCATCCAAAATAACTCTGGTGAGTTTGACTTTGAGGATTGGTCTAAGACAGTCGGTTTTGGCAATTCACATACCAATCCAAACGCTCTTTATCCCAGTCCAACTGCGCCTGGTGAGAGATTTGACGGGAGTCACGATGCAGCACGGAGCTTTGCCCTGGACAAAGGCGAGATGTTAGTCTTTGCAGCCTCTCATCTGCATGCCACAAACCAGCATCAACAATCTCAAACCAGATTTAGTTTAGACTTTAGAGCAGTTGACGTGACCGACTTGCAAAACGACGTTGTTGCCCCGCAAATTGACAATGCCAGCAAAGGCTCAGCTAGCGATGGATATCTATCAATGCGCAACTTTGGTAAAAATCAGTAGCAGCAATTGACCGCGTCAAAGACCACCCCAAACGCAGAGGCAATAAGCGTTTATGAAATTATGGCCCAAGTCAAAAGCGGCGCGCATTATCCTTGTCAGTCTAATTATCTTTCTCACTATTGGCTTTACTTCAGCTAGCATATTGACAGTTGCAGCTATCAACTACGCCAATCGCCCCATCTTTAACATGCGTGACTATGAGCGCAAATACGCAGAACGCTCACCTTTAGCCCTTTTGGCATCAATAATCACAATGGGACCGACCGAGGACAAACTTAACGCAGTTTTTGGCATCGAAATGAAAGTCACAGAAGGAATAGCTGCCTCAGCTAAGGGCGACTACAAAGCTGCTGCCACCCACTTTAACGACGGTCATCAATTAGCCCTGCGCAAACTCGGCACTCAAAGCAAATTGACACACTGGGTCAACGAAATGCGCTGCGAATTAGACATGACTGCGCGAGACTACACAAGCGCCAGCGAGCATTACAAGGAGCTAGTTGGCGAACTCGCTTCATGCTCAAAAACCGCCCCCGATGGCCTTGGTGATGTCGACAAACAAGAGTACTTTTACACTCTCTGCCAAAACGCTGTGGCAGACAAAGAAAACGGCAACTACAAAGAAGCAATAACAACTCTAGATGAGCAAGCACTGCCGCTCGCCATCAAGATGGATCAAGACAAACCAAATAAACCAGACGTCTTTTATGCCACCATGTTACTGGCTATGGTGCACCACTATGCTAGAGAATATCCAAGTGCAATTGCCTCCTTTGACCAGGTCATCAGACTGATGCAAGAACGCCATGCCAGCGACAAAGATCAAGCCTATGTCTATATGTGGATGGGAGCAGCAAAAGTAGCCAACCAGCAGATCGCTCAAGGACTCAAAGATCTAGATCTGGCGGTCAAACTAGAAAAAGACAATCCAGACAATCTTGAGCAACGCGCATATGCTTACTTTAAGCAGGCTAATTATGCAGCAGCCATCAAAGACACGACAGCAGCACTAGATTTGACGCCCAGTAACGATCGCAAAAGTCTATATATCGATCGTGGTAAATACTACAGCTACAATAGACAAGGCGATCTAGCATCAGCAGATTTCAAAAAAGCCTATGCTTTAGCAAAAGACAAAACATTTTTTTATAAAGAAGTATGCGATCCAAACTCGCCAGAAGTCGAAAAACAGTTAGGTTTTGACCTCCTGAATTCTTCAATAAAGGAAGACGCCCAAAATCCTCAATTATATTTAGACCGCGCCTTGATGTACCGCGAATCCAAGGAATATGTGAAAGCAATCAATGATTACAAAACTGCTATTGACCTGTGTACAAAAGCAAAACCAGATCCTGAAACAAAAAAAATAGCTCCAAAATTTGACCTCGACCTGGCGTCTGCTTACCGTTCGCAAGCATTGTGCTGCAACGAATTCAGTAAACCCGCTATGGCACTCAATGTCCTCAGCGAGGCAATTAGTCGCTTTCCATTCGATCCATCCTTACGCTTATTGCGGGTAAGCACATGTGCCAAACTCAATAAAAAGGCTGATATCACAAGCGAATGTCAGGATACTTTTGCTAAAAATCCCGATAAGATTTTTCCTTATATTTTTCGCGCTGACGTTTATAAAATGGCAAAGGACTCTCAAAATGCAATCAATGATTACTCCACAGCAATTGCCAAATACAAAGCAAAATACCCTCATTTACAAACTGAGTTAACCATCGAACAACAGCGAGACTATTACGATTGTTATTGGTATCGCGCAGATTGCTATCAAGACCTGGGCAAAAAGGATCTTGCCGGCCAGGACCGCAAAATTGGGTTGGAATTCCAAACAAGAGAAGCCAAATACAGAGATAACCACCAATGAAACTATGGCCCCAGTCAAAAGTCGCACAGAGAGTCATGATAGGACTGGGTGTGCTTTTGGTTTTTGACGCGCTGGCGATAACCTATTTTGTCACTGGAGCGTTTAACCACTGGCACCGTGCTCCTTATGATGCCAGCGACTTTGAGAGCCAATATGCCGACAAAGAGAGCCTGGTATTTTTTAAATCACTGATGGGCTCTGGCGATACGACCAAACAAGACAAACTCATTGATGCTGAGATGGCGTTTTTGTCGGCCAAACGTGAACACCACAAAGGCCACGCTGCTGTAGCGACTCAGGGCTATGACGAGGCTTACGATTTGGCCGTGGCTGCCGGAGGCGCTAATTGCGAGCTGGCGCTGTGGATACTGGATGTGCATGGACAATCCGATTTTTATGACCAGAGCTACAAAACCGCCCAAAAGTACTTCAAGCAACTTTTGTCCACAGCCAGTGACAATGAGCAAAACAAAGAAATCCGATTGCATGCCACTGTCTGGCTGGCTCGCTGCCTGCAAGCCCAGACTCTCTACGACAGAGCCATTGCCGAATATCTCCGTGCTCAAAAACTAGCTGAGGACTTGGACAAAGGACAAAAAGAATCTCCTCATGTGGCCTATGTCAGCCAAAAGCTGGGTCAATGTTACGGCGACTGCGCCCAGTACAGTAAGGCTATCGACACACTGGAGCAAGTCAAAAAGATACTGCGTGAGCACAATGCACCAGCAAAGGTACAGGCATATAACATAGCCTGCCTTGCATATTGCAAAATCAAAGATAACAGAGCAACCGAGGCTCTGAGCGATTTAAATGTCTGTCTGCAAATTGCCAAAGACAATCAAGACTTGCTTAAACAAAGAGCCTACGCCTATCTCAAACTAAAAAATTATGACGCCTCTCTGACTGACTACGGCAAACTTATCAAGCTTGACCCCGCCAACCCTCAGCTCTTTGTCGAAAGAGCAGAAGCCAACGAAGCAAAAGCCAACTTTGACGACGCACTGAGCGACATTGAGCAAGCCATCGAACTCAAACCACTATCTTTTGACTATCGCATGACCAGAGCACGCATCCTGGTGGAGAGCCAAAAGGACAAGCTCGCCTTGCAAGCCTTTAGCGAGTTAATCAATGACTATCCAGACTATATCGACCTTTTAATCAGACGAGCGCAGTTTTACAACTACAAAAAAGACTATGCTCACGCCATTGCCGACTACACTAGCTACATCGACAAAGCGCAGAGTAAACCAAAAGCAGCCAATGAGACTGATACTGGCAACACACCCACAGCCAGCGCTAACTTAGTCCAAAAGTCCTATCTAGCTGACGTATATCTTGAGAGAGCTACTGCCTACGAACATCAGGGACAAAAGAGTGAAGCGGCAAACGACAGGAAAAAAGCAGCTCAGCTAAAGGCTCCCGCCAAAGCAGCTAATTAAGTGCTATCCACAAGCCTGACAATCCATTTATCGCTTTCAACAATTGAATCAGCGGTAACTAAATAGCTTATAATAGCGGTCCTCAAACAGGGAAGACCCATGACTCAACCATCAGTTGCTCCACCCATCGTCACAAAAGAAAGCCCCTACTCTGTAAAAGAGACTGCAGACAGGCTAGAGCAGATATTGCATGACAAAAACATCCAGCTCTTTGCTCGCATCAACCACGGACAAGCGGCCAAAGACAACGGACTGGAGCTAGAGGACGAAGAATTACTGATTTTTGGTGATCCCAAAGTAGGCACCTATCTCATGCAAGAATGCCCTGAAACAGGCATAGAGCTGCCTCTCAAGATCATTATCTGGCATGCGCAAAAGACCTGGATAGGCTACCGCGAGCCTCAGGAGCTATTAACTGATTATTCAATTGTAGAGCACCGCTTTACCATCAAAAAGATGTCGGGGCTCCTGTCTACCCTGGTCACCGAAGCAATCAAAAAATAGAGACACAGACCGTCAAAAGCCTGAAACCTACCCGGGATCTACCTGAGATTTTAAGGAATAGCGACAACCACAGCAGAGGACAAAATGCTCAAAGAATTGATTGGAAAATGGAAAGTAATCGGCTGCCAGCTCAATGGAGAGTGGCTCCCCTACAGTATTTTTCAAGAGTTTCGCTACAGCTTTAAAGAGGATGATACTTTTAGCCTGGCCTGGGCTGAGTGCTCCTATCCTCAGTATGTAGGCGGGTTTCCTAAGAGTAAAACCGGCAAAGTAATTATCTACCCGGACACCAAGCCCCAACAAATGGACCTGCGTCCGACCGATGGACCTTTTGCAGGCAAGGCTTTGCAAGGCATCTTTGAGCTAGATCACGATGTGCTTAAAGCAATCTTTGCCTTCCCAGATCATGATCGCCCAGAGGTCTTCCAAACCAAAAACGGACAGGTTTACGAGATCTGGCAGCGCGTAGACTGACAAACAAATCAAACAAGCAAATAAGCAAGTAACTAACTAACGCACACCGAGCAACTTATGAGTCTGTAGCGTCAGGCGGTAGCCGTGCTTGAGCGCCACATCGACACAAGCCTGAGTGTTGGCGTAGTTTTTGGCATCATCTTGCTCGTCTAACGGCATCACGTAGACAGCAGGCACAGCAGACCGCGAGCTGCGCTCTAGTCTGGCATTGTGTTCAGACAGAGCACTATGCTCCGGTCTGGCAATATGCTCAGGACGCCCGGACAGCTTTGTGGAGCCGCAGGGCAAACCATCTTCTTCGTCTATTTCGCCAGCCTTAAGGACATACTTATACGCATCGACATAAGGCACCAGAGATGTGTTTAAGCCGCTTGTCTTGGGGCTACAAACCACGTGGATTTGGTCACACCAGGGCAAGTCCTGATAAAGTGTGCCATTAGTCTCTAACTGCACAGTCAAACCCATGTCGACAAGCGCAGTAACAAGCGGCACGATGTTTTGACGCAGAGGCTCTCCGCCAGTCAGCACAATCAGCTTGCAATCAGCCTGTGGCGCACTTCTCAACTCGTCTTTGATGCGCATCAAAAGCTCGTCGATATCAGGTTTCCAGGTTGAGGATTCAAAGTCAGTATCACAAAAGTAGCAAGC
The DNA here is from genome assembly GCA_016718315.1 of Candidatus Obscuribacter sp. Taxonomy (GTDB): domain Bacteria; phylum Cyanobacteriota; class Vampirovibrionia; order Obscuribacterales; family Obscuribacteraceae; genus Obscuribacter. Next base: position 377,004 of record JADKDV010000004.1, on the reverse strand, counting down.
CAGATTGCAGCCACCAAGGCGGACAAAGACTGATGGACGCCCGACAAAGGGACCTTCACCCTGCAATGTATAAAAAACTTCCTGCACCCAGAGATTGAGTCCATCGCCTTTTTCTTGCACACGGATAGGATTTTTACCGAGCATCATCCACCCTGACAAAACAATTCTCAGTTTCCCACAACTCCACTGCTGTGAGCTTGACACCGCTGCCTTTGAGCAGGGTTGGAGCAAGATCATGCAATAGATAAAGAGCCATGTTTTCGGCAGTGGGATTTGTATCCAGGATAAATAGCTTTTGTCCGGCTATTTGCTTGAGGGCGGCGATGCCCTCCACATCCTCTTTATAGAGGATAAAGCCATGGTCCCAATTAGACTCTATCCAGGGAGCAAAGAGTGCTTTGAGCTTGCCAAAATCGATAACACGACCGAGAGCATCAAGACCATCACTATGATTTAAATGCTCATCGCCACCTGCGGATTGAGCATTGATCGCATCAGGACATGCCACCGCATGCAGCATCACGACATAGTTGTGACCATGCAAGTTAGCGCACTTACTCTCATGCTTGTAGACTCTGTGACCGGCGCAAAACTGCAAGCGCCGAGCAGCGGTGACTGTGCGTTGACCTGGCATCTTATACCTCGCAGCCTACCCGCGCTATTAGCGGATCGACAATGCCCGCCTGAGCAAAGCCCTTTTGCCTGAGCAAACAGGAGTGACACTTACCACATGGTGGACATTGCCCCTCATAGCAAGTCGTGCTAAAAGCCAGCGCCTCAAGACAACCAGGCAAAGTCTTTGCCAGCTCAACTGTCTGCTCTTTTGTCATGTGCATAAGAGGTGCAGCGATAGCAATACGTCTATCAAGCCCGCTGGCGATAGCGTCCTCCAGCTTGCGTACAAAGTCCTCGCGGCAATCGGGATAGCCGCCGTAATCTTGCTGAGCCACACCAACAACAATGGTGTCGCAATCAAGGACATAAGCGCGATTGGCAGCGACCGTAAAAAACATGATATTGCGACCAGGCACAAAAGTCTGTGCCAGACCACCGGGCAAAGACTCGCTGTCGGCAAACTTATCAACATCGCGGCTGAGATCGGTAAGCGGGCTGATGCCAGCAAATACTGGTCCCAGAGATATCACCTCATGGGGCACACCAGCGATAGCTGCGATTTGCCTGGCGCTTTCGATTTCGCGATGATGTCTCTGAGCATAGTCAAAAGTTACTGTATGGACACTATCAAAGCGCTCTTTAGCCCAGTACAAACATGTTGTACTGTCCTGCCCGCCCGAAAAAACCACCAAAGCCTTAGCCATGAAGGGGCTCCTTTTTAGAAGCCAAGATTTTAGCAGAGGTAACCCAAAAGTCCCCGAGAACCAACACAGGGTACTTAACAACCAGTATTAAGGGGTACTACCGGTAAAACTCTTTTTTGATCTCTTTAGCCAGCTTTTTATCTTTGTTTCTGACCAGTAATTTGACATAGCTTGATGCCACAAGTTTCACAAACTTAGGATCGTAACTGGCTCGCCTCAACCGCATCAATTTGATAGCACGATCATACGTGGCAGCCGCCATATGAGGATTTTGGTAACTCTCAAATTCCATCGCCTTGCTATATAGTGAGACCACGTCGGTGTCGGCAACTAGAGCTCCACCAGACTCACCAATGCGCCCGGCCACTATCCGCCCCCTTGATGGAGGTCCAATTTGACTAGCCCTGGTGTCCACGAACCAACCAAATTTATCCACAGAGTTGACAGCCCCTAACTGCTGAGTCCAAGCCGGACTGCAATTAAAAAGACCAAACAATGCCAGGAGAGCAATTCTGGTTCTAGTTTTGACTTGCTCTACCATGCGCCGTCCAAGCGGGCAATCTCTGGTGATAATAGTGCCATCACTGCGGCGACTCAATTTGATGCACAAATGATGACCCTCATTATTGGCGATAAAAGTCTCAGCCTCAAACCTGGTCATCTCAGAGATGTTGTATACATTGAGCTTACACATCGAGCAGGCTCGCACTCTATCATCGCCATCCATATCCTGCCAAATAGCAGGACAGGGAGCAGATATGGCGACGTTATCGAGATTCACTCGGCGCTTAAATAGTTGCAATTATCTTTGCCTCTATGGTTTCGACTATTATCCCTCACAAATGAGGGTCAGCAGTTATGTTCACCCATATCTCAATACAAGCATCTGCGCCCAAAAGTAGTTGCCATCCACCTAAAACCCAAAGACTCCCCAGCCAAAGAGTGGCCTCCCGCCACTCCTTGACAAGCGGGAGGTGGCGTGGATAAGATCAAAATGGAGTCTCTGTCAAAACCCTGCCTCAATCAGCTGCGGAGATTGTTGATGCGCCAGCCTCCTCTCAAACCATCGGGTCGCAGGCCCTCTGGCGGCGTACTCGTAGAGGCTGTTTTATCTTCGTGCTTTTTTGTACCCCTGATTGTGTTTTTGATCTGGGGCGTACTTGAAGTCTCATTTGCCTACGTAATAGGCGTCAACATGACAGAGGCGTCCCAACTCGCCGCCCGGGCGCTTGCTGACGAATTTACCAAAAACCCGCGCGTAGCCCAATCAGAGCAATTACAGCAAAAAGTTTTTGAGCGTATACGCATACCCAATATGGTCAGCTGCAATGAGCAATTTGAAATCCCGGCAGGAGGCTGGGTGACTAAGACATTGCCTCGCTCAATCACTGTCAACTGCACCTATCTACCCGGCGCTGGCGACCCAGCACTACCACTGTTTCCCAGTCCTGACCCACTTAAAATTGGCAGTAAAGTGTCCATCCGCTCCAGCAGCACTACTCCACTTTTTTAGAGCAACCCCAAGGAGATCACAAATAAACAAATCCCGTGACAAGACAACAATACTGATCAAAAAACGATCAGGCCAGGGTCAAGCCGCTACGGAGCTAGCAGCTGGACTAGTTTTAATTATCCCGCTGATCATCATATCGATTTATATTGGCGTCCAGTGCGTGCAGGCTTACACCATATACTGCACACTCAAACAAGCCAGTGCTCTAGCTGCTCGTCGCTTTGCTATTGCATATATGCATGATCCCACAGGCGTCAAAAACAACTGGGCAGACAGTTGTCTATCGGTGCAATATCCAGGAGTGGTCAATAGCTACAGACAATTTGAACTAGTAGAATTTTCACCAGACAAGATACCACCCACGGTGACACTCAAAGTCAGTTTTGAGCCCGATGAATTTGGTTGCAGACACTTCCCCGAGCCAGATCTACTGGGAGTTGGCAAATATTTTAAAATCACAGCGCAAGCCACAGAAAAATTGGACTAGCAATGCACCAGATAAGTAGACGACAGTTAAAGCGCAATCGGAGAGGAGCCATGGCTTCTGTCCTACTCTTGCTTACCGCGCTTGGACTGCTTATCGTTGGTAGTATCGGCATCGACTTGAGCCACGCCTTTTATGTCAAAGGACAATTGCAAGCAGCAGCGGACAACACGGCCCTGACCGGAGCATACTATCTCACGAGCATCGCCCCCGGTCGTGCTGACACAAAGCGCTCAGAAGACATGGCCAGACAGTTGGCTGCTCGCAGTATCATCGACGGTGAGTACTTAAACGACAATGGAGAGAGGACGCAGCTTGATTATCAATGCTATCCCAAGCCCTTTGTCGGACCTCATGTATGCGAAATAGTGCTAACACACAAAGTCGGTACAACATTTGGCAGGCTGGTGGGATGGCATACCTTGCCTGTGACCGTAACATCGCAAGCCGGTGCCTTTATGGGGACTAAGACTATTGCACCTAATTGGCTGTCAAATCTAGCAGTCTCTCATCGGGCTGGCAGCGGCAAACTCAACGCCGATGCTAAAGACAAAGAGATGAACACCTGGTTTATAAGCAACTGGCCTGGCGAAAAAAATCCCGCGATAAACATAGGTAACACTAGAGCCAGCGCTGGCACTGGCAATTTTACCTCAATGGAGGTCAATCGTATCTACAATGTCGCAGTGGTTAAAGGCGGAGAGCCCGACAAACCTCAGCCCACCGAGTCAGAGATAATTGGCACCACAAGTGTTGTCTTCACATCCATCGAAGGACCAAACAAAGCAACAGTAAGGTTTGCACCAGGCGGATTGATCAAAGGTCAACCAGGCAAGATAGCGGTCAATGGCTCATCTGCAGACATACAGTTTGTACAGTCCAACGGGCACTGGCGTGTTGCTTTGATGAAATAGCACGGAGCAACCGATGGTAGACGAGCCAATAATTGAACAAGCACCTATCAACGTGCGGCTTGCCCAAAAAGACACCTATCGAATCTTAGTAATGGACTCAGTAGAGAATGCAAACCTCCTTAAAGAGGCCTGCAAAGACGTGGGGTTTTCGGTAGCTGCAGCTCACACAATTAAAGAAGCATTTGCGTTTTTGGATGGCGAAAATCACGCAGACGTGATCATATGCGCAGCCTACCTCGAAGACGAATCACTATTTGAGTTTTTAAAGCGCTTGAGACTAGATCCACTGCACGAAGATACCATGTTTTGCGCACTGGCTCTGGCTCCTGGTCCGATGGGCATCAAGGTGCAAGAATACACAGAAAAAGCTGGCCGCCTTTTAGGTGCGGATGCTTTTGTGAGCATGCCGACTTTTGATGCTCATTTACTCATTCAAGAGATCAAAAAGCTCCTGCCGAGCGTGCCTGTCCTTGAGCAAGAGCGCAGAGACGAAGCACATTAAAATCCAATCTCGAACGACTCGCAAGGATTACTTATCGCGGCAACAACTTTCAAATGGCTAAGCTGCGATAGCAGCTGTATTAGCTTTTATCTGCCGCGCCAGCTTATCTACCTGCATCAAACTCTTAAATGACACAAGGATAGCTGGATAGTTGCGCTGACTCTCCAGAGTGCAACCTCTGCATTCATCAGCCTTACCCACTTTGGCTCTATATTTGGTGGCAAGAGCTCCGTGCCAAATTTTTTGGAAGTCATAATCAGACAAACGCAGATTGCCAAAACTCTTAGTCTCTGATGCGTGGGCAAATTCTTCGCAAGCACTGACAGCCCCCTCACTACTGATAAACGCGCCCATAGTGCCAGCCTTGCAACAAAACTCAGGGGGTTGTTCCATCATTGTGCGGCGATTAGCCTCCTGACTGACCAGGTCCATGGCAGACTTGAGCGCACCATCTTGCGGTGTGCGAGTGTGATACATAAACTTCAACCGACCGGCAATTACATCCGCCCTCAGGCGTTTTGTAATCGCTAGATAGGCTGCCTCAAATGGCTGCAACACGCTCAAAGAGCGGCGTTCATCAAAAGTCGGCAGCTGACTGGCACTCATTTGCACACTGCGACGCATCAAATTGAGATTCCATTTGTCTGGCTGCAACTCATCTCTCACTGTTTCATACCAGCTATCCATCAAGGCAGCATTATTAGGTGAGCAAACAGTACAGAGCTGTACGTCCAACTGTTTGTAGTCAAAACGCTCGCGAATAGCCTTGAGCGCTTCCATTGTATCGATTGTATTTTGCCAGGCATCCCAGGACCGCCCCTTGGTATAACGCAGCTCGTTGTTTAGAGACTTAGGCCCCTCGATACTCAGACTCCAGGTCAGATGCAAGTCTGGACAACTCTGAGCAATGCGATGAGTAATATCGAGTATAAGCTGCGGACGCCAGGCATTGGAAATTACAAACACTGACTCCACCGGCGTTGACCTGTAGGCAGCCTCTATGATGGCAGGCAAATCACTATTGAGTGTCGTCTCGCCACCGGAGTAGACAATGACATTTAGACTGGCGCCAAGAGTTTTATAAAAGCGCTCTATCTCAGGCAAAGTCAAATCGCTGTGTTTGACATTGAGCGAATCAGCAAATGAGCAAAAGCCGCAGTTGTAATTGCAACGTGTAGTCAAAATATGGGTCAACATACACGGATCGGGCGTGCGGTAAAGCAATTGGTCGCGGTACGAGCGCGCCAACGACCAGAGCAATTGCCTGTCTGTGCCACTCACAATAGGCTCAAAGATCTGACGCTCAGTTACGCCAGGATATTTGTCCAAATCAACCCCAAGACGTCTGAGACGCGCTGCAGTATGGCTGATTTTGCCATTTGTAACTTGCATATTTAGAGACCTTGCTCGATAGACACACAATGAGTGCTGGGATACAGACCGCAAAACTCTTGAAAAGTGCCCAGTCGAAGCAAATCAATTTTGCCGAGCAAAATAAATGAACCAAGTTAGTTAATGGCTACGGTTAAGTTAGCTACTGACGGACGTAGACTCCAGAGTCCAATCACTAGGCAACATATCAGCATAGGTACTCCAGACGCGCTCGCCAAGTGCCATCTCATCATCAGTTAACAAGCAAGCATTCAATTCGTCTTCAATCCAGGCTCTATCCATATGGATCCCGATAAACACACATTCCTGACGGCGATCTCCATACTCACCATGGCATTCCTCTTTTATTTCAGCGAGGAACGCTTCGTCATCTGGCCACTCGCTCTTGTCGATACAAGCCCACCACTGATGCCCAGGCTGCAAGCGACAAGAGCCACCAGCATGGGACCAATCAACAGCAAAGTCCATGCGGCTGGCCAACCAAAAAAATCCTTTAGAGCGAATCACACCGTCCCAGGGTTTATCAAGGAACGCAACAAATCTCTCTGGATGAAATGGTCTGCGCGCTCTATACACAAAGCTAGAAATTCCATACTCTTCAGTTTCCGGCACATGCTCGCCTCGCATTTCTTTCATCCAGCCTGGCGCTTCAGCTGCTTTTGTAAAATCAAACAAACCAGTATTGAGAATATTTTTGCAATCAATCTGACCAAACTTGCTCTCTACAATGCGCGCATCTGGATTTAGATGTTTAATCACAGAGCGCAGTTCATCGAGCTTTTTGGGCTCTAACAGATCTGTTTTATTGAGGACGATGACATTGGCAAATTCCACTTGATCGACGAGCAAGTCAGCAATACTGCGATCATCTTCTTCACTGATACCAAGATTACGGTCTTTGAGTTCTACACCATCTTCATAGTCTTGCATAAAGTTGTAGCTATCTACCACAGTCACCATGGTATCGAGATCCGCTACTTTAGCCAGACTCTCGCCACTCTCATCTTCAAAACTAAAAGTCTCAGCCACCGGCAGAGGCTCCGATATACCAGTAGACTCAACTAACAAATAGTCAAATTTATTTTGTCTTGCTAGCTTGGATATCTCCACCAGTAGGTCTTCGCGCAAAGTACAACAGATGCAGCCATTAGACATCTCTACCAGTCGCTCATCCACGCGGTTAAGACTGGCTCCGCCTTGTTTTATCAGCTTGGCGTCGATGTTTACTTCACTCATATCGTTGACGATTACAGCTACTTTTAGTCCTTCTCTATTATTGAGGACGTGATTGAGCAGTGTCGTCTTGCCGGCTCCCAAGAAGCCGGACAAAACCGTTACAGGCAATTTTTTCATTTTAAAGTCCTATTTTTTTGTTTCTTTAAACTCTGCGTGACACCTGCAGCCAGGGCAGTATTTGCGCAATACAAGCCGCTCCGGGTCGTTGCGCTTATTTTTTGTAGTGGTATAAAAGTGATTGCACTCCATCACACCACATGCCATCTTTATTATGATTCTGTCAGCCTTTTTCATTTTGCCAATCTCTCATCAATGCACAGTAAAACAAGCCATGCGGGAGCATAGCCAACAATAAGGTCAAATCTGATTTCAGTTGCGTGATAATAGATTATCATTAGAGCAAAGTCAAATCACATCCTATATGATCAATCTTATAGATGTTGTAATCTTGTGCGGTCTTCCCGCGGGTATCTTATGGAGCGCAACACACAACAGAGACAGGCAATACTCAATGCCTTTGACAAAGCCGAACGCCCGCTCAGTATCCAGGAGATACTTGAGCTAGCGCAGGACGATTGCCCGGGGCTGGGCATCGCTACCATATATCGCAATATCAAAGCACTTGTTGGCGACAACAAATTGATATCAGTCGAAATGCCCGGAGGAGTGGCATATTACGAGACTCCAGGGCACAAACATCATCATCATTTTTCTTGTACTAACTGTCAAAAAGTTTTTGATGTCGAAAAGTGCGGACTTAATATAAAGACTCTTGTGCCCGACGGTTTTACACTCGAGCGCCACGAGATCTTGCTATACGGCACTTGCGGCAGCTGCAGCAGATAAAAACCGCTTGCTACAAGCATAATTAAAACAACAATCTCTAGCGACTACCACTATCAATTGATATTGCAAATTGAACTTTTAGCAATATTGGTATTGACTTATCACTATTGAGAATCTATTATCACTTTGTACGAGACAATGCGAACAAGAGAAATCGGTGTCAGATTCTGCTCGGATTTGCCCCGATGAAAACGGCGACACAGCTCTCGTTGCCGTTTTCACCTCTTGTGCTTGCTTGCTACTAGTAACCACCACTGGTGCCAAATGAATAAACTTCCTGTGACAGTATTGTCCGGCTTTCTTGGGGCCGGCAAGACGACACTGCTCAATCACGTGCTCAATAATCGAGCTGGACTTAAAGTAGCGGTTATCGTCAACGACATGAGTGAAATCAATATAGACGCTCAGCTTGTCAAACAAGAAAGCGAATTGAGTAGACTCGACGAGCGCCTTGTGGAAATGTCCAACGGTTGTATTTGCTGCACTCTACGCGAGGACCTGCTAATCGAGGTAGGTCGCCTGGCACAAGAAAAACGATTTGACTATCTATTGATCGAATCTACCGGTATTTCAGAACCAATGCCAGTAGCAGAAACTTTTGCATTTACCGATCAAAATGGTACGAGCCTCTCTGACCTGGCGCAACTAGACACTATGGTCACAGTTGTCGATGCACTTAACTTCCTAAAAGACTACATGCAAAGTGATGCGCTGACCGATAGAGGCATCGAGCTAAGCCCCGAAGACCCGCGCTCAATTACAGACCTGCTCATCAGTCAAGTCGAATTTGCCAATGTCATCATCATCAATAAGACAGACTTGTGTACAAAAGCTGAGCTAAAAATGCTCACCAACATCTTGCGTCACCTCAATCCAGATGCACGTATAGTGCGATCCAAATTTGGCGTTGTGGAACCAAACAAAATTTTAAATACCGAGTTATTTCAATTTGACCGGGCAGCAGAAGCCCCAGGATGGCTCAAAGAATTGCGCGGCAGTCATACGCCAGAGACACTGGAATACGGCATATCTAGCTTTGTTTACACGGCTAGAAGACCGATGCACCCAACACGCCTGAGAAATTTTCTAAATGAAGATTGGGGCGGTGTGATTCGCTCAAAGGGCTTCCTCTGGGTAGCATCGCGCATGGACTATTCAATTGAATGGTCACAAGCAGGCGCATCTTGTCGCATTGAACCAGGTGCCATGTTTTATGCAGCAATGCCTAAAGACCGCTGGCCAACGGATTCACTGCTACTCAGAGACATAGACCTGAGCTGGGAAGAACCATTTGGCGATAGACGCCAGCAACTAGTTATGATCGGCATCAAAATGGATCAAGATTGGCTCACAAGCCAGTTAGACAACTGCCTGCTAACCAACGAAGAAATGATTATGGGCAAAGAAGCGTGGCAAAAGTTGCCTGATCCATTTCCAGAATGGAACATCAAGTATCTCAGCGAAGTAGCACACGCTCACAGTACCGCACTGCAGTCCGCAAACATGGAGTAACAAACATGACGACCAAGAGCACCCGCTCTGGGGGCAAACTAACACTAGCCAAAAGGACTAAAACAGATCCACTGGTGGCAAACAAAGTAGAGCATGTCGACTACAAAGACATCAATCTACTGCGCAAGTTTTTAACAGAAACAGGCAAGATATTACCGGCTCGCATCACCGGCTGCAGTCGCAAAAACCAGCGCATGATTACTAGAGCCATTAAACGAGCAAGAGCTATAGGTCTCTTGCCCTATAGTGGCCTCGTTTAGCAAGCGCCAGAGCAATGAGTAAACAAAATATTTCGGCACCTGTCATTGCGGATACAGACGCGATAACGCTATACAGCTGTGGTTACAGGTATATGCAGGACAACGAGCTAAAGCTCGCTCTGACTTGTTTTAGCTCAGCACTAAAACACTGTCCGATGCTATCGGAAGCCAACTACTATCGCGGCTGGATCTATTACTTGCAAGAACAGTATGAGCGAGCCATCGATGAATTCACAATCCGCCTGCTAAAAAAGGAGGATTGTGCACTGGCTATGTACTTCCGCGCACTCTGCCACGATCAACTCGACCAACCAGAAGAAGCGCTCTGTGACTACAGCTGCGCCATTGAAATTGACAGCACATTTGGCAGCGCTTACTTTGCCCGAGGACAACTGCGAGCAGCCCTTACAGACTTTGAAGGGGCACTAAACGACTACGAACGTTGCATCGAACTGGAGCCCGAGTTTGCCGACGCCTGGTACAGTCGTGGTCTGATTTTTGAAGAATTTGAAGACTACAAACAAGCTCTCAATGACTACAACAAAGCGCTGGAACTAGACCAGACATACGCCGAGGCATTTTGCGCTAGAGGTATTCTCAACAAAAAACTTGGTAGGGAGATACTTGCTTTGTCTGACTTTGAAAGGAGCATTGAGTGCGATCCCGAAATGGTAGAAGCTCTCATAGAAAAATCACGAATACTCTCAAGTTGCGGCAAACTAGCCCCAGCAATAGAATGCATCACAAAGGCGATAGAGATAGATTGCCTACCTGAATACCTGCTGGAGCGGTCTTCGATGCATCTTGAAGCAGGAAATGCAAATCAGGCATTTGCAGATTTTAGTGGATATATCGCCATGCTCAACACAGAAGAAAGAGCACTATTTGGCAAAAAGAAAGAAGAAGGCTAAAAGTGAAGTACCGATGCCATCTGCATCATTGCCCATACAAAGTCACTCAAAACTTCAGATAGCATCAAGATCAAGGAAGAACATGTAAATGGATGAGATCAAAAGAAAAGTACCAGTCACAGTCCTTACTGGTTTCCTTGGCTCAGGTAAAACCACGCTTCTAAATAGAATTCTCTCTGAAAATCACGGCAAACGTATTGCTGTGGTTGAAAATGAATTCGGCGAAATAGGCATTGACAATGCCCTGGTGGTCAACGCCGAAGAAGAAATTTTCGAGATGAACAACGGTTGCATCTGCTGTACAGTGCGTGGTGACTTAATTAGAATTCTTGGCAATTTAATGAAGCGCCGCGATAAGTTTGACTACATACTGGTCGAGACCACAGGACTTGCCGATCCCGCACCAGTAGCGCAAACATTTTTTGTTGATGACGAAGTGCAAGACGCCCTTGAGCTTGACGGAATTGTCACCCTGGTCGACGCCAAGCACGTTCTTATGCATTTGGACTCAAGCTCTGAGTGTAAAGAACAGGTGGCATTTGCCGACGTAATCCTATTGAACAAAACAGATCTCGTTACAGAGGATGAGCTAGACCGCCTAGAGACTCGCATACGCTCGATGAACGCCATGGCAAAAATTCATCGAAGCAAAGACGCAGTCGTGGACATGGAAAAAATTCTGAACGTTAGAGGATTCGATCTTGAACGAGCACTAACTGTAAAACCAACTTTTTTGCAACCTGAATATCCTTTTGAATGGGCAGGGATTTACGAAGTCAAAGGTGAACCACTAGAAATCACTCTAGCTGAGGGACCTGATCCAAGCATGGACATACTGGTTCTCGAGTCCGATTCCACTGAGGCCAAGAATATAGAGCTGCTTCTGGATGAAGCGGTCAGAAGTTTTTCGAGCGAGAAAGAAAAACTTCAGACTAGACAAACAATCGCTAAGCCAGGTCAACTCTACCAGCTAAATCTAGAGCAAAATGGCAGCACAGCTTTCACCATTAAGCTGTCCAAAATCGGCAGTTATGTCTTATTTACACAACACAAGCCAGAAGAATTCAACATGGCAGTCAACTCCCCAAGCGGCACAATAGTCCCAACAGCAGCCAATAAATATGAAGCCCTGCACACTCACGACAGTGAAGTAAGTTCAGTTGGCATATCGTCACCAGGCGACCTTGACGAGAAGAAATTCAATAATTGGCTCGGCAAATTGCTAAAAGAAAAAGGCACCGACATCTTCAGAATGAAAGGCATTCTGAGTGTTTTTGGGCAAGAGAAGCGCTTCGTATTCCAGGGTGTACACATGCTTTTTGATGGCAAACCAGACAAACCCTGGGGAGCCGAGCCGCGCTCCAATCAGCTAGTCTTCATCGGCCGCAATTTAAATAGAGCTGAACTCACGGAGGGTTTTAACGAGTGCCTCAAAAAGAATCATCAACTAAGTTTGCGGTAAAGCCACTAGTCGAACACTGGAAAAAATCATCATGCATGGATTACGTCCATGACTTAAGTTGGTCACCCAACGGACATCACATAGCCTGCGCTGACGCAGCGGGTTCTGTATCAATTCGCTCCGCGATAACCGGCTATTTAAACGAGCACTGGTCGGCGCACAGACTCGGCGCACAACGCGTCAGATGGTCAGCTAGCGGCAATTACCTGGCTAGCGCAGGACAGGACGGCAAAGCACATATCTATGACACCAATAACTACAATAAGTTAGCAACAATCGATCATGGCAACATCTGGGTAGACCACATTGCCTGGCACGGCCAGCGCGATTGTATATTGACCGCCGCAGGCAAACAACTAAAACTAAGCAACACCGATGGCACTCTAGTCCAACAATTTGAGGATCATAGCAGCACTATTGCAGACATAGCCTGGCATCCTGTCGTTCCCGAATTGTTTGCAACTAGCAGCTACGGTGGCGCGCGTTTATGGAATCTCAAACAAACAAGCCACAAGCGATACCTTGAGTGGAAGGGTTCTCTCCTAAACATCGCCTATAGTCCTAACGGAAAAGTCCTTGCCGCCGGCTGCCAGGACGGTGCTGCGCACATTTGGCTTTTACCAAGCGGGCATGACCTGTTCATGGACGGCTACCCCACTAAAGTACGAGAACTCTCGTGGGATTCCTCATCTAAATATCTAGCTACTGGAGGCGGCGCTGACATTATCATTTGGGACTTCTCAGGCAAGGGACCTGCCGGAAGTAAGCCGATTGTTTTTCCGGGTCATGAAGCCTTTATATCAGTTCTCGCTTTTGCGCCTAAAGGTTCAAAACTTGCAAGCGGTGGTTTAGACGGCAGTGTGATGGTATGGGATCTAAACACAAAAAAAGACGTATTGGTTGCTTCCGACGACTCTGAGGTAAGCAACCTTTGCTGGAGTCCTGATGGTAAGCAGCTTGCAGCCAGCTTCGCATCAGGCAGCATTGCCATATTTAACATTTGATCTTATGGAAGTAACAGCGAATCTGCTACCGCTGGCAGGACTTACTCTCGGCATCAGGCATGGCTTCGATCTCGACCACATTACCGCCATTAACGATCTTGTAAGTACAAAAGTTCTTACCAGTGCCAATTCATCCGCAATTGTCGACCAACGCTCAATCAAAACACAATCATACATTCTTGCTGGAATGTATGCCCTGGGTCATGCGCTGGTGGTCACAACACTTGGTCTAGGTGTCCTAGTATTTCGCGCTTCATTGCCTGCGTGGATTGACCCAATGATGCAAAAGGTGGTAGGCGCTACTTTATTTTTACTGGGAATATGGATGATTTTTTGTATGAGCGCATCAAAATCATCACGAAGCAGAGGTCTAATGCTTCTTCATGCTATTTCTAAGTCCAAAAATGCTCTCTATAGAGGCTTCCTGAAGGAAACATTACCGCCACATAGCCACGACCTGTCTGACTTGTGCAATCCCCGTTGCGCACTTGCAATAGGCGCTCTACACGGAATAGGCGCTGAGACCGGCACTCAAGTTTTGCTCATGACCTCTATTGGTGGCTCAAATAGTCTTGGTTGGAGCTTACTCATGTTAGCAAGCTTCGTCACGGGGATGTTCATAGCCAACATTGGACTGGCAGTACTAATTAGTGAGAGCTACTTGCGCGCATCATTCTCGCAGCGCCTTGTCGCTACAATAAACTGGCTAGCTGCGCTGTTTAGTATCGCGCTTGGATTTTCATTTATCGTCGGCAGAGCAGACTTCTTCGGAAATTAGCAAGATGGCTGCCAGAAAAATCGCTACTGGTGCCACAAACACTTCAATTCTATAGCTTTTTCAAAAGCCAACTTATTAGACATCCTCGTGAACCAACCTTTCATTTCTGCCAGCAATAAATCATTTGCCACAGCTCTATTGCACCTGCAATGCTGGAGCTGGGGATGTGACATTCGTAATAGCAGCGGCAACATTCTCTTAAAGCAGGGTTTTGACCGAGTCCAACCACCCAAAGAAGTGCGGGGTAGTTCCTGCTATTCGACCTCCCTACCATCCGACAACACTGTGCTGCTATGGGGATTTGGAGTTGCCATATTGGATAACATGACCTCCATAAAGCGCACAGGCATCTACCTAAATCGATACAACTTTGAGCCCTGTCTCATCGAAGCCCCCAGAGAGCCAATACACGCCCCCGCTCAGCTTGTTCATTTGGACAAAAACAACGACAACAACAACAAACCATGGTCTGAAGCTATTTGTCTATTGGTACTTTTGACTAGCTGGATAGCATCCTATGAAGAAACTGTGGAAACACAGTGGGGTGATGCCTACAGGCTGTCATGCCTCTCTAAAATGCCTGAACCAGAACTCTGCATCTTAGGTAGCATGGCGACAGCTTGGCGCTCAGTATCAGACGATCTATCTAAACTCTCAACTAGCATAGTCACATAGGGTGCCAATTTCTTAGACCAATTCATTTCCAACTCTACATACTAAAACAAATGGAATTCACTTCTTGTTCAGCCGGTGATAATGGACTATCATTAAGCAACAATGGGCGCACATTGTTCGCACTCAAATGACAATGTCCTGGCGCTAGTAATCTATATTCAGACGACTTTATCGCTGCACTGATTAAGCGATAGATTAGGAACAGGAAATGCTTGATTGGTTAATTGTCGGTGGTGGCATACACGGAACTTATCTCAGTAACCACCTTTTGAAAAGCGGTCGTGCCAGTGCCGATAAACTAATGGTGCTTGATCCACACGACGCCCCACTTGCTCTATGGAAGCGTCGAACCACCAACACTAGAATGGAATATCTGCGTTCACCAGCTGAGCACAACTTAGACGTTGGACCTGGTGCTTTAATTCGCTTTGCCAGAAGTCGCACGGGATTTGGTGCGGAGTTCTATTCTAAGTATCAAAGACCCTCTCTCAATCTGTTTAACTCACATTGCAACCATGTGATCGCTTCTGGAAAGCTTGAGGCGACTAGATGCAAAGGTACGGCTGTAGCTCTAGAGGAAAAAAATGGCGCGTACATTGTCTCAACAGAAAGCGGTGCTCTGGAAGCAAGAAGAGTCATTTTAAGCCTTGGCAATGATTGCTTGTCGATTCCTGATTGGGCTAAGGTGCTTGAAACTTCAGACGCGCCAATTGTGCACATCTTTTCTCCTCAATTGCAAGAAGCCAGCCGCAAAGATTGGACAAGAGCTGTAGTCATTGGTGGTGGAATCAGTGGACTGCAACTAGCTCTCAATCTGGCAAAACAAAAACCAGGTGCTGTGACCTTACTGCACAGCAAAACCTTGAAGACCAGCCAATTTGACGCAGATCCATGCTGGCTGGATAAGCGCTGCTTAAATTTACTAACTCGCCAAGCTGACTACACAGAAAGAAGAAGAATTGTCGATCATGCGCGCAACTGGGGCTCCTTCCCAGAAGATGTACGAAGACAGCTAGAGCGCGCATTAAAGTGTGAGAGTATAAAGTGTATTGAAAGTTCTGTATGCACAGCTTCTGCCGACAGGAACCAAGTGCAGCTGAAACTCTCAAATGAAAGAACAATTGAGTCAGATCTCGTAATCTTAGCGACTGGATTTGAACGTTGTTTGCCTGGAGGAGAATTCCTCAAAAACACAATCGACAATCTATCTCTCTCTTGCGCGCCATGCGGATTCCCGACTATCGACAAATACCTTCGATGGTCAAACAATCTCTATGTCACGGGAGCGCTTGCCGAGCTTGTAATAGGTCCAGCCTCTCGCAACATTGTCGGTGCCAGATTAGCTGCCGAGCTCATTGTTAGTGCGGACATTCCTCGCAAATACAGACCTCGTGAGCTTTCTTACTACTATTTTGACAAGCGCCGGTCAGGTTAAGTCCAGAACAACCAGTCAAACCGCCTATACTACACCACGTCGCAGTGCAAAACAAATTTGTTCGAAATAGCTGCAAGCAAAGGGACAAGGCTACAATCTCTTCAGAGTCTTCTGGATATCAGATAACTGAGAGTTAAAAATTTCCTTGGCCACGTCCAACAATTTAAATATCTTGCTGTCAGTGCAAGAATAATAAATATTGACGCCTTGCTTTCTTGATGCGACCAAATTTTTTGACTTTAGCACGGCAAGCTGTTGCGAGACGTTGGGTAACTCAACATCCAACCTATCTCTAATCTCAGAAACAGTAAGTTCCTCGGTCCTCAGCTCGTCAAGGATCCTGATACGCAGTGGGTTACTCAAAGCTTTAAAAAAGTCAGCCTTGAACTGTGTAAGTTTAACTTTGGAGTTAGTTTGATTTTGAGGCAAGGAATTAGCTCGAAAAAATCAGCTGGACAATACATTTGTCACTAAAAACCGCGGAATACAAACAGGCAAAGGCTAAGCACGCTTGCATAACTTTGCAATTATCACATAAGACAGGCCGCAAGTCCACTTCGGGCAATCACCGCACCTTGTCAACAACCACAGAGGCGCAACAAGATTCAAGCTCTAAACGATTTCAAAAAACCAAAAATGCCAGAGCGCTCAACGACCTCTTCTTTTTTCAGACTAACTGTAAGACGCCTGCCACAAAATTCAAAGTTATTGAGTTCTCGGCTAGCAGCCACAGCTTCGGGTCTGGCAGACATTTCAACAAATGCAAATCCCCGACCCTTACCATGTGCAGTTAAAGGAATGGTTACATCTTTGACAGTACCATACCTATCAAACAGCTCCTTGAGACTCGTCTGAGTAGCCTCGACCGGCAGATTGCCAATTAAAAGTTTTGCTCCCATGACCAACACCCACTCATACACTTGCGTACTTGCGCAACTCTTCCATACACTATTCAACATACCACCATCGACAAACCCTAGTCAAGCAGTGGATTACTCACACTTCTACAATTGCGCACTTGCATTACTTCGCAAGTCTTGTATAAAATAAAAAAGCGTCGTCGCTAAAAATATCTCTAAGTCAAACCAGCAAATACCAGTAGTTTCCATAAAAGAACCGTAGTGATGTCCCAAATCTCCATACTCATTGTCGAAGACAATCCCGTTCATCAACGACTCTTACAGTCCTTTGCAAAATCGGCTCAGGTGACATACAAGGTTGTGCATTCTGGGCAGCATGCACTCGAATGTGTATTTAAAGACAACGGCTTTGATATGGTCTTTATGGACTGCATCATGTCCGAATTGAGCGGCATTGATTGCACCAGACGGATCAGAGAGCTGGAGCTAGGGACTGGTAAGCATGTCCCCATTATTGCCATCACAGCAATGAATCGAGAAGACATCGAGTCCGATTGCTTGTCCGCTGGGATGGACGATATCTTGCTAAAACCATTTTGCGCTGCCGACTTTGCCAAAATGATAGAGAAGTACTCCTCAGAGAAGACTCTGACTCAATAACCGACGAAAGGCAACCCATGAAAAACCTCAGTGCAAATATAGTGCAAGATGCACTTGATGTTGCTGACTGCCCGCTAGTGATTACCGATGCCAAACAAGTCGATAATCCAATAATCTATGTCAACGAAGCGTATCTCAAATTATCTGGCTACAAAAAATCCGAAATCCTGGGCAAAAATCCAAGATTCATGCACGGAGATAACACAGAACAGAATGGTCTAACCGATCTAAAGCAAGCGATAGCAGAAGCTCGCACATGCACTACAAAGGTGCGCAATTTGCGCAAAGATAGGTCCATCTATCTATGCAGCGTTACTATCAAACCAATTTTTGCCAAAGATACGGGCGAACTAACACACTGGGTAGGTGTGCAAAGAGATATCTCCGCAGAATCTACTCTTGAAATATGGTCTGCAGTCCTGGCACACGATCTCAAAAATCCCCTCATCGGGATGAAGGTCATGCTGAAGGCATTCCTTGAAGGTGGACTGGGTCCACTAACATCGGAACAAAGGGAATATCTAGCAAAAGTCACAGAAGAAAACCAACGTCTGCTAAGCAGCCTTAAAGATATGCTTACTCTCTATAGATCGAGAGAATTCAATGTAGAGGCTGTAAGCAGACAAAAAATATCGCTGATTGAAATAATCACCCAGGTTACACAAACACTCGACGATTGCTCATCGATAAAAAACTCAGTCCTAGTTGAGACTAAAACGAGCGAAACCTTTGTACATGCCAACACTTCATTGCTTTTTCATGCAATGTTCAACCTCATTGATAATTCTATTCGCTACTCTTCAAACAAAACCTGCCTGGTAAACATAGACGCCGACAGTACAATCAATACTGCTTTTATTGAGATCACAAATCAGATAAGCAAACCACTCCCGCAAAGCCCATTTGCTTCCCCATTTGAACTCCCCGCTTCTACAGACGCCTGGTCTACGAGACTGGGTCTCTATCTAGCCAGACACATTATCGAAACCATAAACGGCAAAATTCAATTTATGACCAATGACAAAAATGCAAAGTTTTAGTCAGCCTCCCCCTGGCAATCAACTAATAATGATGATGGGCATCATAAAAAAAGTAGAAAAAGTAGAAAAAGCAGAGAGGTCGGATGCAACTGCATCCGACCTCTCTTAACAAGCTAGCTACAGGACACTAAAGGCATCTTCTCGCCGTTTGTCGGTCCACTTGTCCACTTCGGCAAAGAAGCCATCAAAGCACACAGTAAGCTCGTCGTGCAGTCGGCTAAAGGCTTCCAATGCGGTCTGCACTGATTCCTTAGCCGGTTCCTTGGACATTGACGCAAGCAACTGACCATGAGCAGCCTTGTATGCAGCCAACTCATTGAGCAATCGGCTGCGATACTCGTCGTATGCCAATAGCAAATCTGGCACTTTCTTGACGCGGCCGTGACGTTCAGCCGAAAACCAAATAGCCAGGTTAAGAGAAAACGCCACACGGTAATCTGCAAGCAACCCCTGCCAGTTGCCGAGCAACTGCATCATAGCCGCCGCAGTCTCACCCGAGAGCGAGACACTAAAGCAACTGACACCAAGTTTGTTCAGCGCTTCCGCAGTCGACTGCAAAGAAGCCTCCAGCTTGACTCTGGCAATACAAACAGGACAGGTGTCTTCTTCACCGGTAAAAGCAACAGGGATAAAGTTGATCATAGCAACTCCTTTTAGAGAGCTACGGCCGCATCAGTAGCCGTAGCAGTGACTTTTAAACAACCAGGCAACTCTTAAAACCAGCTACAATCTCATCGGCATTGAGATCCTTGCCGATAAAGACAATGCGGCTGAGGCGTTTTTCTTGCGCCCAGTCACCACCACTGGTGACCTCCACAACACTGTGCACAGCTTGCAACACGACTTTCTTACTGTCATTGGCAACGCTGAGCACGCCCTTGCAGCGGTAGATGCGATCGCCCTGAGTGCGGATCAGGGGACCAAACCAGGCATTAAACCGTTCCCTCGACAGCTCGCCAGGCAGCTCACATCCGACTGAGACCACATCTTCATCGTGATGATGAGCGTGCAAATGACCACCGTCATGATGGTCATGGTCACAAGCCTCGCCACCGTGGTCGTGAGCGTCATGGTCATGGTCGCAGTCGCCGTGATCATGCTCACAGTGCTCATGGTCATCATGATCGTGAGCATGAGCCTTGTCAGATTCTCCCTTTGTGGGCATAGCCCCGGCAAACAAGCCCTGATCAAGGATCTGAGCAAAGGCGACGTTACTGCGCTCAGTCTTATGCAACACCGCCAGGGTATTGAGTGCGCGCAGTTTTTGCTCCACCAACTCGACCTCACTGGCATCCACCAGATCAAGCTTGTTAAGCAAGATGATGTCTGCCAGTGCAATCTGCTCCTTGCACTCCTTGCTAGCCAGATGCAGCAGCACATGCTTAGCATCCACGGTGGCTACAACCGCATCCAGCACAAAGGCATCGGCGATGTCCTCGTTGAGCATAAAGGTCTGGACAACAGGAGCGGGATTAGCAACCCCAGTAGTCTCGATGATCACATAGTCAAACTCATCGCTACGCTTACTCAACTCCAGGAGGGTAGCGACAAGATCGCCATTGACAGTGCAGCAAAGACAACCATTGCTCATCTTAAAGACAGTTTGATTGGCATCGACCAGCAGAGCATCGTCGATGCTGACTTCGCCAAACTCATTCTCGATGATGGCGATGCGCTTGCCATGGGCTTCGCTGAGGACTCGATTGAGCAGAGTAGTCTTGCCCGAGCCAAGAAAACCAGTGACGATGGTGACAGGGATACGAGGGGAAGTTTGCATATGTTTTACTCCAGTAAGAGGATGAGCGCCATGAGTGCCACACCAACGAGCGTCATGGTAAAGTAAGTGAGCTTTTGCCAGCCGTTGCCCTGCATCCGAATCTGCGGCAAAAGACCAGCAGCCGCGAGATAGAGGATGGCACCAGCAGCAAATGGCGTAGCAAATGATGTGAAGCCACTGAGTGTGGTGCCAAGCACAAAGGCCAACACAACGCCAATGACGTTCACAAGAGCCGATGCCAGATTGAGCAACAGCGCCTTCTTGCGAGAAAATCCAGCATGAGTGAGCACAGCAAAGTCGCCAAGCTCCATGGGCAGCTCATGCAGGAAAATGGCGATAGTTGTGGCGATGCCAGCGGGCACATTGATCAAAAATGCCGCGCCAATAACAAGGCCGTCCATGAAGTTTTCCAGACCATCACTGAGCAACACAAGATAACCAAGAGGCTTGACACCGGCACTGTCATCGCGCATGCGCGAAAGAAGGATCAAATCGAGACCAAAGAGCGCCAGAAAACCAGCAAGCAGCACAGAGATGACCCAGAGTCCAGCATGCTCGTGCTCCTCATGTCCGTCATGCGCTCCGGTTGAAGCCACAGCATCATGGTCATGATCGTGCGGCGCAGAAGCTACAGGATGGTCCTGATGCTTGTGCTCGTCTGCATGATGATCATGGTCGTGGTCTTTTTCGTGCTCGCCATCTTCATGCTCATGCACCGAAGGAGTGGGCTCAGACGAAAGGGCGACGCCAGGACCAGGCTTGGCATCACTTGCAGACAAAACCGGACTCACAACCGCGACAGGCTCTTTATGAGAGGCATGCTCCAGAGCATGTGGCAGCATATGCAAAAGCGCATTGCCGAGCATTGCTCCGGCAGCGAGACTCAAGAGCAGATTGATCAACTTTTTGAGACGAAGCCCTGAGAAAGAAAAGGTAGCGATACCGACAAGTGAGACAGCACTCACCAGCAAAGCGCATACAACTGCGTAGAGAAGATTTTCCATGGGATGACCCTTGCGTTAAGACAAGGCTGTGTTGTGTTGACATGTCAACAGCAAACAGCCCTGTCGTTGGTTGAAGCTAAAAGTGAAACCCGCACCAGAAGGCAAATCCCTTTGCAAGCAGAATTAGTCTCCGACCAGGACTGCTAGCAGCCAGAGGAAACATCTGTGAGGGGAGATTGGATTGGGATCTAGAGAGAATTGGTACCGAAGAAAGAAACTGAAACAAGTAGTGCCCTAAACCTACCGCCTAGACCCAGGCAATCCAATACCAGTCGCTACAGCTCAAACTGTTAACCTTGCCAGAGAAATCCCACTTTTTAACGGTTTTTTGGGGCACCCACGGTAAGCGAAAAACAAAGCAGTAAACAGAAATGACAATCATTTCCATTTCACTCCGCTCGCGCCAGCAAACGCTAACAGAGCTAACGCCCAAGCTTATTGATAGTTCATTATCACCACTAGGGGCACCTCTTTGCTATCGCAGCTGCGCCAGGATCTTGCCAAGCGGCGGTAATGAACGGTCAAAGATTGCCGATTTGCACTTCACCAGTGAGCTATCATTGAGCGAGATGTGAGCGATTGAGGGGAGCCGATGGACCTGGATTTGAAGGGTAAAACAGCTGTCGTAACCGGAGCCAGCTATGGTCTGGGCTTTGCCTGTGCCCAAGCTCTGGCACAGGAGGGCGTTGACGTCGTCATCTGCTCCCGCGACAAGCAAAAAATCACAGCTGCCGCCGACTCCATCAAAGCTAGCACCAAAGCCAAAGTGCTAGGTGTAAAGGCCGACCTGACCAGTAAAGATGACTTACACAATTTAGTATCCGAGGCACAGTCCTTCCTCGGACATATCGACATCCTCGTGGTAAGCACCGGACATCCGCCCACATTGCCGTTTACTCAAGCCACCGATGAGCACTGGCAAGTGGGCAATGATATGGTCTTGCTGCCACCTATTGTATTGTCCAGACTGGTCCTACCTGGTATGCAGGCACAAAAGTACGGCCGCATTATCTACATAGGCTCCATATTTGGATTGGAAGCCGAAAAAACCTCAGTAGTGCAAAGCACGCTGCGCACAGGTCTCAACGCTCTCTCCAAATGCATCGCCTCTGAGGTCGCTGGAGACGGCGTAACAGCCAATGTCATCTGTCCGGGATATTTTGATACACCACTGGTCAGAGAGCTAGCTCAACAATACGCCACCGCCGAGCATGTCTCTGTTGACGACGTCCTTAGTGTCTGGGCCAATTATTCGCCAGTCAAACGCTTTGGCAAGCCAGAGGATCTTGGTGCCCTTGTAGCATTTTTGGCATCACCTCGAGGCGAATTTATCACCGGCACCACACTCACCATAGATGGTGGCGCAGTAAGGCAGTATTAAGACCACGACACCCTGGTGGAGTTGCGCACTAAAATTGCACAATAACAATTGTGCCGCTTCCAATCGGCGGATCGCAGACTGATACTCTGGCTTCATGAGCTGCCGCAATTTCTTTTACGATAGCAAGACCCAAGCCACTACCAGCAATCTCACTGCCAAGCACCCTATAAAAGCGCTCAAAAATGCGTTCCTTCTCGGCTTCAGGGATGCCAGGACCATTGTCCTCGACAGTGAGAATGCACCGCGGAGAGGCGCTCAGAGAGACTCTCACAGAGCCTCCAGCGGGAGTATAAAACACGGCATTTTCTATCAAATTGGCAGCCAGCTCCTCCAGGTTGTGAGCATCACCGCGCACATAAACAGGCTCAGCCGGTGGCACAAAACTCAACTCAGTCTCGCGTTTGGCAGCTTCAGTAGCCAATCCAGCAATGGCAGCGGAGACCACATCAGTTAAGTTGACAGATCCATACTCTTCTTGCGCATTAGCAGGTTCGGCTTTTGATAGAGCCAGCAACTTGCTGGACAAATGAGACATGCGCTCAGTGCTAGCATCAACCTTATCAAGCATCTCATTCATTTGTTTGTCTGCCGGCAATCGCTTGGCACAGTACAAGTAGGTCTTGAGCGCAGCTAACGGCGTGCGAAACTGATGGGCGGCATTGGCAACAAAACGCCTCTGCGAATCCAAATCCACTCTCAGACGCGCCAGCAGATCATTGATCGCCACCAGAAGAGGCTTGACCTCAATGGGTGCTGTCTCCTCTGACACCGGTGACAGATCATACTGAGAACGCTCGGCAATAGATTTAGCCAACTTATGCAATGGATGCAGAGCATCAGAGACAGCTCTAGATACAGCCAGAGCACCGAGCAAAATCAAAACAAGCTGGGGCACTATGATACTGAGCAAAATCTGCTGAGCTAAGTGATGACGGCTATTGAGAGTCTCAGCCACTTGTACCAGTACAACTTGATTAGGGACCGGAGGTGGCGACGGCGGTGCAAAAGCGACTGGACCGATAAAACTACCGTCAATAACGGCTCGTTCACTGACTGTCACAGGTGCGCTAACACCTCCAGGACTGTCATTGGCGAGTACTTTTGGCACATTTAACAGCTCTGGCTGTACCCCTGGTATCTCCGCGCGCACTCTTGCCATGCGGATATCATGACCATTTAGCTGCGCATAACGAAAGACCGGCGCATCAGCGTCTAAATTGTGCCTCGGCGCAGGCAACAGCGCATCGCCCGAGATCCGCTCACCATTCGCCCGCAGCACTTGATAGTAAAACTTATCCAGGTCATTGTGCCGCAAAATCGCCTGAGCAGCCGGTGGCAAATCCACCACAACCCGGTTGCCCTGTAGCTTGAGGCGAGCCACGACTGAATCCGCCGAATTAATGAGTTCATGGTCATAAGCATCATTAGCAAAGCCAGCAGCCATGGAATAAGCAATAGTAGCGCTTGTTATGCATAGCAAAATAAGCGGCAGCAAAGCGAAGACAAAAGCCTGAGCCGGATAGAGTATGTCGCGTTTTTAGTTGGCTTTTTCAAGTCTATATCCCAGACCACGCGAGGCTCGTACCGTGATCCCAAAATCTTCGAGTTTTTTACGTAGGCGATGTACAGCAATAGCAACTGCATTGCCAGTGACGTCACTGTCCCAATCTGATAGTAAATCAGTCAGTTGCTCTTTGCTTACCATCCGACCAAGCCGCTGCAACAATATCTCAAGCACAGCTGTTTCTCTGGCAGACAACTCCAGTGGCTGTTTATCCACAGTGGCAGTGCGTGCGCCAGTGTTAAAGCATAATGCTCCAAATTTGATCTCACTACGATTGGACCAGAGATCCCGTCTGAGAAAGGCGCGCACCCTGGCTTCTAGCTCTGGTACTTCAAATGGCTTGGTGATGTAATCGTTAGCACCACAATCCAGACCAGCAACTCTATCAACGAGCTGATCGCGCGCTGTCAAAATCAGCACCGGCAGTGCTTGTCCTCTGGCGCGCAAGCGCTTCAATACTTCCAATCCATCCATACGAGGCAGTCCAAGATCGAGGATGAGCAACTCATAGGCTGTGCCTAGCAGAGCGGCATCGGCATCAACACCATTACTAATGACGTCAACGACATATCCATTGTCTCGCAAAACTATGGAGAGCCCATCGGCAAGGAGTAAATCATCTTCGGCAATTAATATCTTCATGATTTACACACAAGCCCAAAGTCTCATTCTAACCCATTTTAATAGGTGTGACGGCGGTGAAATCTTGGCGAAATATTCATCAAATACACTAATTGTAGAGCGACAAAACCTCGCAAAACGTTGTGCCAAGAGAAGGGCAATAGATATGAATATCTTATCGTACAGGGGACCCGGCAGCCCTGGCGGCGTCTCAGCCACTTTATCCAGGTTATTTAAGAATACTGGAGTGTCCCACGCGCAATGGTGCTATGTCAGCGGCAATTCCTGGCACCGGATTGAAACTCATAGACGTGGACCTAGCGCAAGATGCCACGTGCCGCAGACAATTGTGGATGGACACTACCGATATTGCAATGAGTTTTTGTGGCCAATATTGCACGACATGCCCCAATACAGCACTTACATTGCCGCTGATCGCTTGCTATATAACCAGTTTAATCTAGCTTCTATCAATATCGTCTCACAAGCGCCTTCACGAGACAAAGCTAACGACTGGTTTGTCAACGACTATCAATTTGCACTCCTGCCTGAGCTGCTGTCAAGTAGTGGGCTCGCTATTACCACATTCTGGCACATCCCGTGGCCAAGCAACGTTCGCCCTGACCACATTGAGCCGCTCAAAGAAATCGCATTAGGTCTCTTGGGTTCAAGAAAAATTGGATTTCACACGCAAGAATATGCTGACAACTTCTTGAATTTTGTACAAGAACACTGCCCTCAATACAGGGTCGATATTGTCAAAATGACCATTTTGCTGAGCAACAAAAGTGAATCATACGAACATAACAGATTTAACCAAAAGAGAACCTCAGTATCGGTACGTCCCCTTGGTATTGATACTCAATATTGGAAATATCTAGCAGAGAATCAGTCAACTCCGACTGAAGAAGAAGGGCTGGATGTAGGCGATCTCCACGCACCAACCTACACATTGTCAAATTCCCGAACTAATGCAAGCCATTCAGACCAGCCATTAATAGCCAAACCTTATATTTTGTCAGTAGATCGATGTGATTACACCAAGGGCATCAGCCAACGACTGGAAGGCATAGATACATTCCTTGAAAATTATCCCCAGTATCGCAAACAAGTAAACTTCATCCAAATCTGCCAACCATCAAGACAGGGACTTAAAGTTTTCAATGACTACTGGCAACAATGCACTAAGCAAGCAGAGATAATCAACCTCAAGTGGCAAGATGGCGACTGGAAACCCATTCACTGGATTGACACACCGGTATCGGCACAAACTCTCAGCTTGTTTTATCGCAAAGCTACCGCCATGTTGATTACACCTATGAGAGACGGCCTCAATCTCACAGCAAAAGAATTCATAGCTTGCACCGATCAAAATCCAGGCGTACTGCTACTATCATATGCGACTGGAGCATGGCATGAGATCGGCCCACTCTCTGACTATTGATCCCCACGACGATCAGCAAATTGCAAATCAAATTGCCAAAGCGCTGGTCATGCCACAAGCGGAGCGAGTAGATAGAGCATCAAAAATCAAAGAACACCTGGAACGAAATAGCCTGAGCTCGTGGACCAAACTATTCAGTAACACTCAAAAACGAATACCAGCAATCATCGCCCCCTCAAGGAGAAGCACGCAGCAGTTTAGCTGCCAGGCAATCTGCACAAGAAAGTAAAAGAATTTCTGCAAGCACCATGCAGCAATGGCACTAACTGGTGACTTTCAAAGAGGCTACCACCGGGTACCACCCATTAACCTCCTGAAATCAAGGCTTTGAGAAGGTCACCAGTTAGAATTCAGAATATCGCTGACGGAGGTGGTTTACACCATCATCAGATGCAGCAAAGGCTTATGTATTGGGCAATAGCGTCAACGAACCATGCTAAACTTAATAGCTGGTTGAGCGCTTGCAAAGACAAGCTGCCGAGATGAAGGGATTGTCGCTGAATGTTGACAATATGGCTTGAATTTGCACTTTGCGCAGCAGTAATAATGTTTGCCGGCTCAAAAATTGCAATTCACGGAGATGTAATAGCCGAAAAAACCGGACTTGGTCGTAACTGGATCGGACTAGTCTTGCTGGCGACAATCACATCACTACCTGAGCTAATCAGCGGCATATCAGCTGTAACCCTCAATGATCTTCCCGACATGGCAGTCAGTGGCACGCTCGGTAGCTGCATGTTTAATATGCTCGTGATTGCAAGCCTGGATCTACTCTCCAGACACCGCCCGGTATCACATCTGGTGCACCAGGGACACATGCTATCTGTTGGTTTTGGCATAGTGCTGGTAACTGTGGCTGCAATTGATATATTGTTTGGCAAACATCTACCAATTATAAAGCAACTAAACTCAATCGATCCGTTGAGCCTGGCGTTTGTTGGTATCTATCTAATTGCCATGAAACTTATCTACTCATACGAAAAAACAAGAGTCAAAGAATTTACTGGCGAAGTAGCAGAAGCGACACAACCAGGCGCCACCCTAAAGAGTGCCACCACCTGGTTTATCCTCTATTCGATCATGATCGTGATTGCTGCTTGCTACTTGCCAGAGCTTGGAGAAAAAATCGCAAAATCAACCGGCTGGGGAGAGAGTTTTATTGGCACATCACTGATAGCCATCACCACGTCGCTGCCCGAAATCTCGGTATCGGTTACCGCGGCCCGACTGGGAGCCTTTGATATGGCTGTAGCAAATCTTCTCGGTAGCAACCTATTTAACATCGCAATTTTGGCGGCAATAGATTTTTGCTATATCAAAGCACCACTACTAAGATCTGTCTCGGATGTAAATGTCCTGCCGGCACTTACAGCAGTAATAGCAATGGGCATAATTGTAATTGGCCTGACTTATCGCTCTGAGCGTAAGCTCTTATTTTTAGCGGGTGATGCACTAGCAATCTTACTCGTTTACATCACCGCCAACGTACTTTTATTTTCAATTCACTAGTCCAAAAATGCCACAAAAGAAAGATCGCAGATGCCAGAAACCATTCACATAGACATTTTTGTAGTACTACTACTGGTTACAGCTTCTGTAGCAATTACAGTCAAATGGATCAAACTACCCTATTCTATTTCACTTGTAATAGTTGGTCTCGGCATCGGTCTATTTCACCTATTACCACCAATTGAAATGACACCTGACCTGATTTTGCTGATTTTTCTTCCAGCCGTACTTTTTGAGGCTTCCTGGAATATCAAGATTGCAGAACTCAAAGAAGGTTGGAAACCGATAACAGTGCTTGCAACCGTGGGCGTAGTAATAAACACACTGATTGTTGCTTACGGCATGCATTATCTGGCAAATGTTCAGCTAGGACCAGCATTTTTGTTTGGGGCTATGATCGCTGCTACAGACCCTATCTCCGTGCTGGCCCTCTTTAGAAAACTCGGCATGGACAGCAAGTTGACAATGCTCCTGGAAGGAGAAAGTCTCTTTAATGATGGCACAGCTGTAGTGTTATTCAAGCTCGTCCTGGCTTGCGTCATTGCCGGATCTGGGTTTTCGGTTGGCGCGACGGCAGGCAGTTTCTTACTGGTAGTAATAGGTGGAAGCGTTATCGGTGCAGCCTTAGGATATGCGGCATCCCGCATCACCAGTCTATTTGACGATCACTTGTTGGAGATTACACTCACTACAATTCTTGCCTACGGCTCATATCTAGTAGCCGAGCAACTGCATGTATCAGCGGTTTTGAGTGTTGTTGCAGCCGGGGTCGTCATCGGCAACTATGGCAGCCGCACTGGCATGTCAGCCAGCACCCGCATGGCAGTCAATTCATTCTGGGAATACCTGGCGTTTTTAGTCAATTCACTTATATTTTTGCTTATCGGTTTGCAGGTCAAATTTGACTTACTCTGTAAATACAGTGTGCAAATAGGTGTAGGCATTCTGGTAGTGCTTATAGCCCGTGTATTCGTCGTTTATGGACTCTCTCCTTTTATTGGAAGCAAATCACATAAAATCCCCTGGAAATGGCGCCATTTATTGTTCTGGGGAGCGCTGAGAGGCTCTGTATGCATGGCACTGGCCTTAAGTTTGCCAGACAACTTTGCCTACAAAGAGATGATTACAATCACAACATTTGGAGTCGTACTATTTACCCTGCTTGTACCAGGACTAACAATTGAGCCACTGGTCACTCTGCTAAAGATGAACGCCAAAGATCCAAAACGTGAGCAATACAAAATGCTCAAGGCCAAGTTAATTGCAAAAAAGCGTGCCCTGGCCTTTGTCTCCAATCAACTTAAGACTGGCGCGATTACAGCTCCAAATCACGACTTGCTTCACGATGAATTGCATCGCAATAAAGAAGAGCTAATTAAACAAATCGAAAATCTCCATCTGGAAGACACTTCTATCAAAGCGCTAGAAGAAGAAGAATTGAGACATCGCATATTTGAACTTGAAAAAGACTGTTATAAGGGTCTGGTTAAGGACGGTGCGCTGTCAGAAGAAGGACTGCAGAAGATTGAAATCGAGGAGCATGAAACACTTCTCTCAAAAATTCAAACTCCCGAACTGCCTCTGACTGAGCACTAAAAACTGCCTGCCCCCTGCCAAAAGAACATCTGCAATCAATGCCCACTTCATTCATTCCGCACGTTGACGATACAAGCCGCCTGGAGCTACTGAAGAGAGTCGAAGCAAACGGCAAATTGTCCTCTGACTTTCTGGCACTGCTGGCTGGCTCTACTATAATTGCCACGCTAGGACTCTTCCAGAATAGTCCTGCTGTGATTATAGGCGCTATGATCATCGCGCCATTGATGAGACCACTGGTTTGCCTATCTCTGGCATCAATTACGGCAGACATCAAACTACTCAGCAGATCTATCTTGACACTAATTGCCGGCAGTATTATCGGCATGAGCATCGCAGGATCGATGGCTCTACTTTTAAAATCACTTGAGCTAACCCCCGAAATCCTCAGTCGAACCCAACCAACCTTACTTGATCTCGGAGTAGCACTTGCGGCTGGAGCAATTGGTGCCTTTTGCCAAACCAATAAAAAGCTAGCCGATACACTAGCTGGTGTAGCTATTTCGGTAGCTCTAGTACCACCACTCAGTGTTGTAGGCATAGGACTAGCCATTGGCAATCTATCGGTTGCCGGTGGTGCCGCTCTCTTGTATGCGACAAACCTTGTCGGAATTACAATTGCAGGCGCACTCGTATTTTTATTCAAAGGCTACAGTCCATTGCAAGTAGCAAGGAATGGGCTATATATTTCGGCGGCATTTATACTGCTCTTAACTGTGCCTCTCGCCCTTTCAATGCGCGAACTTATTCTCCAAAATCAGATCAGCGCTAATGTAAGAAATCTCCTGAAGGAAAAGACTGTGACTTTTAAAGGACTACAGCTGAGAGAAGTACAAGTTAAGCGCTATCGCTCTCCCACACAAGTCATTGCCACGGTTCTGAGCTCAGAGGCACCGATTACGTCCAAACAAGTAAAGCTGGTACAAGACCTACTGATTAGAGAAATCGGTCTGCCAATTGAGTTCAAATTGCGCATCATACCAGCAAAAGAAGTGACCGCTATTGAGGTCACACCAGAGGGAGAAGCACCGTTACCAACCACCTTAAAGGATGGATCACTAATTCTGGTACCAGGACCTGTTGAAGTAAGAGAACTACCCGCAAAGCCTGAAGTTAGTGAACCAAAAGAGCTTCTGCCGGATAAACCAGAAGACACCGAAACAGCTGACCACTGAACTCAATCAAAATCTGTGTAGGAAAATTCACTAAAGGCAACAACCAGCTAACCACTCAAAAACGTTAGAGGCACTCTTCAAATGTCTGCCTGAGCGCATTAAAGTCGCAAGTCCCAGTACTACAGTAGTCTTCCAGTCGTATGAACTTTTTCATACCGTGTAACTCGCCAATCCTCATCATCAATGGATCCAAGCGTCTAGCTATTTTGCCAAACCGTCCCGAGAAGCAAACAAAAGGTATGCTTTTTAACAAAGGATCTTGCTTAACCCGATGCATAAACTCAAAGACACTACCTGACTCAAGATGCACCCTGGATATAATCAGGTCAAAATTGTGCGCCGCAAGAGCAGTCATAGCTCTTTCAACGCTATTAACTTCAGTCAATTTGTGACGACCAGCCAGCACTGCGGTCAGTGGTTTAAACCTTGCCGGGGTCTCTTGTAACACTAGAATTTGCGCCATCTCAAAGCCCTCAGAGCTAAGAACAAGTCGATTTTATCACTCCAGTGTTTCACCAAGATTTCATGACGATCACAAGAATAGTAATATTTTCAATCAACAACGATGAGCTACAAAGTCAGTACTCACTTTTTCCTATTTAAACGCACATAGCTCGCTGTCGGCCAAAAAGGTATGCCGCCACGAGGGGTAAAGCGCCCCTCCACGGTGATCGATACAGGATCAAGTTTATCAATCAAATCATTAGCGATACGATTGACACAAGCCTCATGAAACTCAGGATGCTGGCGGAAAGCGCCAAGATAGACCTTAAGAGATTTGCTCTCAACGCAGAGCTTGTCTGGACAATAATCAATCACAATATTGGCAAAATCAGGCTGCCCAGTGATGGGACAGACACTAGTAAACTCAGGCGCCTCAATATGGATGGTACCAGTGACGGTATTACGATTAGCTTTTTATCGGCAAAGGGGCTGTCAAACACTTCCAGTATAGAAGCATCTGGATTGTCATAGTTTTGCTTAGATGCACTCTTGCCGAGTTCTTTAAACTTACTACTCTTGGACATACTGCCTCCTCAGACTAAAGACAATACTTTATCATTCAGACGCTTGCCGTAAATATGTTTGTATATTTTGCACCCCAAACCATTAATCGCCCAAAAATCGATACTCCCCCAAGATTCACAACTTTTTCACCCTTAATCAATTACTAATAGGTCACCCCCCAAGCAGGACCGACATCTATGGCTAGAGACGCTGTCACCCAGACCGCTAAACCTGAGACTGCCCCGGAGAGCGCAATTGCCTCCGACAAGTCTCAGCCCCTAGCAAGCTCGCCTGCCATCGAAAAATCACCTGCCCTTGAAAAATCTCCAGCCCTCGAACACTCATATGCCGCTAAATCATCGGATCTAGTCCATAGCCGCCCGTGGCTGGGACAGCAAGATCCAGAAGCATTAAAGATAAAAGAGAACATTACGCAATCGCTACAAGAATTGACCCTCGTCAATGGCAACAAACTAGCTCGCACAGCCGACAGCTATGTCTATGGAGTGGGAGTCAAAAGCGTACTGGCACAACTACCATATGATCAATTCCAGGCTTTTCAACAAAAGTATGAGCAAAAGTCTGGTGGTCAAAAGCTGGATCTCGCCACCCTGGACAAACTCAAAGACTTTAGCCCGGCTGATGAGAGCCGCATGCAGCGCTACCTTGATGGACAAAAAGATCCCGAAGCAAAGATACGCCAGAGATTTCAAGGCAATGACGATGTCCAGGCCAAATTAAAACGCAAGGACCAGGCGGAGCACGACCGCGAGCTTATCGGCTTGATGCTAGATAGCAATCGCAGCCCCGAAGAAGACCACAAACTAGCCAAAATTGGTATCCACCAATCCAGACCAGATCTGATTGTTGCAGCACTTGGGCATTCGCCTCAAATTGAGCAAGATGTGCAAGTCGAAAAAATCACTCATGCAGTGACCCATGCCGCTGAGCATACTCATTTTGGGATAAGGTTTTCGGATACAGACGGCATCCAATCCATCTTAGAGTCACTGCCGCCGCAAACCGTGCGCAATATCGACGAAGCAAGTCGTAAGCTCACAGGCAAAGCACTCAGTGATGAAGTCCGCGAACAGCTCAATAGCGGCTTGACTGGCTCGTTTTTGGGCGGCGGTCAGTACGAAATGGTGAGCCGCTACTTTGAGCGCACTGGAACGTCAGACGAAGCCGGACAAATCAGAGCATCGATGGAGAGCCTGGAGCGCTCATACATGGGCAAAGTGCGCCGTATGCACGGACCTACCGACCGCGCTGAGATGGACATACTCAAAACAGTGAGCGTCCTTACTAAGCCAGACTTAGAGCGGGTGCAAGGGGAGCTAGCAGCAGGCAAAGGACAATCACTGACCGACCTGACTCAGCATCCACGTCTCTCAAAAGCCGCTCAAGAGGCTCTGGCAGTGCTGATCAAATCAGATGTAAAAAGCCGTAGCGCCGAAGACATCAATGCCATAGTAGACATTGCCCAAAAAGAAAAACGCCTCGACATCCTCAAACTGGCTCTGCGCATGGCGCCCGAAGACGTGCGTGAGCAAATCAAAAATACCAGACAGGACGAGTTAGTCAAAACATTTACTGCCGGTACCGTATTTAAGGACTACTATCGCAAAAATGTTGTCGACTATCTAAACGAAGGACAGCTCAGCCTCTCGACACTAATTGCAGGCAATACAAAACCAATCTATGAGCTATCCAACACCAAAGAAATCAACCGTCTCGTAGAAAACGCCAGCCCTCAAGAGCGCGAGCGCTACCTCACCGATGCCACTTACAGACAGGGTGTCGACGCCGCTCTCGACAAAGCCTCCAAAGCCTGGTTTGGCTACGATGCCGCTATCTGGAAGTCAAAACTTGCCGACAAAGAGAGCCTGACTACTGCACTCTTACCCCTCGGTACACCCGAGATCCTGGGCAAGCGACCAGCTCGCGCCGATTGGGCAAAAGTACTCGATGAAAAATTTGGACCACGCGAATACAAACTCTTTAAAGAAAACCCAGCTGAGCTTGTGCGCTTTGAAAAAGATATCAACCTGGTCTTTGCCAAAGCCGACAGATTGGAGCTGATGGGCAGACTAAAAGAAAAGCTAGGCTATAAAGACGTCGGACCAACAGACCATCCCACACTGCTCCAGACAGATGCTGCCAAGCTCACCGGCTCGCGCTCTGATGTACTAACCAAGCTCAAACTGAGCGATACCGCCGATGTTAAAGGCTTTGAGGACGGTCAAACCAAAGCACGCCGCACGATAAGTGAAATGCTCTCAGACGCTCGCAATCCCGAAGAAAAAGCACGTGCGCTCTATAGCATCAGTGCCAGCGAGTTAGAGGCAATCAAATCAGATAAACCCGGTGCCAGACAGGCAATGCTAGCTGCCATGGACAAATCTTTGCCCGCCGGCAGTGCCGAGAGACATCTGGCAGACCTAGCATTTAAGCGCCTCACCTCTGGAGACAGTGATAATTTTGATGCTATGGAGACTGTAGCGCTGGCAGCAGTCATACCAAAACAAACCAATTATCTCGGTGCGCGCCATTGAGCTAGCCATGTCCACCCATCCCGAGATCTTAGATATTGCAAGCAATGATCCTCAAACCAAAATCAATCGCCAGCTGATTGACGCAGCATTTACTCGAGCACTAGCAAAGTCCGGCATACACGATAGCTACGACGAGACTGGCGCACAGATTTTTGATGTGCGCAAAGAATACTCAGAGCTTTTCACCACCGGCCGCATGAGCCTGAGCCATAGACTGGATCTGGTCTCGGGCATGGCAGCCAAACGCGACGTCCTGATAAATGACCTCACCGAAGCCGACAAGACTATCCTGCGCAAACTCGCGCCCAACCGCGAAGAAGTCAAACTGCAACAAAAAGCCCTGGGCTATGGCGAGCAAAGACAACTCTCACTCAATGTCATGCAACAGGGCGGCACATCAACAGCAGACATGGCCAGAGCCTTTTATCTCGGCAACAAAGAATCCTGGCTCGGTCAAAAATTGGATGGATTTACAAGCCAGCAAGCAGAGCAGCTGACAAAAGCACTGCAAGAGCTACCTCGCGATGCCGCCACAAAAGTAGCAGCAGAATACCTGGCCAAATACGGCACAGTTATGTCTCAGGACATACTATCTAGAGTGGCTCCAGCAGACCGTTTGATGATGAGGCAGGCACTCTCGCAATTTGACCTGCCCGCTACTCAAATGGCCATGATGGCTAGACAAGAGCGCGACGGCAGCAACGGTGCCAGGCCCTGTTGGCTCACCACCTGTCTTGATTATTCTGGACCTGGCGCCAAAGAGTCTAATGATGCGCTGATAAGTATCCTGGCTCACAAACAAGAAGAACTAGCCAAACAGGATCCCGCCGCCGCAAGAGAATTTGAAACAGCCATCAAAGGCTATCTGCAAGCAGAAGAAAACCACGGCGACACTAAACGCTTGCTCTGGGCACTAGCTGCACCAGTACAAATGGGCGGCTGGACTGGACTGGCATACCTGGCTGGTAAACATCTACCGGTAGCAGCAGCAGTGATAGGCTCCAAGCTGATGGGCAAAGCTCAGGCTGTAGCCACCCTCGCTATCGACCGCAATATCCTTGGACCCAAACAATTTACAGTCATGGACGGATTTCTCGATGTCGGCGCACTGCCTTTTGCCTCGATAAAAGCCACCTATTATCAGCTAGGTAAGCGTGCAGTAAGCGAAATGGCAGCAAAATCAGCTCTATCCACCGGCACACGTGTAGCTCTGGATGCAGGTAGCACCGCAGCAGCAGTAGCAGCAGCGTCGATAATCTTGTCATCGACGCCGTAGGATAGATGCCAATCCACAGGACAGATACCCAGTCAGTAAAAACAAAAACAGACTGTACGGTCGGTTATACGTCGGTAATCTCGCCTCTGGTATAATTTTGCCTATGAAAGCAAAATTAGAGACACCGAGATTTACTTTGACATCGAAGGCGCAGGACTTGTGCCCGACGGACCTAGGATGAGAGAAAAGCCAGTGATGTTTGCCGTGCACGGTGGACCGGGCGTCGATCATACCGGCTACAAGCCCGCCTTGAGCCCACTTAGTGATCAAGTGCAAATCGTTTATTTTGACCACCGTGGTCAGGGGCGCTCTGCTCGTGGACCAAAAGAGACTTACACCCTCGACAACAATGTCGAGGACATGGAGGCTCTACGTCAGCATCTGGGACTGCAAAAAATAGTCGTACTTGGTGGCTCATATGGTGGCATAGTGGCTCAGGCTTATGCTTCACGCTATCCAAACAATGTCTCCCATCTGATTGCAGTAGTGACAGCATCCGAGGGACGCTGCCTGGACCGAGCCCGTGCAATTTTAGAGGAGCGCGGCACTCCTGAGCAAATCGCTTGCTGCCAGGCATTATTGAGGCACCTTTGCATCAGAAGAACAACTGCGAACGTATTTTTGACCTCATGGGCTCAATGTATTCCACTCGCTACAATGCAGAGGCAGCACAGCAAAAACGCGAAAGAAGCATACTATCCCCTGACGCTATCAATGTAGCCTTTGCTGGATTTTTGCGCAATTTATCACTGACCGAGGGACTAAAACATATCACTGCCCCTACTCTTGTAATCGGCGCAGGGCAAGATTGGATCTGCGCACCGGAGTTTTCGCAAATCATTGCCGATACGATACCAGGAGCGGTGCTCAAGATATTTGAAAACAGCGGTCACTGGGTGGCCGCCGACGAACACGATGGCTACATCGCTACTATTAGAGAGTTTCTCACGCAGCATAGTGATAGCGATAACGGGCAAACCCGATGAAAACTTTGCTCAAAGAATTAGTCAACGATTTGACAGGAGCATTTAACCCTGGAGAATGGCGTAAGCTCAAGCAAAACCTGCAATCCCAGGACAAAAAGTCATTCAAAAAGACTTTTAAATTACTAATCCCCCAATTTGCTATTTACTACATACTGCTATCGCCCTTGGTGGCATCACCGCTATACAATCTCATACTCTTCCACCCGACTATGACTGGACCTTATGATGCTCACAACATAGTCGGTCATAAAATCCAAAATATTTACCTGCCTAGCAAAAACCAAAAACAAATACATGGCTGGTTTGTACAGAGCCCTGATGCCACACGGGTAGTCCTGATTAATCACGGCAATGGTGGCAATATCACACATCGCATCCCGATGGTAGCGATGCTCTTGCAAGACAAAGTCTCAGTCTTTGTATATGACTACCAGGGTTATGGCAAAAGCGCTGGCAGTGCCACAGTAGATAACATCGTCGACGATGGCGAGGCTGCCTATCAGTGGCTCAAGACCGATAAGCACTACAAAGATAAAGACATAATAGTCATGGGAGAGTCCCTCGGCACCGGCGTAGCCGGTCAGCTAGCCGCCAATCATCCGGTGGGCGCCATCATATTGCAGTCAGGTTTTACTTCACTCTATAAACTGGCACAGCAAAAGATGGATCTGATTAAACTCTATCCTCCATTTTTATTTTTGCCGCAAAAGCTCGATACACAGGCTGTTTTAAACAGACCACATGCACCACTACTGATCATCCATGGTATGCGTGACCGCATCATCCCATTTACACAATCCGAAGAACTCTATCGCACAGCCGTTGAGCCCAAGCAATTTGCAAAACTGCCTGATGCCGGGCACAATGACATTTTTGATGTGGACACTGACCAGTACAAAAAAGCTATCAGCGATTTTTTAACGGCGCTGCCCACGGCAAGCCAACCATCATCTCCATCCGCAGCATTATCTACTGCCCAAACCCAAGCTCCTGACGGACAGCCTTGAGCGCATCTTTGAGTTTATTTTGTTGGCTAAATGCCCCATCAACCTGAGCTTTTGTTGCCAGTCCCTGCTCCTGCAATATCTGACCCAAAAGCTGCTTCGTCTCTGGAGTTTGCGAGGCTTGTATTTTGAGAGCGGCTTGTATTTGCTCCTCGGTCACACCATTTTGCTTAAGCAGCTGTCCAAGCTGTGGCAGGTGCTAAACTGTGTGGTCTCCGCCAGTTTGACCAGATCCTTTTGTGTATAGACGACCAGATCTTGACCAGCAATCGTCAGGTCTTTACCAGGATTATTGGCAGTTATTCTAGCGACCTCATCAGCAGTCAGTTTGGCACTGGCGCGCTCACCTGTGACGGCCATACGATCAGCAATTAACTTATTGGCAATATCTTCAATTGATTGACCAGCCTCAGTCTTAATCGTAGCCGGGAGATTTCTTAAATCTCCAATAGACTTTCCATAACTGGCCGCCATACCCTTAAACTGCTGTGCAGCTCAGATGCGACCACTTTTTCCATCGCCGGGCGCACCGTATCCGGTATTACACCTACTTGCTTGAGCACAGCATCACGCTCTACTGTCGCCGCTGCAGGATTTACCGCAGCACTGAGTGCTCGCGCCTCTACCTGTGCTGTCTGACCGCCAGCCAGTCCGACCTCTCTGGCTGCGCCTTTGCCAGCCTGACTCAAAAACGGAAAGGCATTTAGTTTATGCAACAAAACAGCAGAGCCAACAGCTCCGGTAATACCAATTGCGACTTTGTGCTCACCGATAAACTCAGCGCTTTTACTCAATCCTTTTGCGGCTACATTATATGCATCGTCAAAAAGACTGTTACTGTTAGCATCGCCCTTTGGAGATGCAACTTCCTGAGTTTTAGACTGGTCCAATTGTCTGTACCCAGCTCCTATATCAGCCGGTCTGACATTAAGGTTGCTACCGTCTTTGGACTTACCAAGACCGAGCAGTTCAAGAGTGCTGAGCTGTTGGTTATCTCCACTAGTGGCAGGGTTAGATGCGCCAGCTTTTGCCGATTCCAACACTAAAGGTTCTGCCATTTTGATTCTCCAACTAAAGTGGACCAAAGATTAAATGGAGATCCGTGCACTCTTCGTGAGTTTGCGGCTTGCGACTCTAGCGCCACATAGTTTTATGTCACACCGATGTCACAATCAAATCCAGTCGTGGACTGCCTTTGAACAACTGTAGTATAGGACCACCTTGCCGCCGATGCCATACGTGATCACCGCAGATTTGGTCCGGTGGGGGTGACAGCAAGATTACGCACTTGCAAAAACCTAGCCAACTCGGCTTCAGTGGTGGGTAACTGGAGCATGCTGGATTTAATACTCTCTCCAGGCAGCAAAGTTGCAGTGAGTCTTAACTGTGTGCCTGCTCCCACTAGAGGCACGGGCAAAGCTAGCGGGGACTCACCCGAAAATTGAACTCCAGGTGCCAGCTCTAAATCACCAGTCTCGATCAAATGACCAGGTGAGAGAAATCTAGTGGCATTGATCGAGTTATATTTAAAGTAGCGAACTGATTCTGCAGTGCGTGAGCCGAGTCTGACCAATTTAAGTTGTCTGTTTTTTTGCAATGTATCCGGTAGCCATTTGGTCTCAAGAGAAACACGCTGACCTTTTGTCATACAAAAAGCTGCATATACCGTCGTGTCATCATAGACATCAAAGATTTTTTCTGGAGTTGCAAGCCAAAAAATCTTAGGTGATCCACCATCCGTGATACCACCCAAATCAAACTCAAATCCTGGCACTCTGTTTTCAAGCTTTTGAGGTACATA
Organism: Candidatus Obscuribacter sp.; assembly: GCA_016718315.1. Lineage (GTDB taxonomy): Bacteria > Cyanobacteriota > Vampirovibrionia > Obscuribacterales > Obscuribacteraceae > Obscuribacter. The sequence goes on along the minus strand of JADKDV010000004.1, from coordinate 337,500 downwards.
AATAAGCCCACTCTCACCCAACACCGGCGGTTCGTAATTTATTAACTCAGAACTTCTATCGCATGTTTTGACTAAAAGATAAACAGTAGTTGCATTGGCAATAAAAATAGTGCGTCCAGGAGTAAGAGTAATCGGAGTCGCTAAAAGACGCTCGGCCTTGCCCTCACTCTCGCAGAATATACAAGTACCAAAAATATACAATATCGTAAGCACAATCGTGGCAGCCAACAGCGGCGAATTGTAGCCGCGCACTCTCGCAATCGATTCTTTGGATGCGACTAACATCAAACTCCAAATGGACTGGTCAGCAATAATAGTCTCTATACCAATCCATCATACTAAAAAACCAATCCTGAGGCTTACCTACACACTTAGCTTGTTACGGCACAATTGTGCTATTTATGACGCTCAGGCGACTTCTGCGCCTCACTAACTTCCAAATTTCTCTTTGCCAAAACTCTTTCAATTCTTCTTCGCTACCGGGCAACACAAGCATACTTGACTTAATCTGCTCACCCGCAAACAGTCTTGTTTTAAGTTCTAATTGAGTGCCATCTCCAATAAGCGGCAATGGCAAATCCAGTGGTGAATAAGGATTAATTGAATCATTAGAACTTACGGCCAAATCATCAGGCAAGAGCAGGTGTCCAGGCCAGAGGAATTTCCCTGCCTTAATAGCAGCACAATTGTAATAAGGAAAAGACTCCGGCATCCGCATCCCAAGCCTGACGACCTCCAGTTGCTGCTTTTTATGCATACCATCTGGGAGCCATTTAACGTCAATCGACATGAGCTGGCCTTTTGTCATATAGAATGCAGCAAATATTCTATTGTCGTAACGCACACCACTTATCCGCTCGGATTTTGTCATCCAAAACAATCTAGGAGCATGCGAATTTCTCACACCTTCGCACCTAACTTCAAAGTCCCGCACTTTATTGTCAAACTCGTGATAAGTAGTTTTAAGTAGCCCACCTAGCGCTGTCGGCACATCACGAACTGCGGAATCCGGACGTTCAGCTGTTTTTACCAGCAAATACACTGTGTCTGCATCTGACTCAAAAATATTGTGCCCAGGCTTAAGCACCGTCGGCACTGCCAACCGGAATTCGCCTTGCAACACCCACATCGAAAATATACCGGACCCCAAGGCATAAACTACCGAAAGTACTATGGCAGCAGCCAATAGCGGCGACCTGTAGCCGCGCACTCGCGCAATCGATTCTTTGGATGCGACTAACATCAAACTCCAAATGGACTGGTCAGCATTAACTGACTCCGTACCATTCCATATTACTAAAGAATCAAATCTAAGGCTTCTGTCTATCTATAGCTTCAAGAAGCATTATTGACTTGACCGCCGTTAAGGGCAAACCAGTCATATCAGCCATCACATTAGCTGAGGGCGCCTGCCCAAATTACCTGTGACCAGACGCAATAACTTACAAAAGAAGGAATAAGTTTGCTTATCTGCATCGGTCAGCTCTGGTTTATCCGCAGCTCCAGCTTTTTCCTGAATCTCTTGCCAGTGATTAGAAAGTAACTGCTTAGCTTTTAAGCCTTCTTCTGGACTCTTAGTATCAATGCCATTCAGCGGCTCAAATACACTTGGCGCAAAATACGCTAAAGTGTAGCCCCCTGCAGCATGCTCTCCATCGTCATACAGCCAGTCTTCAATTTGGTCCACAGGCAATGAGGCAGCATCACCATGATGTACTGACTTAATAGTCTCGCCATCTTCGTTATGTGTGCCCTTAATAGTTTTGCCGTCAATACCAGTCACATCCAACCAAAAGTGTTCAGTATCCTCGCCTTCGGTGAATGCACCTTTGACTACAAAACTTACTTGTTTATCTTTTACTCTTGATGCAAAAGCCTTACAAAAGCGCGGCCACTCTGCTCGCGCTTTGACTGCTAGCCTTGCAAGCTCTGGATCATCTGCCTTACGATAGACACAGTTTGGATTGGAGAGACTACGCTGTCCGCCGTCCGCACCACCTGACGCAACATCGCTCCCGCAAGCGCTGCTCGCCACAGCGACAAAACAACAAGTAATAGTTGTAAAAAGAGCACTTTTGGATTGCATAGCCATTACCACCGAGATAATCGCGTCATTATCCTCTGCCATCAAAATAAATAAAAGCCGGCCAAAATCAATTAACCTTCAATTGCTATTTTTAGCGGATTAGTCCAGCTAACGTGCAGGCTGACCTTCACTATATTCAATATGCCGCGCTGCCAAAAACTCTTTCAGCTCTTCTTCGTTCTTGGGTAGACAGAACATATTTGATTTGAGTCTCTCTCCACAAATCACATTTTGAGAAAGCTTGAGCCCCTCTCCATTGCCAGTTAAAGGCACGGGTAAATCTAGTGGAGATGCACAAAAATCCGAAAGATCTTTACTACAACTAAATCTCAGATCACCTTTTGACAGCACATGATCAGCCCATAGGTATCCGGTGGACTGAACACGAGACGAATACCACCCAAAGGGAGAAAATCGTGCTCCGAGCATCACCAGACTGACCTCAAAGTCCTCCTGTGGTGCACTATCATCAATCTTAAAATTGATATTTAAACGCCGCCCCTTTGGTGCAAAAAAAACCGCGTAAACGACTCGTCTTTCACCCATAATTGAACAGATTTCTGGCGTCTTAAGCCAGAATACACGAGGCGGAATGGCATCAAGCGTTTTGGTAAAACCAAAATCAAAGCCGGGAGGACCAGCCTCAAGTGCTTCTGGCAAAGAGGCTCTCGTACCCAACTCAAAGTGCTGGCGCGGTGAATTATAGTAAAGTTTTGGTCGGTAGTGCTTGATCAAAACATAGGCACTATCTCGGGAAGACTCGAACATGAATGGACCTGGAGACAAATCCAGACGAGAAGTCAATTCATTTTCGGCTGACTCCTGAAGGCCCCAATACAGGCAAGCGCCAAAAGCACACAGAACAGTATAGGCAATAGACATCGCAAGCCAGGGCGACTTATAGCCACGAATTTTAGACAAAGATTGTCTTGAATCAAGCAGCACAAACTCTCCAAATGAACTAAAGATATCGCCGCAAACATGATAGCGATTCTAACGCACTTATCAGATCAGTGCTCTCTTATAGACCGTAAGTACAGCCTCTCAACTAATCGACGCAACTCGATGAGCTGCCGCCTTCGCCTCCAGGCTAGTGCGCCAGTACTCTCTAAAGTGAGCAATACCTTTATCGCTAGGATAAAGCTTTTCATCGTCGGCATCCAGCACACACAGCGGCTTTTGGCTGAGCACCACATGTTTGTCTTGATTGAGGATGTAGCGATTTTGCTGCATCATTATAAGATTTACCAGGTCACTGAGCAGCGGTATGGTGCAAAAGGTTTGATAGGCCCTCAGATAGAGCTTGGTCTGCTTATCATTGACAGGCACAAAAGCAAGGAATTGGCACAGCCGCCCGGGCAAAATACTGAGCATCCAGATGTTGTTAAATTTGAGATGGAAGAACGTCTTGGTGTCTTTGTGAGCATCAGTAAACATCTTAATGCCCTGATCCGTCAACTCAAAAGTGACAGGACGAGACGGATCTGTGCCACCGCCAATAGTATTACGATGGACAAAGGGCAAGTGGGCGTAATCCAGCTGATTCTCAACTGAGCGTGTTACATGGGTGTCCCACACATCTGTCATAGTACGGTAGCTAAAGCCGCCTTCCAACTCTTCAAACCAGGGAGGAGCGGGCTCAGCAGCCTCACCCAGACGGACAAAGATCATGCCACCACGCTCGATGGCAACAAAAGTCGGTGCCTTTAGATTGACAGCGCTTTGCTTTGTCTCTGGCACAAAAGTGCAGCTACCGCAGCTATCAAACTCAAAACCATGAAAGGGACAGGCGATTTTATCACCCTTAATCTCGCCAAGACTAAGTTTGGCAGAGCGGTGCGGACAAGTATCGGACATCACGACTAATTCTTTGCCCTTACGCCAGAGTACCAGATCGATACCAAAACGCTCAATTCCAAGGGGCTTTGTGCCTACTTCACTGGATTCGGCTATTGCCCACCAGCCGTCGGGGATATCCATGCCTTTGTTCATCAAACACTACACTTTTACTAAGCCAAAACCAAAACACCATTAGAGCAAGTATGACACCAAAATTGATGGCATTTTGCAAGTAGTTAAATCAGCCGTTTTTTAGCCTCACTTAATAGCAATTTGAGCGGAATGGTAATACTCACAGGCAGAGGTATGCCAGGCAATGTGGTGCTGGTCTCCATCACAATTTGCTTGTTTTGATCACGCTTCAAAATCGCGGTGCCTTTGATGGGGATGGTCTGCTTACCCAAAAAGGTGCTGATGCGTATAGCAAAGCCCTCATTGATATTGCATCTGAGTCCCTTAATCTCTGTGTCTATGAGAGATTGGAAGTGAATCCGTTTGCCAATAATCACCGCATCCATCTCAACTAGAGGCGCAATTACTTGTTTAATTGGTAATTCGGTTTCTTTTTTGGACTTGATGTCCACCTCTAGCTCAGCAGGAGGCTTAGGAATGATATTAAAGGACTCAATGCCGCTCAGCTCGCGGGTTAGCTCAGAGATCAAGTCAAAGGCAAACTGCGCACTTTCCTTGCCTTTTTGCAGCGCGCCGCCTATGGTCTCTTGTGCAGCCTGACGGTTTTCGGCACTCAAAAGCTGTGCCAATTTACGCTCCATTTCTTCATAGAGCATGCGCCCGTAATTGGCCTCGTCTTTGCGGTTATCTTCAGCCATGCCTACACCTTTGCTTCCTGTCTGTATTTTCGCACTGTTTTGACGTCAAGACCAAAATCAAATGCCTATGCGTTAATACTTTGTCCCATCTAGCAAAGTCCACTGGAGTTATCTTTGGCTGCGGCGGGCATAATGACCAGAGGCATTACAAATGGATGCAATGTTGCCAACTAAACACTCCGTATTTGCAAACCTGGCAAAAAGCAGCGCATCGCTGCTGATCATAGTGTCGCACCAACTATTAATACCACAGACAGTATCAGCAGTCACAAAATACACCGATCAGACTGCTAGAAATGCCATGATCCAGGCTCGCCTCACAGCGCGCAGGCTAAATCCACAAAATGCCGCTGAGCTGCACTTGATTGCTGCCGAGCTAAATCGAGATAACTATATCTTTGAAGCACGCGAGATCTGCCAGCTACTCTGCAAAAGCAAGTTTGCCACCGCCGAAAACTATGTAGTTCTGGCATCCACGTATTTGAGCGTAATTGGTGATGAAGAGAAAGAAAAACCAGTCAACCGTTATCTGGACAAGGCACTCTCTATTGACCCCAAATGCTCTGGAGCGTATTACATCAAAGCCAAATTGGCCATCCAGGAAGCACGTTCTGCTGAAGCATTAAAATTGGTCGATAAAGCCCTCGCCTGCCCCAATGCCAATTCTGACTTGCTGGTACTAAAAGCCGAGGTACTAGAAAATTTAAATCGCCCCCAGGAAGCATTGCAATGGCTAGACGCAGCAATCAAGCAAAAACCCACCGAACCGAGCTTTTATCGCATCAAGGGTGGCATCCTGGAAAACCAGAAACGCTATAACGAGGCAGCGGCAAACTATCGCGCCAGCCTTAAACTGTACACCATTGACTGGGCGGTATTTAGACTAGTGCGCTGTCTCGAATATCTGCAAAAATACGACGAAGCTATAAACGAGTTGAGCAAACTAATTGCCACAAATCCCAGGGATGGAGAAGCCTTCCGCACCAGAGCGATGCTCAAAATTAAAGTCAAAGATATTGCCGGAGCAATTAAAGACTACGACAGCTGTATCGCCCTTGAGCCAACTGCAAAAACCTTCAAAGAGCGCGCTCAGTTACATTTGCAGGCCGGACACAAAGATCTCTACAAACGCGATCTTGCCGAGGCACAAAAATTGGACGTAAGCCCTTTTTAAGGGCGGATGAGACGGCAACTAGGCTAGAGCCTGTGCCAGCCTATCACCACAACCCAGATAACGCTGCATCCATGGGACTACGCTAGCTATGACTGGTGTCTTCCAGAGTCTGCGCTAGCTAGGCCAGCTGGGCTAGCTTAAATCATGAGTTTTAAATACGTAAATATACTTATAGCTCCCAGTTTTATAGCTTCTATTAGGGCGCGTTATTTAGCTACGGTCTGAGTATTCCATTCTAACTCAAACCAAAAGAGACCTTACCTCCCAGCAAACAATACGCGCCACCCGAGCCTCACTATCTCTCCTCATCAGGATGGAATGCGGCGCGCCATTGTGGGAATCCCCGGAGCTTATGAGCCTTACTCGGTCGTTAGCTCCATTCGTCAACACCTATCAGGAATCTGACATGCAAAAACTGTTCAACTGTCTTCTGCTCGCGGTACCGCTGACCTTCGTCGCCTCCTACATGGAGATGTCGCCCATCGTGGTCATGCTCGTCGCCTGCCTGGCGATCGTGCCGCTGGCCAAGATCATGGGCGAGGCAAGCGAGCACGTCGCGCATCACACCGGACCCACCGTCGGTGGTCTGGTCAGCGCCACGTTTGGCAATGCCTGCGAACTGATCATCGCCTTGATGGCGCTCAATGCCGGTCTCATCGAGGTCGTCAAAGCGTCCATCACCGGGTCGATCATCGCCAACCTCCTGCTCGTGTTTGGCGCCAGCCTCCTGGCCGGCGGTACCAAGTACAAAGAGCAGAAGTTCAACGAAGGCGGCACTGGCACCAGCGTCACGCTGCTCACCATCGCTGCCTTTGCCCTGCTTCTGCCTGCTGCGCTGCACCACGTCGGCACGCCGGACAGCCAGCTGCTCGACAGCAAAATGGCGCTGGCCATCTCGATCGTGCTGATGATGCTCTACTTCGCCGGGCTGTTCTTCAGCCTCAAGACACACAAGCACCTGCTTGCGCCAGTCGCCGACATCCCCGAAGACACGCATCAGCCGGCTGCCAGCTGGAGCCTGAAGAAGTCCATCATGGTGCTGCTCGGCGTCACCCTGACGATCGTGTTCCTGGCCGAAAAGCTGGTCTCGAGCGTCGAACACGCCGCCCACACCATGGGCATGACGCCGGTCTTTGTCGGTGTCATCTTGCTTGCCATCGTCGGTAACGCCGCCGAAAACAGCACCGCCGTGCTGATGGCTCGCAAGAACAAGATGGACCTGTCGGTCAGCCTGGTGCTCGGCTCCAGCACGCAGATTGCGATGTTCGTCGCGCCTGTCGTGGTGATTGTCGGATTCATCCTGGGCAAGCCGATGGACCTGGTCTTTTCGCAGGCTGAAATCATCGCGGTGTTTGCCTCGGTGATGGTGGTCACTCGCATCGTCCAGGACGGCAAGTCCAACTGGCTGGAAGGCGCCATGCTGCTCGGTCTCTACGCCATCGTCGGCGTCGCCTTCTACTTCATCTGACCTAGCGTGAATGGCCGGCGCTTTTGGCAACCCCTTAAGCGCCGGTTGCAATTTGCAACGGCACAGCCAGTTTACCCTGGCTGTGATTTCACCCACCAATGTCAACCTGCCGCTACTTTCAGGCATAACAAAACAGGAAACGCCATGATCGCACTTTCGATTGCTTGCATTATCGTCATCGCTCTGCTCTGCATCATCAACCGCCGGTCCGTCCCGGGCCTGGCAAACATCCTCTACGCCATCCTTGCAGTTTCCCTGCTGGCGCTCGTCACCTTTGCCTTCACGTCACTTCCCAGCGGCGTGTCCGCCTTCCTCACTGCCGCCTTGTGCTCGGCAACAGTGCTGACCGTGGTCGGGGCTGTGGGCGCATTCGCTCTGATGGGTTACCAAAACAAACGCGGCGACCGCATCCTCAAATTCGTGTTCGGAATGGCTCTCGTCGCTGTCTCTTCCGTCTCCTACTACTTCGGCGGCGACGTAGGAGCTTGGGGCGCCATGCTCGGAGCTTGCGTACCACTTGGCTGGTTGCAGTATTCGAAGTAACCAGGGTCTGGACCAAGTCATTAGGGTCAGACTCTAAATTCACGGATTAACTCGGTCTGGAAAAGCGAGGATATGTGGTGCTTGCATCAGGTATTTTCACTTTTCCAGATTAGAGCTCAATAAAACAGGTGTATAGACTACACTCTGGTCATATTGCCCGTTCATCATTGCTAAACTGATGTCCTTTGACCGAGAACTACCAAATTGACCATCAGCCGCAAAAACATCGCAAATTTTTTTAAATGCGCAAGCCCACTATGCGCAATAGTACTTCTTGGATGGACTGTATTACCAGTCCATGGCCAAGACCAAGACTACACCGCTCAAACAGCATCCAACGAAGTGGTAAAAGCACGCGTAGCTAGCCGCAAAATAAATCCAGCCACAGCCAACCATATGCGTAAAGTTGCATCAGAATTACAGCACCAGGACTTTATCCACGAATCCCGTGCCATCTGCCAGATGCTCATACAGTCAAAATTTGTACAGGCGGCTGACTACGTCATTCTGGCACAGACTTACAAGACCGTTCTCGTTGATGAGGACAAGGCCAATCAAGCAATGCAATGCCTCAAAAAGGCTGAAGCACTCGATCCAGAATTTGGCGAAACATACACTCTAATGGCCAGAATAGCCAATGAAGATGGTCGCTACAAAGAGGCCCTGGCTCTAAGCAACAAAGCACTAAATTGCAAATCACCGGACTACCATGCACTGGAATACAAAGCCACTGCCCTAGCCAATCTAAATCGCAACGAAGAAGCACTGCAAACGATTGAACTGGCCATTAAACACTACTCCTGGGTACCAGAACTGCATCGTATCAAAGGCAGCGTCCTCGAAAACCTGGGCCGATATAGTCAGGCCGTTGATGCCTACCGCAAAGCCTGGCAGCTCAATCACACAGACTGGAATGTCTTTCGCATTGCGCACTGCCTGGAGATGCAAAACAAATTTGGCGAAGCAATCGAAGAACTGAGCCAGCAAATTAAGCGCAATCCAAAAGACGGAGAAGCCTTTAGATCCCGTGCCCTACTCAAGATCAAAAGCAAAGATGTGCCCGGTGCAATCAAGGATTTTGATACCTGCATAGTCTTAGAACCAACTGCCAAAACTTATAGAGATAGAGCAAAACTGCATCAGCAATTGGGACACAAAGACCTCTATAAACGCGATCTGGCCGAAGCCGCTAAGATGGACGCGAGCCCGTTTTAACAAGCCCAATCCGAGACTTTAACCTGCACTCTGGGCATATTGCCAGCTAAATATTGCTACACTGATGGCTATCGAGTGAGACCGGTAAAATTGACTAAGAGCAGCAACAAAACCACTGCAATTTTTTTTAAATGCGCCATCTCACTATGCGCAGTAGTATCCACCTGCGGCTTACCAGGAGCCAGTTTAGCTAAGACCTACACAGCTCAAACAGCATCCAACGAAGTAATCAAAGCGCGCTTAGCCTGTAAACATCTAACGGCAGAGCAAGCCAATAAACTAAGAGATATCGCGCAAGACCTGCACTACGATGACTTTATCTACGAGTGCCGCGCCATCTGTCAAATGCTAGCCCAATCAAAATTTGCACAGGCAACTGACTATGTCGAACTGGCACGCACTTACAAGAGCTTCTTGGATGATGACGAAAAGTCTAAACCAGTAATTCAGTGCCTAAAGAAAGCAATGCAAATGGATCCTGAATTTGGTGAAACATACGCCCTACTGGGCAAAATGGACAACGAAGATGGTCGCTACAAAGAAGCTCTGGAAATGGCCAACAAAGCCGTAAGTTGCAGGTCCCCAGATTACGGCGCCTACGATACAAAAGCGACAGCTCTGGCTAACTTAAACAGACATCCAGAAGCACTGCAAGCGATTGATCTGAGCATCAAGAGTGCACCGGACTCTGCAGAATCCTATCGCATTAAGGGCAGCATACTCGAAAACATGCGCCGTTATGGTCCGGCTGTGGATGCCTACCGTAAAGCCTGGCAAATCAAACACACCGACTGGAATGTCTTTCGCATAGCGCACTGCCTAGATATGCAAAATAAATTTGCAGAAGCAATCGAAGAGCTGAGTCAGCAGATCAAACGCAATCCAAAAGACGGCGAGGCTTTTAGAGAGCGCGCGCTGCTCAAGATCAAAGCAAAAGACCTGCCTGGTGCAATCAAAGATTATGATACCTGCATCGCCTTAGAACCAACTGCCAAAACTTATCGAGACAGAGCAAAACTACATCTCCAGATGGGACATAAGGACTTGTCCAACCGTGACCTGGCGGAAGCAGCAAAGATTGAATCCAGCCCCTTTTAACTGAGTAAAAACACAACCTTTCGGGGCACACAATAAATACTTGTTGGGGCAGCGTTGTGACATTTTTGATATCGAAAGCTCTGCTAACTGCAAGTATTTTTCTCTTGCGTGGATGCCCCACTTGCTTCGAGCCAAAACCCCATCCGCAGGCTCATCTCAATTGCCTTTAAGACTTTAAAGTGCCAATCATGAGGGTCTTCTCCCATGCACTATCATTTGCACTAAAACCACCTCTCCCATCCCCCAGTCACTATTACAATAAAATTGCAGGCACAGAAAGGTGCCAGGTCGAATCTCAGCTTTACTCAAGCACTCTCTCTTACGGCAACCGCCCGGTCCTTAACAAAAAAACGCACGTGTTTAATGCAGTTCTTTCAAAAAAAGGGAACATCATGCAACACGCACCAATAGACACTTTCACCAGCTTTTTCCTGGGTGTAAGCTTACCAACTCTTTTCTTTCTGATTGTCTTTTGCAGCATCCTGCTCCGTCGCTACCGTGTCAAAGTAAGACGGCAAAAAGCGATTGCGGCAGCGTTTGAGATACACCAATGCATAAGAGATATCTACGCCAGGGCCGACACCAGATACACCACCTGCGATGTGCGGTTGATGCTCGAACGCGCTGGCAAAGAATTTGGCAAAGCTAAGAGAAGAGGCTGAAGCAAATTACCTCGGCCAGACAGTTGGCAGAGATCCAGTTGATCGCCAACAAAAGAAGTGATCAAGATTCATGCAATGTCATCCATGCAGTTTAGCCCTTGCTCCGTGTCCATTGAACGCCTTGAGATAGAGCACCGCGATGCCAGGCTAAAAGAAGAACTAGCTGTCCGTCGGCATGCGCTTGTGCTCCGGCACGAAAGTGAACTCAGGCAGATGGATTTGGAGCTGCGGGACATCAATGAACACATTGCTAAAATACGCAAGCAGCTGGACCAGTTTGAAATTGCTACAGACCCTACCAGGCACTAAAAAACTGCTCAGTAAAGCATGTAGCTGCGCAGCGTAAGAATTAACTGCTCATTGCCTCGGGACCATTTGGCCCCGAAGGCAGTGCAGTAGCTACTTCTAACCCAAAGCCTATTTTAAAAAATCATTTCTACTGTAATGCGTAGTATATACGGAGAAAAATTTTGTTAGTTAGAACAAGAGCAGTAAAAGCTCAGCTACAAAATTCAAAAAAAAAGCGAAGGCAGCTGGGACCTTGGTCCCAGCCTTTGTTATTGTGCCTTCAAACTAAGGTTTGAAACTTCAAAAATGGTTCCTGTTCCAACGCCAATCGTCGGGCTTATTCCGATTTGCGTTGGACAGGTCGACCTCCTGTTGATGGCTTTTTGAGCCGGAGTTGCATAAAGATTGCGTCTTCACCATCCTCGTAATAATTGGGGATGACTTTCTTGTGTACGTAGCCCAGTTGCTCGTAGCAAGCAATCGCTGAGGCATTGCTCTTGCGCACCTCGAGGGTGACGCGAGTGCACAGGCGGCTAAGGGCGTCATTTGCGACGTGCCGCAACAGGGCTTGAGCGATGCCGCGACGGCGATAGAGCTTTGCCACTGCCACATTTGCCACATGCAAGCGCTTAAAATGACGCTCGTATAGGACAAAGCCAGCGACAGTACCACCAGCGGTATCGTCCACGCAAACTGCGGCGAGACCTTTCGGGTAGTCAAACCAGCCCACAAATTCTTCCAGAGGCCAGGCATCATCGTAGCTTTCGGCTTCGATTTGCGCGACGGCTGGAGCGTCATTGAGGACCATGGGTCGCAAATTAAACGGTAGTGCTAATGCGTTTGTATCCATGTGCGGATTTTGAAATTGGGAGAGGGAGGAATTGCTTCCCCCCCCAAGTAGTTATGTCCGCACGAGCAGGCTCCTTTAGACGATGAGGGTCTCTCGTCGTGCTGAGCAACAGATCGTGCTTCTCGATAACAACGTCGCGCCACAGGCTTGCAGCTGCTTGTTTGCTTGCATCACCGCTGGCAGCGATGATGTAGACACCGCCGATAGCCCTGCACTACTTCGGACCAGTGAGGACACTACACTTGAGACGATAGTCCACAAGGGCACTGTCAAAGTCGTAGGCTTCAAGCTTGCGCTCACGCCCGTCGACGTCCATAAAGATAAGCCGAGTCGTCCGTGTCCTTGCGGGCACGGACAAAACCAGGTCACTTCCAGAGACTGCCGCACGAGTGCTTCTGGAGATTAGCTCCCCGAGGAAGACATCGTCCTCTACCAGGAGTGACTCTGATAGCCATTATTTGGCCTTGCAGCCATCTGCGGAGAGCAGATGTACTTCCACCACCACTCGCGCGGCAGGGTCGTTGTCGCCACAAGCAGATACCGCCACCGCATCGACTGGACTGGAGCAGCAGCGGTAGCCACAGCTCCCGGCACAGGCAGGACCGCAGCCGCAGCGTCCGGCTTGACGCCAGACTTATCGGCATCTGCGGTCACAGCAGCACCACTTGTTGCCTCAACTGGCGCGGCGGCAGGAGCACTACCCTGATCTGCTGACACAGGCGCATTGGCCGGAGCAGCAGGGGCAGTCTCATGGGTAAAGTCCGCGTAGCTGTAAAAGGCATTGTCCAGATCCGCGCCCGAATGCCCAGTGGCAGCCGGGTCGCAATCCGCAGCAGCGGAAGCAGGCTCGCGGTCCACAATCCTGAGGGGTTGGCGAGACCGGCGGGTCGTACTTGGGCGGCCTGGGGTCGGCAGCCGGGTCAGCACCGCCTACTTCACCAGTCGGCACCGGAGGCAGTGTCTCGGCATCGCCGCGACGCTCCAGGTCTCCGGGACCGTTGGGCAGAGGCTTGTGCCCGGAGGTCGGATCGGGCACAGGCGCAGGAGCCGGTACCGGATTGGGACTGGGCGTCGGTACCGGAGCAGGAGCCGGCACCGGATTGGGACTGGGCGTCGGTACCGGAGCAGGAGCCGGCACCGGACGAGTCGGAGGCTTACGCCGTGCTTCGATTTCGGCCCGCCGACGCTTGATCAGGTCGGAGGGACCGTGGTGCTTGAGCACGTTGAAGAGCTTTGCCAGAATCTCATCGCAAGTCTTTTGATGACTATGCCAGGGCTTGCCACGGTGATACCAGCGACCAGCGTCCTTGACAGCACGGTCAAATCTCCAGACCGGCAACGAGATGATGCGCATTTCAAAGCGCGTCTCGTAGTCACCGGCCTCGGCAAAAAACCAGGTAATCGCTTTGACCTCGACATAGGTCTTCGACCGCGATCGAACACCGCGCGGCGCACGAAAGGCCAGAAACCCTCGAGACGCACCGACCTGCCAGTACTGCCGCCAGGTACGAGGTGAAGCCGGTGGCTCCATCATAGTAACCAGCCGGTACGCGACAGCCCAGACGACGCTCGATGTCCCGAGGCGTCATCATTTCAGCATCGATTGGCACAAGCGGGATGGCGCCGTTCCAGTCGGTGAGCTGACGCTTGATCTCATCGATTGGTACGAAGCTGCCGACAACCGTGCAAACACGGGTCATGAACAGCTCTTTGGCAATCGTAATGAAGGCTGCCGGTACGTCGAGATCGCCGTGTCCGACAACGTGAGCACCGTAGAAGCGGCGCTGCGGGTCTTTGAGAGCCTTGCGCACATTCTCGCGAAAGAGCGCTTCAGCCTCGGGGCTTTTGGCTCCGCCATAGACAGCATCCGGAGAGCCGTCGTGGCCAAAACCACCATTGACGTCGATTTCCAGGTGGTTAAAAGAGCCAGCCCAGCCCTGATGATCGCAGTGTGAATGCGCCACCATCATGGCTTCGGAGGTGACGTGACCTCCGTGATGATGACCACCGCCGCCGTTATGACCTGCACCGTGACCGCCATGGCCGTGACCATGACCGTGACCGATATCGAGGTCACTTACTCCAAAACCGTCGTGTGCGCCAGACATGCCTCCGTGGCCGCTGACGCCCCAGCATCGACCGTCCATATTTGTATCTCCTATCTAGGTTGATGGCGCTAAAAACCCACCGATGGCGGGTCTCAAGCGACAGGTAAGAAAAGTTGGTTTCCCGCAACATTGGCTTGTCACGGGAGTAAAATGGGAATAACTTCCCATCTGTTGGATTTCTGATCCGACAAGACCAGTACCCAGGTTAAACATGCAATTCGGCAAACAGGACAAGCAAGACCAATCAGCTCGCAATCAGGGACATAAGCCCCATCGTGGCGAGGATCCGTCGCTCGACTTGATTACGCCGGTGCCCCAAGACAAGCTACAGTCCTGGCTTGACGAGTTTTATGGCAAGCCAGTGGAGATTAGCCACCGCACTTTGCTCAGACACCGCGACCTCTCCATGGTGGAAAGATTGCAGTTCAAAGACGCACTGCCACAATCACTGATCTACAAGCAAGTATTGCCGCCCTGGGATGTGGAGCAGGATTTGCAATGAAAGGATTTTGATTCCTTCCATTTCAAACTCGCCCCAGCTCTACATGTCAGCCCATCTTGGTCAGACCACTGCCATGTTTATGGAAGACCTGGGTCAAGGATAATTTGCTTAGCTGCTGCGAGAGCCTCAGTCAAAACGACCTCAAGCAAAATTGCCCACAAGCTTGGTGAAGAACTGGCGAAGATGCACCGGTCCTATTCTTACCGCACTGATGAGCTAGTGCCTCCTGGGCATTTGCGTTCTTTATCACCGATTGATTACGGCAACCTTAGCCTCTGACATCGTGCAATAAACTGAGTGCCTGGCACATCGGAGACGACGACGACAAAGCTGCTTTGGTACAGCTAGCCGACGTCATTGCCGGACCACTGGCTGGGGAGAGTATCTCCTGACACACGGTGATCTTTATGCCGAAAACATCATCTTGCGCGAGACAAGCTCTTTTATCATCGACTGGTCCTGGTTTGCCGTTCTCGGTGCCGCTGGTGGACATTGCCACCATAACGATGCAGCACCACAAAAATGGCGTCTTTACGACTATCGCCAGGACTTGCTTGAAGCCTACTGCTTTGAGTCAGGCAGACAGGAAAGGACGTACTCGCCGCCCTGCCCCATGCCCATGCTCTCAGCCGTCTGCTTTTCCTCGACTGGTTGGTCGAGCGCAAATCCAGAGGGATAGAAGGCACCACAGTGGGACCGGTCAATCAGCTCATGGAGAGCCTCATAACCGATCTCAAAGGGCGCCTTCATCACCTCAGCTAATCGCTCCGAGCTAACGGTCGACCGAGCTGTCTTTGCCAGCCGACAGTCGATCGTCCCGCTTTCTCGCCAGGCGGCGAGCAAGCGCGACCAGGCACGCACACCGTATCCCGTGGCACCCTGGGGTCAGGGCCCAGCTCGCGGTCACGGAACGCGACCGAAGCGATGTCCAGATGGACCCACGGGATGTCCTCGCCGGCGAAGCGACGGATGAACCAGGCAGCCGTGGTGGAGCCCGGCGCGCCGCCCGAGTTCTTCAGGTCGGCCATGTCGGTGTTGTTGGAAGCGTCATGAACTCTTCCACATCGGCACGGTCAGCATGCGCTCGTCTGCGCCGTCACCGCCGACGACGAGCTTGGTGAACTCATCGTTGTTGCCGAAGGGCAAGCTGGCGACGTCGCCGACCATCATGCGCACGGCACCGGTGAGGGTGGCGAGATCGACGATGGTGGTATCGCCCTGACGCTTGGCGTATTCGATGGCGTCGGCCAAGGTGAGGCGGCCTTCGGCATCGGTGTTGTCGACTTCAACAGTGAGACCGTTGATGGTGTTAAGCACGTCACCGGGCTTGAAGCCGACCGCCGGTCATGTTCTCGGTGGCAGCCATGACAGCACGCACCTGGATGTTGAGACCGAGCGCGGCGATCGCCCGGATGGCAGCCATGGTGACAGCGCCGCCGGCATGTCGCGCTTCATGTGCGCATGCCGTCGGCGGCCTTGATATCGAGCCGCCGGGTCGAACGTCACCGACTTGCCGACGATGAGGCAGGCTCGCTGTCGTTGCTGCCGCCCTTGGGCGTGTAGAGCATGTCGATCAGGCAGGGCGGCTCGTCGGAGCCAAGGGACACGGCCAGGAAGGCACCGGCGCCGAGCTCTGCGGCTGCTTCTGGTCGAGCACCTTGGTGACGATGGTGTCACCCGCTTTCGCTGGCGATCTTCTTGCCGAGGTCAGCCGGCGCCGCGGGGTGCAGGTGCCAGCCGGTTCGTTGGAGAGTCGCGGGCGAGGTTGACGACCTGAGCGATGTTGAAGCCGCCCTTGAGACCCCGGCCCATGTCGACGCGCTCGAACCCGTCCCGACCAGATGCAGCCGTGAAGTGCACTCTGCTTTGTAGCCGCCCTTCTCGGTCTTCTGGTGGTTCATCTCGTAGTCGACCATGCCGGCATAGCTGGCAATGGCTTCGCCGATACTGCGGGCATCAGCGCCACTGACCGACTGCGGGTCGATGGCAGCAATGGCGATGTGAGCCGCGCCCAGAGCCTTGGCCTTGCGGAACGCCGCGGTGATGGCACGGCGGAAAGTGGCCAGGTCGGTCTTGCCGCGCGGGCCCATGCCGAAGAGCACGACACGCGGAGCAGCCGTGCGGCCATCCGAGAAGTGCACCAGCGTCTCGCCGATGGCACCCTTGAAGCCCTCCACCGAAGCCTGACGCGCCAGGGCATTGCCCGACAGCAGGTTGACGGCGGTAGCGTGGCTGCCATTGCCGGAATTGGCGACGGCGGTATCGACGGTCACTTCGCCTTCGAAGGCGCCGACCAGAAGAACATCGCAAGCCACCGCTGCCAGAGACAGCGAAGAGAGAGTCTTGATTTTCATGTGTTTTCTCCTGCCAGTCTGCACCACTGGTGGTGCACAGGACTGGTTTTGGTTAATGAAGATGTTGATGCGAAGCTGAATCAGTGTCGGTTGACCACCGAATCAGCACCGCGACAGTTAACGCCGCTCCGACGACTTGTCAGGGCGGTGGCCATCCGGCATGATGATTGTCGACTTGGGCGGGTCGTTTACCTTGGTAGGTTTGGACCACATATCGCGGTTAGGGATGCTAATCATGCCGCCCTCGACCTTGATCAAAGTCGACAGGTAGTGGACATCGACGATTTTGCCTTTGACGTCCATACCGATGATGGCGATGTTATCGCCTACGTTGAAGCGCCGGGTCATCTGCAGAAAAACCCCGCAGACGAGGTCGCTTGCAACACCCTGCAAAGAAAGCGCCAGTGCCGCACTGAGGATGGAGACACCGAGGAAGGCAGAGCACTTCCGGTGCCACCACTGGCGACGACAAAGATAGTGAACACCCAGTAACCAGCTTGCATCGAGCGCAAAAGCAGAGTCTTGCCTCGTTGTGTTGCCGGTGTGGCGTCCAGAGTCTTCTGCACAGCAGTGTGCGCCGGCTTGTAGAAGAGATACGAGATACCGAGAAAAACCACAGCCACTGCAGCGTTGATGCCCAGCGGCACGAGTTTTTCGGACAGTCCACCAAGGTCTTGACCCTGGAGTTTGCTCAAGAGTTCGCGTGCAAAGACGCCACCCTGTGCCATCAAACCGAGGCAGAGAAGAGCGACGAGCAATGCTACCGCCTTGAGACTGGAGTAGAGTCTCTTTAACATGGTTTCTCCGTAAAAAATCTTTTCAGAAGGAGAGAAGGTGCAAGCTCTGATAGGTGTGAGACCTCCAGTGCTTGCCGCTTCCAGCGAACGTCTTACTAACTCCAGGCTCTCTCACCGGACAATCAGGTCTCATGCGCGAGGAACACCTCGGGCGGAAGATATGCTGAATAGTCTGGTAGTTATTGTGTTTGTATTTAGAGAAAGCTTTGAAGGAGAAAGAAGAACGATAACCTGAACCTACAGAAACACCAGATCAGAAGCCATAAGCCTTGGCAACTGTTGAAAACATCTAATCAGCTCATGAGCTTATTACCAATAAGAGTCTCTAATGCATGCCGCAAAAACTTAGCGCGACTGGCGCAAACTGCAAAAACGGCAATTACTGACAGCCCCTCACAGCTCGCACACCTTGACAACAAAAGCCCACCAGAGCGGGATCCTAAGCCAGATATAACCATAATTAGAGATACTAAATCCTACGTCCAGGTGTTTTTGGCTCTTTAAAAGCACTAGGTTCTTGAGCGTATCTCTTTTCTTCTCAACTCATTAGTTTCTTCCAGCCAGTAAATCCCTCACCCAATTGCGACATTTTCTAGCACCAGATGTGGTGCCCAGATTGACGCTGTCTGCAAATGCAAACGGGACTGATGGCTGACCATTCAACTGCTAACTGCACAAATGCAAAGGGTATCCTCATGAGCAACAATGACTCAGAAAAGCCTGGCATGCCTCAAGACAGCAACCAGCCCCAGGGCTCAGCTGACCAGGGCAATGCCACAGGCGAGCAGGTCGAATATTCGGCTGCTTCCGCTCTGGAATCTTTCAAACTCTTCCGTCTGACGCAAGACTTGCCCTCAGCCATGGTCTGGCTTCGCACCGCGGCCTTGCTCGACACACCGGCAGAACACGTTGTTTTGACCGCTCCGGTCAACATCGCGCTCTTGCAGGTGATTGGCGACTCTCTGATGAGCTGCGAAAAAATCATCCTGCACTGCGGCAATATCCTCGACAAGCACGGCGAGCTGCTCGACATCACTGGCGAAGCCCTCGACATGCTGACCCAGCGCCTGCCCACCGCCGGCGAAAGCAGCAAGGGCTATCGCATGACTTACATCATGCGCGCTCATGTCGAATCGCTCTTCGTCGCCTTCAAGCACAAGCTGCTCGGCGACCGGACCTTCCAGCCCACTCGGGCAAACGAAGCCGTCCAGTTTTTGGACACCATCGTCGCTTGCTTCGCTCTGCTCGAAGAGCTGCAACTGCCCGATGGCACGCTCGCTCTCAATCGCCCGGCGACAGTACAGGCCCGCATCATCGACACAGCAATCGGCAACGCCGACGGCGAGATCTTTGGCTCTGTCCTGAAGAGCTTGTCGGACCTGGACAAAGTGGCGTTTTACATCAAAAACGCCGAGCGTCTCGTCGCCACTCTGCCCACCACCCGGTCATCGTCACCCGGCCGCCTATGAGAGCGCTCTGACGACTCTCAAGGGCGATTTCACCGCCATCCTGTCCAACTGCCAGAGCAAGGACAGCAAAGCCACCCGCAAGAGCCTCAAAAAGGCACGCGCCACTCTCCAACAATTGGGCTACCCACTCTCTGGCAAGTAGCCCCAGGGGTCAGTACTATGACTTTTAGCTCAATCAATGAGCTGACATCAATGGTGTCAGCAGCAGGACCGCTCTGGCTTGTGTTTGCCGCCTTAGGCATCACAGCAGTGTCGCTTGTCCTGCGTCTTGTCTTTCTGATTCGCGCCCTCAAGCCCGAGCGCGACAAGATCAAAACCTGTGGTTATGTTGCGCCCCGTCCCACCATGGAGGCCACTCAGCAGGTCAAACGGGTCTTCAAACACCTGCTCAACTTGCAGGTCGGCAAGGTGCACATCGAGGGTCAAGAAAACATCGACAAGGTGGACGGACCCAAGATCATCTCGGCCAATCACCCCCACTGGGCTGATGTCGCCATCATGCCCTTGCTGGTCAAAGGCACCGGGCGCTTCATGGCTCATGGTCGCGTCATGACCTTTGCCTGGGGCTTGCCTGGACTCTGGCTGAGCAAAGCCGGCGTCTTTGTCGCCAACGACGAAATCCGCGATGGCGGCGCCCGCACCCGTGAAGCAGCAGTACAGATGCTGATGGGCGGCGAGACGATGGTGATCATGCCGGAAGGCTTGACCAACTTCTCGCCCGAAGTCCAGCCCTTCAAGGAAGGTACGGTCAAAATCGCTCGTGAAGCGGCTCGTCGTAGCGGCAAGCCGGTTTACCTGGTGCCATCCTACCTGCGCTACGGCAAATACCCGGGCGCCTGGCTCAGCAGTCTCGACCGGGCGGTGCAGTACTTTGTCGTGCTCTTGCTCTTCCCGCTTTATCGTCGTCAGGCTCGCCTGGTCGTCGGCAAAGCCTGGAGCACTGACGAGATGGTCGACAGCACCGGTCAGCCTCTGACCGACGAAGAAGCGACCAAGATTTTCCGCGACAAAGTGGTCGCTCTTGATCCGGGTAAGGTTTGACTAGAGTTCCAGACTATCTGGCTCTTCAGATAAACCCGACGCCTGGCTGACGATACGATTGTCGCTAGCATTTACCAGCGATCTTTTAAGGAGAGGACCAGTCAGGCATTGCTTGCTGGTCCTCTCTTTTTTTTGGCGATTTGGCAAGCCGAGACAATGCTCTGTTTTATTTTTAAATCTCTGTTTCTACTATCGCATTTAGCACTATCGGCAAGGCAAAATACTGCTACTGTATTGCAGTGATGCAAGCGGCTACCCCACCTATATCTCCAGACAAAACACCCCCGAGTAAAGAGCGGGTAAATGTCTACCGGCTTGCATTAATGGCTATTGGCGCCCTGCTCTATTTACCAGGGCTGGGCAGCTATGGACCACTCGACCCTACTGACAGCTTTTTTATCGAAGCCAGCCGCGAGATAGTTGAGTCAGGCAATTATCTTTTGCCGATGATCAACTACGAGCCCTGGCTCGACAAGCCGATACTTTATTTTTGGGCTGTGGCGGCATGCCAAAATCTACTTGGTGACACAGCTTTTGCCGGTCGCATTTTTACGGCACTGACCGCCATCGCCATGGGCTTTGTTATCTTTGCTAGCGCAAGGCGCTTTATTGGCGCCAAACAAGCCTTTGTAGCGGCTTTAGTGTTTTATTCTTTCCCGCTTAGCTCCGCTCTCGGGCATGAATCTTTGACCGATATGCCGCTCACACTCTTTATGTCTAGCGGTTTATTGGCGCTCTTTTACTATCACAAAAAAGGCAATCTGCTAGTACTGATGCTGGGCTATCTGGCTCTGGCACTGGCATTTTTGTGCAAAGGACCAATCGCGGTTATCCTTGTAGCAGCGATTTTGGGTTTGCATATGGCCATCACATCTGGCTCATTGTCGGGCTTTTGGCAAAGTATCTGGCAACTAAAACCACTCTGGGGTCTGGCTCTGATTTTTGCTGTCAACGCGCCCTGGTACTTTGCTGCCAATGCCGGCACCAATGGCAAATTTTTTATGGACTTTTTTATCACTCAAAATTTTGGTCGCATGGTAGGCACAGTCAATCACCAGCAGCCTTTCTGGTTTTATATTCCGGTCGTACTGGGTGGACTTTTTCCCTGGAGTCTTATTCTCTTTAGCTCTCCGTCCTTTAACAAAAGACTATTTGCACAGCGGACAAAACTCTCAGATAGCGCCTCTTTTGTGCTGTTACAGATAGTCTGGGCTTGTTTTGTTTTACTGCTATTTAGTGCCATCAAAACCAAACTGCCGACATATATTTTGCCTGCCATGGCGCCACTGGCTATTTTGACTGGCCGAGCAGCTTTTATCGCCGCGCGCTCAGCCCTAAAGTCTCGACTGGGACTAAAGATCTCAGCCATTGTGTTGTTTGTGGCTGTGCTGGTCTTTAATGTTTTAACTTTTAAATTAACTGGTTGGGTCGGCTTATTTCTCAAGCAACAACAGCTACTACTGGGGTTTTTGCTAGTGGGCAGCCTGGTCTATATGGGGGCTATATTTGCTGGCAAAATCCGCCATGCACTCTGTATATTGCTGGCCATTGGCGCTATTAGCGTGGCTTTTGCCATGCCCCAGGCCCATCTAGCCTTTTATCAAGATAGACAAATGCCAGTCAATGCACTCACCATGCAAGTCAAAGAGCAAGGCGGCAACCTCGCTACTATCATCCGCTTTGAGCCCAGCTTTGAATACTATCTGCATCACCATGTGCCATGTATTACCTCCGCCGCCGAAGCTCAAGCTTTTTTGAACCACACAAAAAAACCCCACTGGATAATGGCACCCAAAGAAGTTTTGCAAAACATCGATTGGTTTAGACAGCCAGGTAAAGAAATAGCGGTAGTCGCTAAAACCAACAAGTGGACACTGTTTAAAATTGACTGAAGTAAAACGGACGAGATGTCAGCCGGTTAAATTGGCAAAGTGGCGGTACAATGCAAAAAGGCATCCCGCTCAAACCTATGCAACAGACAGGCGATGTTAAATCAGGCAATTAGCAGTAAGAGAGACATGAAACGTCAATTGACGCTATTGTGCTTTGCCCTGCTTTTGACCCTTTTGGCACCTGTACGGGTCCTCTGTCAGCCCCTCAGTGCCTATATGGCAGACTGTGGCGAGGCAGCCGAGACCATGGACTGCTGTGCCATGGTGGAGCGCGCTGACCAGCCTAAGTCTTGTTGCTGTGAGGCGCCCGTCACTCCCGGCAATATGCAGACCGGAGCGATACCCAGCACTACACCCAAATTTATCCCCATCAAATCGCAGGGTGCAGTTACAGCTCCTGCCTTTACAGCTATGCTGCCTGGCTTTGATAGCCCTGCTACCAGCCTGACACAACCCCATCCACGCACTACCAAGCTGCCCATTTATCTGAGGTTGCGAAGCCTTTTGATTTAAGCCGACCCTCGTCAAATCAGGGTCTACACTTTTTTTCAAGGAGTTTCACAATGAAGAAACTATTTGCACTTTTGATCATGCTTATTGCTCTTATTGCCATCCCTCAGGCTTATGCCAAGGATGCTGCCGGCACTGCCAAATCTTGCGCTAAAGCAGAGCGTTCTTGCTCTGATTGCGCCAAGACTTGCGACTCAGCGCTGTCATACATGCAAAAAAAGGGCGGCAAATACACCGCTGGCAAAAATCAGCAAATCATCCTCGATTGCATTGCCTTGTGCAAAGCATCGGCTAATTTGCAAGCACGCAAATCGCCCAATACAGCCAAACTCATGGAAGTCTGCCATCAAGTCTGCATGGAATGCGCCAAAATGTGCAAAGACCTCAATGACCCCAAACTGGCTGATTGTGTCAAAGCCTGCGAAGAGTGCACCAGCTGCTGCGAATAATGACTCAATCCAAGCATCAGCTTGATTGACCAGATAATTGACCAGAACATCGTCCAGAGAGGAGGCAGCCATGGTGGCTGCCTCCTTTCTGCTCAAGAAAGAGAAATTGGAAAGAGCGAAGATAGAGATAGAGAGAGCGAAAAAGAGAAAAGAGCAGACAAAGAGACCGAATTTTACTATATGCTATAACACTTCCCAACAAAAAGAGAATCGACGAGAATCAGCTTTGTGGGCTTATCTCGTCGATTCTTGCATCTTGCAACTGCTCACTAACGCCCTCACCGGCTGACCCAGAAAGATGGTCAGCCGGTGTTTGGTGGACATCAATCAGCACCTACTTCGATGCAGACTTGCGGTCAGTCCTGGAGACGACGCCCTCGGGGATGAACTGATCTTCGAGCATCTTGGACTGGTCGACCGTGCACTCGATGTACAGCGTCAGCTCCCAGGGAGCGCACGCCGCCATCTCGAAGGAAACGATCGGCAGATCCAGAATCTCGCGCACTTCGCGAACGAACTGCTTGTAGTGCACGAGCATCTCCCGCTCAGAATCAGCGGCGAAGGCGACCTTGTAGATTACCTTCTCATCACCCTTGGCCTTGAGCTTGAGCGTGGCACGCTTGCGCTCGCGACCCAGGAACAGCTCGGTCACCGAAGTCTCGCCGCGGTTCATGACCATGTCCTCGCCGACGGCAACTTCGCCTTCGTCTTCGAACAGGTAGAACAGCAGCGCGTCGCCCTCGCCCAGGTACTCGACCTTGACGAGATCGTCCACGGTGATCTGCAACTCGTTGAGCTGCACCTTGGTGAGCATGCGGTCGAACTGGTCGGTGAAGTACTTCTGCACCATGCGACCGATGCGGCGGGCGTTGCCCTTCTCTTCCATGGCATGACCGAAGATGAAGTCACGGGCGCTGTCTTCCACCTGGACGGTGAAAGCAGTACCACGCGGCATCACCTGCTGATAGCGCTCAACCACCTCATCCAGACGCAGACGCGTGATCTTGAGCAGATCTTCGCGGCTGAGCTTGTTGAAGAAGATGATTTCGTTGAGCCGATCCAGGAACTCCGGACGATGGCGCTCCTTCATGGCATTCTTGATCTGCTCGCGGTCGTCCTCGCCGCGCTTCTCCTCGGTGTAGGTGGCAAAGCCTGGAGGAGCCTTGCGCTCGACGACGTTGGCCGAGCCGTGGTTGCCGCCGATGATGAAGACGACATCGCTGACGTCCACCATCTCGTTGTCCGCCAGAGG